>CAYGMG010000042.1:0-27277 GCA_964350895.1 uncultured Lysobacter sp.
GCAATGCGGGGGCACTCCAGGCAGTGAAACGAGCCCTCGCGCTGTCAGCCGCGCTCGCCCTTCTGGGCTTGGCCGCGGCGATGACTGGTATCGCCTCTGCGCGGACTGCCGACGCGAGTGGCGAGGTCCTGCTGATCGTCCATCCGGACGTGGTCGGCGACATCGACGCTAGCCAACTGCGGACCATCTACACGATGCGTCTTCGACAGTGGCCGGACGGCCAGGGGCTTCGCGTCTTCACCCTCCCCGACAACCACCCCGCCCACGTGCGCTTTGCCGAGCAATCGCTGCGAATCCTTCCCCATCTGCTACGCCGCAGCTGGGACCGGCTGGTGTTCTCGGGCACCGGGCAGGCCCCGAGCGAAGTGGCAAGCGAAGCGGAAATGATCGAGCGCGTGGCAAGCACGCCGGGCGCAATCGGCTATGTAACGAGCGGCCATGCCGAGCTGGAGGCAGTCCGGGTAGTCCGGCCTGCGGCAGCAGATTCGGCGGCAGGAGAAACACCTTGAGCATGCACTTCTCTCGCGCCCTGTTCGTGGGCTGGATGGCGCTGGCGGCGGGGCTTGCAGCGGCCGAGACGCAGGGCCAGATCAGCGGCTTCGTGTCCCTTGGCCACCTGCACACCAGCGAGAACCGTTATTTCGGCAGTTCCGAGGATGGCCTCGAATGGCGTGAGGCAGGAATCACGGCCTCCGCCCAGTTCACCCCGCGCCTTCGCGGCGCCGCCCAGCTGATCTATCGCAAGGCCGGCGACCTGGATGGCCGGCGCACCTTTGTCGATTTCGCCCTGCTCGAGTTCGCCCTGCTGCAGGAAGAGCGCACCCAGGCCACCATCCAGGCCGGTCGGGTCAAGGTGCCGCTGGGCCTGTTCAACGAAACCCGTGACGTGCCACAAACCCGCCTTGGCGTGCTGCCGCCGCTGTCGGTGTACTTCGAACCGCTGCGCGAGCTGGTTTCCTCCGGCGACGGCGTCCGCCTCGACCTCGGCCAGAGCATCGGCGAGACCCGGGTACAGCTCAGCCTGGTCGGCGGACGTCGAAGCAACGAGACCAGCGAGCTGGAACTGCTGGCAATCGGCACCGACGCGCCGGGTCCGTTCCGCGATGTCAGCCTCTACGCTGCCCAGCTGACCATGAGCGCCTTCGACGAGCGGCTGCGTCTGGGCGTCAGCCATGTCGACGGTGAACTCGGCTATTCGGCCGCCGGCCCGATGGATCCCTTCAGCGGCGCCGAAATCCATGGCCTGATCACCGTCTGGTCGGCGGAGTGGCAGTCGGCCAACTGGTATGCAATCGGCGAATCCTCCCGCCAGCGCGCCAAGCTGCCCGGCTTCCCGCCGCCGTTTCCCAGCGTGACACCCGCCAGCGAGAGTCACTTCGTTCAGCTCGGCTGGCGTCCGCAGCGAGCCTTGGAAGTGTTCGGCCGACGCGAAGTGTTCTACGCCAATGTCGACGACCGCCGCGGCACCTTGGTGTTCGAGCCCAACTTCGGCGTCGCCCACCTTGCATTCAGCAAGTCCTGGGTTCTCGGCTCACGCTTTGATCTGAACGCAGACTGGACGCTGCGCGCCGAACATCACTGGGTGGACGGCACCGCCTTCCTGCCGCGCTCCCAGATCCGCGACTTCACCGGCCTCAAGCGCGACTGGAACCTGCTTGCGCTAAGCCTCAGTTACCGCTTCTAGAAGCGGGGGCGGCCATGTCCGATCGCGCTCTCCGGGTCAGCCTGCATGACAAGGCCAGCCTGTTGACCGCGCTGGTCCTGCTGGTGATGGTCAGTGGCGCAAACCTGTTGTTGTGGAAGCAGACCGGCGAGCGCTTCGAAGATGAGCTTCGACACGGACAGGAAAAGGTGCGGCTGCGGCTTGCACGCATGCTCGACCTGCAGCGCGACAATACCCTGCTCGCACTGCGCTCCCTGGCTGGCATCGCCGTCCCCGCGGACGCTGCCGGTGATCGCGGGTCGGCTGACCTGCAGCTGGCCGATGCGCTGATCGCATCGGGACTTGATCTCGAGTTCGAACAGGTTCTGCTGGTCGACAATGAGCGGGCCATCGCGGCCCGCTTCAGCGCCGGTCGCGAGGCGGCCCAGCCGACGGAAGCGCTGCGCGAGGAGCGTCTGTTGCGCGATCTTGGTCGTGAGGTCCTGCTGCGCCGCTCGCCGCTTTCGCGCATCGCCTGCGGACAGCGCTGCGCCCTGATCGCCGCAGAACCTGTGCTGGACGGACGAGGCGGCTCGATGGCGATCGTCGGGCAGCGCTCGCTGGCCGACTGGGTGGTCTCGTTCGCCGCCCTGGACGATGCCGAGCTGATGATCTGGCTGCGCGACGAAGGCGCCCCGGAGCTGCTCGCCAACTCCGGTAGCGACGCCCTGCCAGGGGCTGTCCGCCCGCTGCTGTCACGGCCACCCGGCAGCCTGCCCTGGCTGATCGACGATCCGTCGAGCGGCCAGAAGTACGCGGTGTCCAGCGCCCGAATCGACAGCGACCCGGCCAGCGCGAACATCCAGCTGATGCTTGCCCAGGACGTCGGCGCGCGTTACGCGCAGATGCGCGAGCAGCGCGTCGGGGCGACCTGGCTGAGCTTGCTGGCCCTGCTGGCCGGTGCCTGGAGCGTGCGACAGCTGCTGGCGCGCGTCGCCCGTCGTCTGCGCCGCCTTTCCACAGCCATGCCGATGATCGCCGACGGCCAGTTCGAGCAGGCCCGTGCCCTGATTGCCAAGGAACGACCGAATCGCTGGACCGATGAAGTCGACCTCCTTGGCGATACCGCAACCGCGCTGATCGCCCGGCTGACCGAGCTGGGCACCCAGGTGGAGGAGCGTGATCACGCGCTGACCGTGCAGATCGACGCGCTGCGTCGGCAGGGTGAGTTCGTTGATCGACTGTTCGAGCATGCCCAGCTCAGCATTCTGGTCCACGACGGCGTTGGTCGGGTGATCCGCAGCAATGCCGGAGGCCGCGCAGCCCTGGCCGGGACCCCGTCGGGCAGCGCCCTGCTCCAGCTGTTTGTGGATGACGACGAGGACGACGCCGCGCGGATCCAGCTGTTCGCCCGGATCAAGAGCGAACCCGAGGCCGCGCCGATAGTCACCGAGAACCGGCTCGGAAGCGGATCGAACCAGCGCAGCATGCGCTGGATCCATTGCGCGGTGAAGGGTCCGGACAACGAAGCACTGCTGCTCTCGATCGGCCTCGACCTGACCCGCGAACAGCGGGCGCTGGCCGAGATCACCTGGATGGCCGACCACGACGGACTGACCGGCCTGTTCAACCGGCGCCGTATCGAACGCGAGATCGACGAGCTGATCGCCCGGGGCGATACCTTCGCCCTGCTGTTCATCGACCTCGACGGTTTCGGCCTGATCAACAAGAGTGATGGCCACGAGGCCGGCAACGAAGTGCTGGCCCTGGTCGCGAAAACCCTTGAGGACAACGTCACCCGCAACGATTCGGTGGCGCGCACCGGCGGCGATGAGTTCATGATCATCCTGCACGACGTGCAGCCGGCCGCGGTGGGGTCGATCGCCGAGCGCCTGGTGCAGTCACTGGCAAGACACGTGACCACCAGTACCGGGCGCAGCCACGATCTGTCCTGCTGCATCGGGGTGGCGATGTTCCCCAGCCAGTGCCGGACCAAGGCGGAGCTGTTCAATCACTCAGACGCTGCGCTCCAGGAAGCCAAGCGCGCCGGCCAGGGCGAGTGGGTGCTGCGCGCCGACGCCGCCCACCTGGTCGCCCGGTCACAGCACCTTAGCCTGTGGAAAGAGCGACTGCAGGACGCGCTCGCCAATGATCGTTTCGAACTGGTCTTCCAGCCGATTGCCGACCTTGCCAACGGCGCGATATCGCACTTCGAATGCCTGATCCGGATGCGCCTGCCGGACGGCAGCATCGCAAGTCCAGCAGAGTTCATCTCCATCGCCGAGGAGATCGGTTTCATCCACCGGATCGACTACTGGGTAATCGCCCATTCGATGCGCGCGCTGCGCGAGATGAGCGAACACAGACCGGATCTCGGCCTGTCGGTGAACCTGTCCGGCCCGACCCTGCAGCGCGCCGACTTCCTCGACACGCTCCGCGGGATCATCGCCCGATCCGGCCTGACCCGTCCGCGGCTGATCCTCGAAGTAACCGAAACCGCCGCCCTGCGCGACATGCGCGCGGCGAAGTCGGCGATGACCGAGCTGTGCCAACTGGGCTGCGAGTTTGCGCTCGACGATTTCGGCGTCGGCTATTCCTCGTTCGCCTACCTGCGCGACCTGCCCTTCAGCTACGTCAAGCTGGACGGCAGCTATGTGCGCCAGGTGCTCAAGGACCAGCGCAACCAGGCCTTCGTCCAGGCCATCGTGGTGCTGGCCAACGGCTACCAGCTCAAGACCATCGCCGAGTTCATCGAGTCGCAGGAGCTGCAGGATTTCCTGCGTGGCGCCGGCGTGCACTACGGGCAGGGCTATCACATCGCAAAACCCGGCCCGCTGCCCGATTTCAAGGCCCCGCTTTAAGGCCCGCGCACGCCGCCTCCGCAAGTCTATTGCGCGGCGGCGGGTACTTCCCTGAGCAGCACCACGCTGGTTGCCGGCGTTGCGCGCTCATAGGCGCGATCCTGCCCACTTCCGTCGAGGGCCACAGCCCAGTGCCCCACACAGCGCGCGTCGGCCTGCGCCGGCTCGGCGCCGAACACCGAACGGATACGCCCCCAGGCACGCTTGACCGCTCCGGGCTTTGCCGCCGGCTCGCGCAGCATCCGGCATTCGGATGTCCAGGCGTACAGGGGCTGGCGCGCCAACTGGTCCAGTGCCGCACGCAGCTCGCCGCGGTTCGGCAAACGATAGCGTTGGCCGGTGCGCTCGCTGAGCCAGCGCGCGATGCGTTCTGCCTGATCGTGGCCGATGCAACCTTGCGCTGCGGCGACCGGCGCGGCGCAGGCCTGGCCGGCGGCGTCGGCATCGAAACTGGCAAACATCGCCGGGCTCAGCGGTGCCAGCATGAGGGCGTAGCCGGCGCGGTCCGGCTGCGGCCGTTCCAGGAGCAGCAGGCGCGGCCCACCCGGATCATTAAAGGGCTCACCCTCGGTGGGCAATGCGCGAACCCGGCTGGCCAGTTCCAGCAACTGCTTGCTGGCCATCGCCGAGCCATCGACCAGGCGCAGGGCAAGCGCTGCCTCGCTGCGGTCAAAGCGCGTCAGCGCCGATTCCAGTTGCGGCTGCAGCAGGGCCTCGACGCGCCGATTGTGGTTGATCACCAGCGGCTCGGCATAGGCGTCGAGCGCGCCGATGGCCAGCTGCCAGCGTTCCCAGAGCGCGGGCAGCTGGTCCAGCCGTCCGCGGACCAGAATCGCCTCCTGTTCGTTGAGCAAGGCCTGTAGCAACCCCTCACGCGCGCCGCTCAGGAGAATCGGACTGAGGCCTTCGCGTTTGGCCGCAAGCAGGGCGTCCAGGGCGTTGGGCTCGGCCGGCGGGAGCAGTTCGCCGGCGGCGATCAGACTACCGATGGCATCGACATCGACGGCCGATTCGCGGGTCAGCCAGAACAGCATGGCCAGCACCAGCAGCACCCCACCGGCAAGGCTCGCGCCAAGCTTGCGCGTATCGATCTCGGGCGCGGCGTCCAGCGGATCAGCGTCCACGGCATCCAGCGCGGCGCGCATTTCCTCGGCGCTGGCAAAGCGCCAGGCCGGCTCATAGGCAAGCGCGCGGTCGAGAAAGGCCTGCCAATGCGCCAGTGCTGCGGGCAAGGTCGGCACTGGATTCTCGACCTGGGCCATGGCGATGGCCAGGGCGTCGGGCCCGTCGAAGGGCAGATGCCCGGTCAGCAGCTCGAAGGCCAGCACGCCCAGACTGTAAAGGTCCGAGCGCGCATCGACCTCGGCCCCGCGGGCCTGCTCCGGGCTCATGTAGCCGGCGCTGCCGATGGCCAGGCCTTCGCCAGTCAACCGCGATTTGGAGCGCCGTAGCGCCGCGCCGAAGTCGGCCAGCAAGGGACGGTCGTTGCGATCAAACAGAATGTTCTCGGGCTTGATATCCCGGTGCACCACGCCCGCCGCATGGGCGTGAGCCAGCGCATCGAGCAGGGCCTGGAGCAGCTCGGCAACCCGGTCTTCGTCGACCGGCGCCTGCCAGGCACTGAGGTCGCCGCCGGGCAGCAGGGGCATCACGTAGTACATGCCGCCCTCGGCGGTGCGCCCGAAGTCGTAGAGTTCTACGATATGCGGATGCTGCAGCCCCGCGAGCGCGCGCGCCTCATTCTCGAGACGCTGCAGCTGCTGCAGATCGGAGGGATGGCGCGGCAGCACCAGCTTCACCGCCACCTCGCGCTCCAGCGCGGTCTGCTCGGCCACAAACACGCTGGCCATGCCGCCGCGGCCGAGCTCGCTGCGGATCCGAAGGCCCGGGATGTCAGGGAGCTGGTTCAATGCGCGGCCCGTGCGATGTCCACTGCCAGCCGCAGGGCGGGTGCCCGGGCCAAAACCCAACGCTAACACAACCTTTACGGCTGGCCTTGTCGGCCGGATCCGGCCCCTGCAAGCAAGTCAGGCAACCGGCAGGCTTGCGGCATCTGCATGGCGGCCGCTATAATCCCGCACTTTACTGCCCCCGATCCAAACAGCGGACCTCACTATGAAAGTTCTGTCTTCTCTCAAGTCGGCCAAGAGCCGTCATCGCGACTGCAAGGTGGTCCGCCGCCGTGGCAAGGTTTTCGTGATCTGCAAGAGCAACCCCCGCTTCAAGGCGCGCCAGCGCTGATCGCGGTCTCATGCTTGCAGCAACAGGGGTCGCTTCGGCGGCCCTTTTTGTTGCCTGCGCGGGCGCTGTGGACAGTCAATCTTGGCGTTACACTGTGCGTCTGCCGGCCACAGGCCACCCAACCAGGAGTTTGCCCATGAACCGCCTGATCCCTGTCGTTGCGCTGTTCCTCGCCGTGGCCGCCCCGATCGCCAGCGCCGACGTGCTGCTGATCGAGCGGGTCGAGGCCCGCAGCGACGTGGCATTGCCCAAGCGCGGCGCCCTGATGAACCAGGTCGAGGCGCAGTTCGGCGTGCCGCTGCGCAAACATGCTCCGGTCGGCGGCAACGCCCCGCAGCACCCGCCGATCACGCGCTGGGACTACCCCGCCTTCTCGGTGTATTTCGAGCACGACCACGTGGTCAATGCGGTCGTCGCCCGCGCGCTGCCGAACGAGAAAGGCCCGAAGCCGGCCAGCCACACTCCGTGAGCGCGGCTCGGTGAGCGAGAGCATCTCGCGCTTCCCGGCCGAGTGGGAGCCGCAGGACGCAGTCCTGATCGCCTGGCCGCACGACGATACCGATTGGGCCGACCGTCTTGAGGCGGTGGAGTCCAGCTATGCCGCGCTTGGTGCCGCGGTTTCCCGCTTCCAGTCGCTGCTGGTCTGCGTCCGCGACCAGCAACTTGCGCAGCGTGCCGCCGCACAGCTCAACGCTGCCGGCGCAAACGCCCAGCGCCTGCGCTTTGTCGAGATCGCCTACGACGACACCTGGCTGCGCGATTCCGGGCCGATCACCCTGCTTGCGGACGCGGGGCCGCTGCTGCTCGACTTCCGTTTCACCGGCTGGGGCGGCAAGTACGCCGCCGAGCGAGACGATGCCCTGATCGAGGGCCTTTTGCGCGCCGGCGTGTTCGACGCCGACTGTCGCCATCGGAAGGTCGATTTCGTGCTTGAGGGCGGCGGTGTCGAAACCGACGGCGAAGGCACCTTGCTGAGCACCTGGGCCTGCCTCAGCCACCGTCATCCGCAGCGCAGCCGCGCCGAGGTCGCCGCAGCGTTGGCTGAACACCTGCGCCAGGAGCGGGTCCTGCTGCTGGAGAACGGACACCTGGAAGGTGACGATACCGACGCCCATATCGACACCCTCGCCCGCTTCGCCAGCCCGCAGAGCATCGTGTTCCAGGCCTGCGATGACCCCACGGACAGCCACCACGCGCCGCTGGCCAGGATGGCCGAGGAGCTTGCCGGCCTGCGTCGCAAGGACGGCTCGCCATACACCCTGTTCCCGCTACCCTGGCCGCGGCCGATCCACGACGGCGAGCGGCGTCTCGCAGCCAGCTACGCCAACTTCCTGATCATCAATGGCGCCGTGCTGATGCCGGCCTACGATGATCCGGCAGACGCCAGCGCCGCCGCGGTGCTGGCCAGGGCCTTCCCGGACCGCGAGATCGTGCCGGTGCCCTGCCGGGCGCTGATCTGGCAGAACGGCAGCCTGCACTGCGTGACCATGCAGCTGCCGCGTGGAGCACTGGCTGCCTGAACCGGCGGGCAATACGCGTCGGCAGCGCCGGGGCACAGATGGCAGAATCCCGCAGGCAGGTCAGCCGCCCTTCCCGGCGTTGACGACCGCCAGCCTTACCGCGCCCGACACGCATCGGAGCAGCGCAAGCCCAAGGAGCACCCATGAGCAACAAGACCCTCCGCGTCGCCCTCATCCAGGACCAGGATCGCGGAACAACCGAGGCCAACCTGCAGCGCATCGAGGCCGCGGTCGCCGAGGCGGCAGGCCAAGGTGCTCGACTGGTGCTGCTGCAGGAGCTGCACAACGGTCCGTACTTCTGCCAGCACGAGAGCGTTGACGAGTTCGACCGGGCCGAGCCGATCCCTGGCCCGAGCAGCGAGCGACTCGGCAAGCTCGCTGCCAAGCATCAGGTGGTGATCGTCGGCTCGCTGTTCGAGCGCCGCGCCGCGGGCCTGTACCACAATACTGCGGTTGTGTTGGAGAAGGACGGCACCCTGGTCGGCCGCTACCGCAAGATGCACATCCCCGACGATCCGGGATTCCTGGAGAAGTTCTACTTCACTCCGGGCGACCTCGGCTTCGAGCCGGTGGAGACCTCGGTTGGGCGGCTTGGCGTACTGGTGTGCTGGGACCAGTGGTATCCGGAAGCGGCGCGACTGATGGCCCTGGCCGGCGCGGAAATCCTCTTCTACCCGACCGCCATCGGCTGGGACCCGGATGACGACTCGGCCGAGCAGGAGCGCCAGCGCATGGCCTGGATCCTCAGCCAGCGTGGCCATGCGGTGGCCAACGGGCTGCCGGTGCTGAGCTGCAACCGCACTGGCCACGAAGCTTCGCCCACCGGCGGCAGTGGCATCCGCTTCTGGGGCAGCAGCTTCGTCGCCGGCCCGCAGGGCGAGATTCTGGCCGAAGCAGGGCTCGACGCCGCCGAGGTGCTGGTCGCCGATGTCGACCTCTCGCGTAGCGAATCGGTGCGGCGCATCTGGCCCTTCCTGCGCGACCGCCGGATCGACGCCTACGCCGACCTGCTGCGTCGCTATCGCGACTGATCACCCGCCCGGGACGGCAGGCCAGTCGCGCTGCCTGTCCCGTTTTGCGCGTCGGCCCGTCAGGGTGGGCAGCGCCGCTGATTCGCATGGATGCCCCGATGATCGACAACCCCCAGGACGCCGAGCCAACCGCCACGCCGGCCACACCCAGTGATGCGCTGGCCGGACAGCCGATTCAACAGGTTGAACGCGACGGCTGTCGCTACACCTTGCTCGGCACCGCACATGTGTCGCAGTCCAGCGTTGATGCAGTAAAGGCCCTGCTCGCCGAGCGGCATTTCGATGCGGTGGCGGTGGAGCTGTGCGAGCCGCGCTATCGCGGCCTGCGCGACCCCGACCAGCTGGCCAAGCTGGACCTGTTCAAGGTAGTCCGCGAAGGCAAGGTCGGCCTGGTGGCTGCCAACCTCGCGCTGTCTGCCTACCAGCGCCGCCTCGCCCGCCAGTTGGGGATCGAGCCTGGCGCCGAGATGCGCGCGGCAATAGACGGTGCCGAGTCTGTGGATCTGCCGGTGTGGCGGATCGACCGCGACGTCGGCACGACCTTGCGCCGCACCCATGCAGCGGTCGGCTGGTGGCAGCGGCTCAAGCTGATGAGCGGCCTGTTCGCGACCCTGCTCGTCGACGAGGAGGTCGATGCCGACGAGATCGAGAATCTCAAGCGTGGCGACATGCTGGAGAGTACGTTTGCCGAATTCGCCAGTCGCAGCGAACGCTTGTACGGCGCGCTGATCGACGAGCGCGACCGCTACATGGCCGCGCGACTGCGCCAGCAGGCAGGCAACGAAGGCCGCAGTGAAGTGCTGGCGGTGGTCGGTGCCGGGCACCTGCAGGGGTTGGTTCGCTATCTGCAGACCGAGGACGAGCCGGCCGAGACGACCCTGGCCCGGCTCGACACCCTGCCACCGCCGACCCGCTGGGGCACCTGGCTGTCGCTGCTGCTGGCGACCCTGGTGATCGGCGGCTTCGTCTGGGGTTTCTCGCGCGGCGTTGACCTCGGTACCGAGCTGCTGATGGCCTGGATCCTCGCCACCGGCGGGCTCGGCGCGCTGGGCTGCCTGCTCGCCGGCGGCCATCCGCTGAGCATCATCGCCGCCTTCGTGTCGTCGCCGCTGACCCCGCTGCATCCCCTGCTCTCTTCCGGGACGGTCAGCGCCCTGGTCGAAGTCAGTCTGCGCCGGCCCACGGTCGCCGATTTCGAGCGCCTGCGCGATGACGTCGGCAGCATCGGCGGCTGGTGGCGCAACCGGGTCAGCCGGGTGCTGATCAACTTCTTCCTGACCAGTCTTGGCACCGCCATCGGTGTGTACCTGGCCGGGTGGCGTATGCTAGAAGCCTTGTTCGATTAGTCCGCCCGGGGTCTGGGGCGGCGCGATAGGCGCGCACCGGCGGTGCGCTCCAGATCGGAAGGGGGCGATCATCGCGTGAAAACGGTCCTGCTGACGGAGGCCTCGAGCACCCGACGACGCGCCCTGTCCGCGCTGCTGACCCAGCGCGGCTTCGGGGTGACAGCGCTTGGCAATCTGGATGATGCCTACGCCGTGCTGATGCGCGCGGCGGGCAGCACGGCGCGTTTCGACGGTGTGGTGATCGGCTGGCCAGAGTATTCCGAGGGACTTGCCGAGGACGTGTTCGGCCTGCTGCATGGTCCGCTGTTCGAGCACGTGCCGGTGCTGGTGCTCAGCGACACCACCAGTGCGGCGGCAATCAACTGGCGGATGACCCGTCCGCGCACCGGTCTCTTGCCCTGGGCCGACTTCCAGGAAGCCGCCGCCGCGCTCGGCCACCTGCTTGAACCCTCGGCGCCCGAACCGCAGGCGCCGGTCGAGGCCGGGCCGCCACTGCGCATTCTTCTGGTCGACGATTCGGCCACCGTGCGCGCCGCGTTCTCGCGCCTGCTCAATCGCGACGGATTTCTGGTCGAGACCGCCTCCAGCGTGGCCGAAGGGCTAGGCAAGCTGCGCTCGCAGCCGGTCGATATCGCAGTCGTCGACTACTTCATGCCGGGGAGGAACGGCACCGAGCTGATCCGCGAGATGCGCGCCAACCCGGCGACGGCGCGCGTCGTGCCGGCGATGATCACCGGCGCCTATTCGGATGACGTGATCCGCGAATCGCTGGCCAGCGGCGCGGTCGAGTGCCTGTTCAAGAGCGAGGCCAAGGAGCTGTTCGTCGCCCGCATCCACTCGCTGGCGCGCACCGTGCGCGACCGCAAGGCGGTCGAGTCGGAGCGGCGCAGGCTGGAGGGCATCCTCTCCTCGGTCGGCGACGGGGTGTATGTGGTCGATCCGCTCGGCACCATCCAGCTGGTCAACCCGGCGGCCTGCGAGCTGCTCGGCTACGAGGACAACGACAAGCTGATCGGTCGCAACGCCTACGAGCTGATCCACTACGCCCACGAAGACGGTTCCCTGCTGGCGCGCAGCCAGTGCCCCCTGCTCCAGGGCTACGCGCGCGGCTCCGAGCTGTCCGGCTGGCAGACCGCGTTCTGGACCGCGCTGGGCAAGCCCCTGCCGGTCGAGTGCACGGTGTTTCCGATGCGCGTCGACGGTGAGCGCAGTGGCTCGGTGGTCGCATTCCGGGACGTCTCGGCGCGGCGCAAGCTTGAGGCCGATCTGCGCTGGGCGGCAGAGCACGACGCGCTCACCGGCCTGCACAACCGCGCCTGGTTCGAACGCCAGCTGGAAGAGGAGATCACCCGCCTGCGGCGCAGCGGCCAGACCTCCCTTTTGCTGTTCATGGATGTCGACCGCTTCAAGTACATCAACGACACCGCCGGGCATGGCGCCGGTGACCAGCTTCTGATCGAGGTCAGCCAGCGACTGAAGTCGCGACTGCGCGCCAGCGATCATCTGGCGCGCATGGGCGGTGACGAGTTCGCCCTGATCCTGCGCAACATCGCCGTCGACGATCTCAAGGGTCTGGCCGATGGCTTTCGTCGCGCGCTCAGCGCCGCGCCCTTCAGCTACGGCGGCAAGGCCTACCGGATCACCACCTCGATCGGCGCGGCAGCCATGGACCAGCGCACCCTGTCGCCGTCCGAGGCGATGGCGCAGGCCGATGTCGCCTGTCACCAGGCCAAGAACGGCGGACGCAACCTGACCCACCTCTACCAGCCCGACTCCGGCGAGCGTGCGGCCATGGATCGCGACCTCAGCTGGTCGGTGCGCCTTGAGGAGGCTCTGCGCAACGACCGCTTCGTGCTTGCCTTCCAGCCCATCGTGCCGCTCGAGGGCATCCTCGATGATGACCTGGCGCCGGGCGGTGAGGAGCTCTGGCGCCGGCAGCTGGCGCGCAACCCGGCCAGCCCTGCGCTGTTCGAGGTGTTGATCCGCATGCGCGATGCGCAGGGTGAGCTGGTCCTGCCGGCCGCCTTCATGCCGACCGCCGAGCGCTTCGGCCTGATGCGCGAGATCGATCGCTGGGTGATCGACCATTCGCTGCAGGCGCTGCGCGATGTCCGCGGGGCTGAACGCCCGGTTTCACTGACGATCAACCTGCACACCCAGTCGCTGTCCGACTCCGGGCTTGCCGCCTTTGTCACCGCCCGGGTCGTCGAGTACGACATCGATGCCACCCAGCTGATCTTCGAGATCACCGAATCGCACGCTATCGAGGATTTCGCCGGCGCGCAGCGGGTACTGCAGGACCTTCGCGGCCTTGGCTCGCGCATCGCTGTGGATGACTTCGGCACCGGCTTCTCGACCTTTGCCTACTTGAAGCATCTGGAGGCCGACATCCTGAAGATCGACGGCTCGCTGATCCAGGGCCTGCCCGACGACCCGCTCGACCGCACCGTAGTCGCTGCGCTGTCGAGCATCGCCGAGGCAGCGGGCAAGCTGACCATCGCCGAGTGTGTGGAGAAGCCCGAAGCCCTCTACGCCCTGCTCGAATGCGGGGTCAACCTGGCCCAGGGCAATGCGGTGGGCCTGCCCCGGCTGCAGCTGCGTCCGGCGGCGCTACGCGCCCTGGAGGGCGGACTGCAGGAGGACCTGCCGATCCTGATCGACCCGCCGGCCGAGCGCGCTGCGGCATCGCCGCACTGAGCGGCGGCGCGGCCGGGCCGCTGAGCAGGCGTTAAGCTTGGGCCTTTCCCGAAAGCGAACGCAGCATGGCCCAGGAGCCCAGCTTCCTCTGGTACGACCTCGAAACCTGGGGCATTGATCCGCGCGCCGATCGCGTCGCCCAGTTTGCCTGCATGCGCACCAATGCCGAACTGGAGCTGATCGAAGAACCGGTGACCCTGTGGTTCCGCCCACCCCGCGACGCCCTGCCCTCGCCGCAGGCTGCGGCGGTCACCGGCCTGGACCCTGGCGCGCTGGATGCCCGCGGTCTTTGCGAAGCCGAGGCGATTGCCCAGGTGCAGGCGCTGATGGCCGCTCCCGGCACCTGCAGTGTCGGCTGGAACAGCCTGCGCTTCGATGACGAGTTCATCCGCCACGTGCTGTACCGCAACTTCTTCGACCCGTACCAACGCGAGTGGGCCGGCGGCAACAGCCGTTGGGACCTGCTCGACTTCGCCCGCCTCTGCCACGCCCTGCGACCGGACGGCATCGAGTGGCCGCGCCGCGAGGATGGCGCGCCGAGCTTTCGCCTCGAACATCTGGCGGCCGCGAATGGCATCGCCCACGGCCATGCACATGACGCGCTCAGCGATGTCGAGGCGACCCTGGGCCTTGCGCGTCTGTTCCACGGCCGGCAGCCGAAGCTGTGGGACTACCACCTGCGCTTTCGTGCCAAGCGCGAGGTCGCCGCCCTGCTGCAGCCCGGCGGCGAGCCCTTGCTGCACGTGACCTCACGATTTCCGGCGGAGCGCGCCTGTGCCGGAATCGTGCTGCCCTTGATGGTGCATCCCTCGGCCAGCAACCAGATCCTGGTCGCCGAGCTCAGCGAGTCGCCGACGGGCTGGCTGGATCTGCCTGCTGAGGAATTGACCCAGCGCTTGTTCACGCCCCGCGAAGAGCTGGGCGAGCAGCGGCCGCGGCCGCCGATCAAGGCAGTGCACCTCAATCGCTGCCCTGCCCTGGTTCGCTGCGAGCACGTGCGCGAAGAAGAATGGCAGCGGCTGGGACTGGATCCACACCAGGCCCAGCATCATGCGCTGGCGATCAGACAGGCCGGCGATGCCTTGAATGAACGACTGGCCAGCGCTTTCCGCAAGACCTACCCGCCGGCCGCCGACGTCGACGCCGCGCTCTACGACCTCTTGCCGAGCCGCGAAGACGCGCCGCTGCGCGCGCGCCTGCAGCGTGCGCGGCCTGAGGACCTGACCGACTTCACCGGACGTTTCCGCGACCCGCGTGGCGATGAGCTGCTGTTCCGCTACCGCGCCCGCAACTGGCCGGAAAGCCTCGCCGCTGACGAGCGTGCACGCTGGCGGCAACATCAACGCGACCGTCTCGGCGGCAGCGCGCTGGCCGCGTTCAACGAATCCCTTGCCAGCCTGCCCGAGGAGACCCCACGGACACTGCGTGAGGGGCTCGCTGCCTGGCGTGATCAACTGCTGGCGGAGTCAGGGCTCTCGGGCGCCGACACCGCGACCTGAGCGCCATAGCCCGGCCATCCGTCGCAGCGACGGATCAAGCCCGTTCTCGTGCTCAAGGTCGGCAATCGGCCGCCAGGCCAGGGCATGCGACTCATCGCTGAGCGCAAAGCGCAGGTCATCGCCCGCCCTGACCACGAACCTCACGTCGTAGTGCCAGTGTTCGGGCTCATCGCCACGCGCCGGAATCGCATGCCGGTCGATATCGAAGATCTCATCATCGACCCGTAGACCCACCAGCCCCGACTCCTCCTCGGCCTCGCGCAGGGCCACGGCGCGCAGGTCGCGATCGCCATCGGCGTGCCCGCCGAGCTGCAGCCAGCGCCCGAGCTTTGCGTGCAGGGTCAGCAGGCATCGCCCGCCGCTCGGCTCGACCAGCCAGGCCGAGCCGGTGAAGTGCCCGGGCGGATGGCTTCGCTCGAACACCGCATCGTCGCTGTCGAGGAAGTCGCGGAACAGGATCACCTCCGCGTCACGCTCGGGATGTCGGCGCGCGAAACGCGCCAGCGCCGCGGCAAGGTCGAAATCAGATCGGGACATGCGGCCATGGGGTTCGCAGGGAAGCAACACAGGATAGACTCTCGGCCTTTGTTACCGCAGGGCCACCATGTCCGAGACCAGCTCACCCCGCGCGCCAAGCCTGCTCCAGGCGATCATTCCGCTGCTGTTCCTGGTCCTGCTGCTGGCCGCCTCGGTCTGGCTATTCTCCGACAACTCTTCCTACGGCCCCAACCAGATCGCCCTGCTCCTGTGCGCCTGCATCGCCGGCATCATCGGGCTGCGCAATGGCCTTGCCTGGAAGGACATCGAGGCAGCCATGGTCACCGGCGTGACCCTGGCCACCAGCGCCGTGTTCATCCTGCTCGCGGTGGGCGCCCTGATCGGCACCTGGATCCTCAGCGGCACGGTGCCGACGATGATCTACTACGGCATCCAGATCATGGACCCGAGCTGGTTCTACCCTGCCACCTGCTTCGTCTGCGCCCTGGTCGCGCTAACCATCGGCAGCTCGTGGACAGTGGCCGGCACATTGGGCGTGGCCCTGATGGGCGTCGCCCAGGGCCTTGACCTGTCACCAGCGATCACCGCCGGCGCGGTGATTTCCGGCGCCTATTTCGGCGACAAGCTCTCGCCGCTGTCGGACACCACCAACCTCGCCCCGGCGGCTGCCGGCAGCGAGCTGTTCGCGCACGTGCGGCACATGACCTGGACCACGGTCCCGAGCATCGTCATCGCCCTGATCGGCTTCGCCATCCTCGGCGTCGGCGGCGAAGCGCGCGGCGCCTCGGCAGCCTTCGGCGACCTGCCCCAGGCGCTGGCCCAGCAGTTCAATCTCGGCGGCCACCTGCTGCTGCCCTTGCTACTGGTCTTTGGTCTGGCCATCGCCCGCGTCCCGGCCTTCCCGACCATCCTGATCGGCGCCTTCGCCGGTGCGCTGTTCGCCGTGGTTTTCCAGCCCGACCTCACCGCCGCACGCGCCGGCAACGAAGAGCTCGGCCGCGGCTGGGCCATGCTGGCTGGCACGTGGATGGCGCTTGCCGATGGCTACAGCTCGGATACCGGAGTGAAGTCAGTCGACGACCTGCTCAGCCGCGGCGGGATGTCGAGCATGCTCAACACCATCTGGCTGATCCTCTGCGCGATGGCCTTCGGCGCGGTGATGGAACGCACCGGCCTGCTGGAGCGGCTGATCCGCGGCGTGCTCGGGCTCGCGCGCAGCACCGGCGCGCTGATCACCGCAACCCTTGCCACCGCCTTCGGCAGCAATGTTCTGGCCTCCGACCAATACATGTCGATCGTCCTTACCGGGCGCGTGTTCCGCCCAGAGTACGAGCGCCGCGGCCTGCACCCGCTCAACCTGTCGCGGGCGCTGGAAGACGCCGGCACCCTGACCTCGCCCCTGGTGCCTTGGAACACCTGCGGCGCCTACATGGCGGTGACGCTGGGCGTGGCGACGCTGGACTACCTGCCCTACGTGCTGTTCAACCTGGTCAACCCGCTGATCGCCGCACTGTTCGCCTACATCGGCTTCAAGATCCTGCACATCAAGCCCGAGGCGCGCGTCGAGCACAAGCACTGACCCGGCAGGCAGCAGCTCGCCAGCCACCACATTACGTTCCACCAGGGAGCCGACTCCAATGCAGCAATCTTCAGTCCATGGCATGTGGTCTTCGCGCCTTGCCTTCATTCTTGCGGCTGCCGGGTCGGCGGTGGGCCTTGGCAATATCTGGCGCTTTCCCTACCTGACCTCCGACAACGGCGGCGGTGCCTTCGTACTGGTCTACCTGGCCTGCATCCTGCTCTGTGGCCTGCCGGTGCTGATCGCGGAAATCCTGATCGGCCGCCACGGCCGGCGCAGCCCGGTCAACACCTTCGATGCGATCGCCGCAGAAACCGGCGGCAGCCGCGCCTGGTCGGGAATCGGCTGGATCGGCATGGTCGCCGGCGTGCTGATCCTCAGCTTCTATAGCGTGGTCGCCGGCTGGACCCTGCACTACACCTGGCTGTACATCGGAGCCGTGTTCGGCGGCGCCGGGATCACTGACCCCGGCGCGACCTTCAGCGAACTGCTGGGCAATGCCGCCGAACTGACCTTCTGGCATGCCGTGTTCATGGTGATGACCGTGGCCGTGGTCGCCCTCGGCGTGGAGAAAGGCCTGGAGCGCGCGGTGAAGTTCCTGATGCCGGCCCTGCTGATCATGCTGCTGATCCTGGTCGGCTACGGCGCCACCACCGGCCATCTCGGCGAGGCCGCGGTGTTCCTGTTCAATCCGGATTTCTCCAAGATCGACGGCAACGTGTTCCTCAGCGCCATGGGCCAGGCCTTCTTCAGCCTCAGCCTGGGCATGTGCACGATGATGGCCTACGGCGCCTACCTGCCGCGCGACGTGTCCATCCCGAAGGTGGCGGGCAGCGTCGCACTGGTCGATACCGGCGTCGCCTTGCTCGCCGGTCTTGCCATTTTCCCGATCGTCATCCAGTACCTGGGAACGCCCACTGGCGGCGGTCCGGGCCTGATCTTTGCCTCGCTGCCCCAGGCCTTCAACCAGATGGGCGCGATCTTCGGCCTGATGTTCTTCGCCCTGCTGGCAATCGCCGCCTGGACCAGCTCGATTTCCCTGCTGGAGCCAGCCACCGCCTTCCTTGTCGAGCGCACCAACCTCTCGCGCAAGGCCTCTGCTGCGGCAGTTGCCGGCCTGACCTGGGTGATTGGCCTTGCCTCGGTGCTGTCGCTCAACCTGTGGTCCGGAGTGCGGATCGCCGGCCTTGGGATCATGGACTTCATCGAACTGCTGGCCAACGATGTGATGTTGCCTCTGGGCGGCCTGCTGACCGCCGTGTTCGCAGGCTGGGCGCTGTCGCACAAGATCATTCGCGACGAGCTGGCCGGAGTTCCCGAAGGCGTGTTCAAAGTGTGGACGGTGCTGGTCCGCTACATCGCCCCGGTGCTCGTCGGCATCGTCCTCGTCCGCGGCGTGATGGCCAAGTTCGGAATGTGAGCCCTGTTCCGTATCTGCCTCAGCGGCAGGTGCGGGCGCAAATTTGCCGTTCGCGGCGCAGGTCGCCGAGCTGTTGTGGGAGCGGATCGTATCCGCGACCGCGACGCCTTGATCTGGCCGCAGTCAGCGGCAAGTCTGTAGCGCTGCGGTCGCGGATACGATCCGCTCCCACAGAAAGCCGGCGCTATTGATGAACCTCGACGAACGGCAAAATTGCGCAAACCGGACATCCATAGGGTGCGCCTTGGGCGCACCGGGCGTACCGTCCGAACGCCCGTATCGAACGTTGGGGCAGCCATCCGGCGGGTCCAAGACCCGATCTACGCGAACGGCAAATATGCGCCCCCAGCACGCCTCCGCCTGACAGTTCTGGCCGGGCAGGGCTTACCCGTCCGCCGCCGTGCAATCTTCGAGGCAGCCCTTGCCGGTGTGTGGGTTGCAATTCGCCAACCAGACCGTGCGCCGTGCGGCGCGACTGGGCCTACTCGTCCTCGTCCCCGGCATCGCTGCCGGCGCGCCGGAGCAGGGCCTCGGGCAGCTGCTTGCGAGCCTGGGCGCCGAGGTCGGCCAGTGACTGCACCTGCAGCACGATGCTGCCCTTGCCGCCCTCGGTGAGCCGACGCATGGCCGAGGCCTGCGCCTTCTGCGCCTTGTCCAGCTGCTGGCCGATGCTCTCGATCTCGGTTACCAACGACGCGAAATAGTCGTACAGGCGGCCGGCACGCTGGGCGATCTCCTGCGCGTTGACGTTGCGTCGCTCGATCTTCCACAGATGCGCCACGGTGCGCAGGGTGGCCAGCAATGTGCTCGGGCTTACCAGGGCGACATTGCGCTCGAGCGCGTAGATATACAGCCCTTCGTCGTGCCGGATAGCCTCGACGAAGGCGGCCTCGACCGGCACGAACATGAGCACGAAATCAAGCGTTCTGAGGGCGTCGATCTCGGCATAGTTGCGCCCGCTGAGCTGGTCGACGTGGCGCTTGAGTGAAACGATATGCTCACGCAGACTCTGCTCGCGCTGGGCGGCGTCCTCGGCGACCACGTGACGCTCGTAGGCGACCAGACTGACCTTGGCATCGATCACCAGATCGCGATCCTCGGGCAGGCGGACGATCACGTCCGGCCGCGAGCGGCCTCCCTCGGTATCGCTGAAACTCTCCTGCACCAGGTACTCACTGCCGGCGCGCAGGCCGGATGCCTGCAGGATGCGCTCCAGCACCAGCTCGCCCCAGGCGCCCTGGGCCTGGCTGTCGCCGCGCAGGGCACGGGTCAGATTGACCGCGTCCTCGCTGATCCGCTGGTTGAGCTGCTTGAGCGACTGGATCTCCTGGCTCAGCGCGCCGCGCTCGCGGGCCTCGGCGGCGTGGGTCGTGGCGAGCGCCTCACGGAACTGCTTGAGCTGCTCGCGCAGCGGCTCGACGATGCCGCCGATCTCCTTCTGGCTCTGCTCACCGAAGCGCTTGCTGCGCTCATCGAGCAGCTGCTGCGCAAGGGTCTGGAAGGTGTCGCGCAGACGCTGCTCGGCGGAACCCAGCAAGGCCAGCTTCTCTTCGCTGGCCTCATGCATGGCCTTGGCCCGGGCCTCGCTTTCCGCCTGTTTTGCCTGCATCGCAGCAAGCTGGTTGTGACGCTCGGCCAGCTCGCCGCGAGCCTGGTCCAGCTCACGCTGCGTCCTGGCCATCTGATCAAGCCGGGCACGGGCGCCGGACAGCTCGTCGGAGAGGCGCTGGAAGTCGACGCTCTTGGCGTCGAACAAGGCCTGCAGCCGCTCAGCGCGCTGAATCTCCCGGTCCAGATCCTCATGCAGGCCTTCCTGGCGCGCCTTCAGCCGCTCAAGCTCTGGCTCCCGCTCCAGCTGGCCACGACGGTACTCGGCGCGCGACCAGGCGCCTAACAGCAAGGTCGCGATCAGCAATCCGCCGAGCAGGCCAGCTCCGGCCCAGATCAACAGCTGGGAGTCGAGCACCACGTTTGGCTCCGGACAAAAGAAAAAGGCCGCGCAGTGTAGCGCGGCCCTTTTCGCATCCGCTGAGAATCAGGCCTTCTTGGCCCAGGCCGAGCACCAGCCTTCGGACGCCACACTGTGCCCCGGGAACAGGGTGCACGGGCGCCAGGCTTCGCCATCCTTGCCCTGGATGAACTGGCAGTTGGCGCAGTTGCTGCCGGCCTTGAAGTTGGGATGGGTCGACTTGCTGGCGTCTTCGATGTACGCAAGCGCCTTGGCCTGTGCATTGTCCAGCGGCAGCTTCGGCAGATCCTGGGCGAAGGCAGGTTTGCCGAGTTCGCGAATCACCAGCGGCAGGCTAGCCGCGATTGCGGCCGAGCCGAGCAGGAAGCGACGGCGTGAGGAAACAGGGGATGAGCTCATGGTGACTCCTTGGCGACGGCTGAGGATAGGCGCACGCTAGCGCGGCAAACGCGATGATGGCGCAAACGCGGGGCGTTCGCCTTGATCTATCGCAAGAGCTGCTGCGAGGCCGCTGCCGTGTTCCGCGGCGGCGGACGCCCCCAGAGCTGCAGGTTGCGCAGGTACACCGCCATGCCCAGCGACTGGCCAAGTATCACCACCGGATCCCCGGTCTTCAGCGCATAGGCCAGCAGCAAGCCGCTGCCGATGATGGACAGGTACCAGAAGGCCAGCGGATTGCACGGCATGCCGCGGCGCTCGGAAACCCACCACTGGACAATGAACCGACCGGTGAACAGGGCCTGGCCGACGAAGCCGAGCAGCAGCCAGCCCGAGGGCACCCGATCGAGCACGGCCGCCAGCGGCGCCGGCGAGGCAAGCGCGCCGCCGATCACGGCAAGCGAGCAGAGCAGCAGCCATGGCGGCAGGAAGTGGCTCCCTGATCGACCATCACTGCGTGCCATCAGCTGCAGGTTACGCAGATAGATCGAAAGGCCCAAGGCCTGCCCGGCGATGATCACCGGATCGCGCTGATGCGCTGCATACGCCAGCATCAGCACCGAACCCAGCACCGAGAAGCGCCAGAAATGCTCAGGCAGCACGCTGGCGCGGGCACGCTCGGATGCCAGCCATTGGATGATGAAGCGCGCGCCGAAGGCGAGCTGGGCGCACAGCCCGATGGCCAGCCACAGTTCGTCCGGCATGTTCACTACACCCTGCCCCGGGGTTTCTCGATGCACAGCACCGGACGCGAGCGGCGCCCCAGCCAGGCGACGCCCAGCAGGTCGACAATCCCGACCCAGAGCCGGTCCCACAGGCCATAGTGGGACTGCCCCGCCTGTCGCGGACGATGATTGACCGCGACGTTGTCGAGCTTCCAGCCGGCCTGCGCGACCAGGGCCGGAATGAAGCGATGCATGTGGTCGAAGTACGGCAGGCGCAGCAGAAGCTCGCGATCGATCACCCGGATGCCGCAGCCGCTGTCGCGCGCTTGGTCGGCCAGTAAGCCTCCGCGCACCGCATTGGCGATCTTCGAGGACAGGCGCTTGAGGCCGGTGTCCTGACGCTGCCAGCGCCAGCCCTGCAGCAGCTTGAGCTCGGGGTCGTCGCGCTGGGTCAGCTCGGCCACCATGCGCAGCAGGTCGGCAGGATCGTTCTGGCCATCGCCATCAAGCGTGCCGATCCAGCGTCCGCGGGCCGCTCGCGCGCCATTGAGCAGGGCCGTGCTCTGCCCGGCATTGCGCTGATGATGCAGCACGCGCAGCCAGCGCCAGCGGGCCCGCTGCGCATCGAGCAGTTGACGCGTGTCGTCGGCGCTGCAGTCATCGACCACCACGGCCTCGAAGTCCAGGCGCCCCGCGAAGGCCGCCGCGACCTCTTCCAGCAAGGCGACCACATTGCCGGACTCGTTGTGCACGGGGATCACGATGCTGATCAGCGGCACCGCGTCCTGCATTGAGACCACACGCGGCAGTTCGCGCAGCGGCGCCAGCGCCGGATCAGCCGCGAAGGAGGTTTCGCCATACATGCTGGATTCCCGTGAACAGGTCAGGCTCGGATTGCCAAGGTGCGCCATCCAGCTTAAGGCTGCCTTATTGCCCATTGCGCGCCGAGCCAGCGAGCCCTGCCCGCCTGCATGCGCGCATCACCGCCAGCCGCTACACTTTGGCCATGCCGACCCTGCCCTTCTCCGCCAATGATTTCCATCGCTGCGCACAGTCGCTTATCCAGGTGACCCGCGAGCTTTCCGCGCGCGGCTGGACGCCGGCCACCAGCAGCAATTTCTCTCTGCGTCTGGATGACCGCCACGCGGTGATCACCGTCTCCGGCCGCGACAAAGGCAAGCTTGAGGAGGCCGACTTCATGGTCGTCGACTGGCAGGGCCGCGCGGTGGCCAGCGAACATCACCCGTCGGCGGAAACCCTGCTCCACACCCAGCTGTACAAGCGCTTCAAGGAGGTAGGCTGCGTCCTGCATACGCATTCCCACGCGCAGACCGTGGCCTCGCGTCTGTTTGCCGCCGCAGGGCATGTGCGCCTTGAAGGCTACGAGCTGCTCAAGGCCTTCCCCGGCCAGGCCAGCCACGAGGCCGCCGTCGAACTGGCCGTGCTGCCCAACAGCCAGGACATGCCGGCGCTGGCCAAGCAGGTCGAGACCCTGCTCGACGACAACCCCCTGCCCGGCTATCTGATCGACGGCCATGGCCTGTACGCCTGGGGCGAGGACATCGACATCGCCCGCCGTCACCTTGAAGCCTTCGACTTCCTGCTCGGCGTCGAGCTCGACCTGCGCCGTCTGCGCGCCGACGCCTGACCCTGCCCACCGGGCACCGCACCTACGGAATCCAGCATGAGCCGTCTTCGCATCTTTTCCGAATCCGATTCCTCCGTGCCGCTGTTCGCCAGCCGCGAGCCAGGCGCGATCGCCGACCAGCTGCGGGCATCCGGCGTGCGCTTCGCGCAATGGCCGCTGCGCGCCCTGCCGCCCAAGCCCAGTCCGGAGCAGGCGATGGAGGCCTATGCCGAAGAAATCGCCCAGCTCAAGCAGGAGGGCGGCTACCAGGCGGTCGACGTGGTCAGCCTGTATCCCGAGCACCCGGACCGCGAGGCGCTGCGGCAGAAGTTTCTCAACGAGCACACCCACAGCGAGGACGAGGTGCGCTTCTTCGTCGCCGGATCCGGGCTGTTCACCCTGCACATCGGCGACAAGGTCATGGAAGTGCAGTGCGAGGCCGGCGATCTGATCAGCGTGCCGCAAGGCACCCGGCACTGGTTCGACATGGGCCCGGCGCCGCACTTCGTGGCCATCCGCCTGTTCACCAATCCAGCCGGATGGGTTGCCTCCTTCACCGGTGACGACATCGCCCAGCGCTTTCCGCGCTATGAGCAAGGGCAGGCAGCGTGAGCCGGCCGGCGATCCTCACCGACATCGAAGGCACCACCAGCAGTATCGCCTTCGTCAAGGAAGTCCTGTTCCCCTACTCGCAGCGCCTGCTGCCGCAGTTCATCGCCAGCCGTGGCCGCGACCCCGAGGTGCGTCGCTGGCTGGACGCCGTGGCGGTCGAGAACGGCGGCGTCTGCAGCGACGCAATGATTGCCGAGGTCCTGCTGGGCTGGATCACCGAAGACCGCAAGCACACCGCGCTGAAGGCCCTGCAGGGCATGCTCTGGGAAGAGGGCTACCGGCGCGGCGACTTCCGCGCGCACGTCTATCCCGACGCCGTCGAGCGCCTGCGCCTGTGGCAGCAGCGCGGCCATCTGCTGGCGGTCTACTCCTCCGGCTCGGTGCCGGCCCAGCAGCTGTTCTTCGGACACAGCGAGGAAGGCGATCTGCGGCCGTTGTTCAGCCACTGGTTCGATACCGAAATCGGCGGCAAGCGCGAGCGCGAGAGCTATCTGCGGATTTCCGAAGCGATGGCCAGGCCAGTGGGCGAGATCGTCTTCCTCTCCGACGTCATCGAAGAGCTGGACGCCGCGCGCGATGCCGGCCTGCCGACCGTCCTGCTCGACCGCCGTAGCGACTACCCCGAGCCGCGCCAGGGCGAGGACGCCCGAGGCCATCGCCGGGTCGAGCGTTTCGATGAACTCACTCTGGACTGAACACCCGGATCCACCACGTAGCCGCCCTGCACGCAAGCGCTGGCTGATCCAGGCCGTGCAGCTCGGCCTGCTGCGTCGCCCTCGAGATCCGCTGGCGCCAGGCACGCCCCTGCAATTCGCCATCGCCGCCGCCCTGTGGCTGCTGTCCGGCGTGCTGCTGGATGACTGGCTGATCGACCTGCCGCGTGAGTTCAGCCCATGGGCCATGACCGAACGCAGCTTCCCGCTGCTGATCGCCCTTGCCGGCGCAGCCCTGGTCGCCAGCCTGCTGGGCCGCGGACGGGTCGCGCTCGGCCTTGCCAGCATCGTCCTCGTCGCCCTGCTGCCGGCCAGCCTGCTATGGATGTGGGTTCAGTGGGAACTGGTCACCAGCAACTGGATGGCGTGGCTGCCCGCCCTCTACTTCGCGCTGTTCGCCTGGCAGCTGGTCCACTGGTGCGCGCCGCGGCTGCGGCTGCCACGGCGCGCCGCCGGTATGGCTGCCGCGCTGGCAATCATGCTCGGCAACTGGCAGCTGATCCCCGAATCACCCTGGTGGTGGAACAGCGAGGATGAGTTCGCTTTCGACGACGCAGAACTCGCGGCGCTGGACGCGGATGCCGCGGCGGCTTCCCGGCAAGGCCCGAGCGCCGAGCAGCTTTGGCTCGCCCAGCCGGCGCGTATCGAGGAGGCGCTGTCGCAGCTTGCGCCGCAGCGCCCCGGCGTCATCGATCTGTACGTGCTGGCGCTGGCCGGCGACGGCAGCGAACAGGTATTCCGCAACGAGGTCGGCTTCGTCCGCGAGCTGGCCGAGACGCGCTTCGGTGCTGCCGGGCGAGTCCTGCCCCTGGTCAACAGCGCCGACACCCTCGACCAGGCACCGATCGCCAGCGTCGGCAACCTGCGCGCCGCCCTGCACGGAATGGCCACGCTCATGGACCCCGAGGAAGACCTGCTCTGGCTGTTCCTGACCAGCCACGGCAGCGAGGAGCACGAGCTCTTCCTCGGCCTTGATCCCCTGCCGCTGGACTGGCTCGACCCAACCACCCTGCGCCAGATGCTCGATGAAGCCGGCATCGGCTGGCGGGTGATCGTGGTTTCGGCCTGCTACTCGGGCGGTTTCGTCGAAGCGCTACGCGACCCACGCAGCCTGGTCATCACAGCGGCCCGCGCCGACCGCACCTCGTTCGGCTGCGGCGTACAAAGCGAGATCACCTGGTTCGGCGAAGCCTTCCTCGCCGAAGGACTTAACCAGACCTTTGACTTTGGCGAGGCGTTCCGCATGGCCCGCAGCAAGGTCCGCGAGCGCGAAAGCGAAGAAGGCGAACGCCCCTCCTACCCGCAGATCGCCCTCGGCCAGGCCATCGCCCCGCGCCTTGAGACCTGGCGCGCCACCCTGCCCGTCGCGCCCACCGTCACCTTCGCAGCCGGACTGCCCGTGACCCCGGAAGCCCTGATCGAAACGCGCTGAGCGAGGGACACGGCTGACCACGCAAGACTCGCACCGGTTCACGCGCCTGGAACACCGCCACCCAGCCCGCAGTGGATCACGCCGCCGGACGCGATCCGGCCCCAAGGCGGCGCGCAATCCAGCCCTCCCCCCGCAGCGCCGCATGCAACGCAGCAGACCCCCAAACTGAACGCTCCCGATGACGGCGCCAACCAGTTTCAAGCAGAAAACCGCGTCTTCTTGCTGCCAATTTCGCAGAACAAGCACACAACTCGCCGGCAACTTCCCCGCCCCACCGGAGAGTGTTATGCACCGGTTTGTCCCAAATAACGGATTACACCCCTGAAACGCCCCACCGTTCAGCAAGCAAGACAGCCCACCGAACCACCCAAGCCGCGCCAAACAACTGATGCACAGAACCTTTTGCTTGACCGCAGCGCACTGAAGGCACGAAGATCCTGCATATCACCCCTATCGAGGGGTCCAATAGTAGTTAGGTACCGAGGTGAGCATGGCTGTGAGCCCATACCGTGCGAAGCGCATCTACCTGTCCCTGTCGGAGCATCAGTTCGATCAGGAACTGGACGCAGCTCGGGCCAAGCCAGCCATCAGACTGTGTCGGTTTTCACTTCTGGCGTTAGGTATCGCCCTGATAATCTGTCCACTCATCGTGCTTGTGGCGCTGCTACCCGCGGTCATACAGCTTCCCCTTGCCCTAAGACTCGTTGCGGGCATCATAGCCATCGCCGCAATGTTTCTCTGGCCTAGGTGGGTGGCAGGCCGCACCATGGATTCCGTTGCAAAGGTGGTTACTCGCCGTACCATTCGAGGCATGCTTGCGCAGATTCAACGCCAGGCCAATTGACATGCTTCCGGCATCGCGTCGGCACCTAACTAAGTGGTCAAGCGGACTGCGAGGAGAGGCTTTCGTGTTTCCTGATGTTTTATGGCGGCGCAGCCGCTTACCACGGCGTTGTGCCCCCGGGTTGATTTCCTGAGTTGGGTCGAGCTTTGTCGGTTCGTGCCTTCCTCGCTCCGGACAGTCTCCAGAGCCGCACCAGGTCAGTCCTCTTCGGCCCGCGCTGGGCACTGAGGCATGGCGCCGAAGGTGGTCGTGGCGGGATCGGCGCGCCCCTTGAAATGTTCAGGCATCTGACACCTCGCGGTGGGGCGCGCTCGCCGGCCCATGCGCTCCAGGCCGCTGCTGCCGCCCCGGCGCCGGCCGTGTTGTCGATCGCGGGCATGGGTGCTCGGCTCCGTAGCAACGAGTATCGCCATCGGCCGGTCGTCCCGCTATGCTTCGCACAAGAGCTTGGGCGGCTTCGTGTGGCCGTCAGGCTGGTCGGGAAGGTGTCGCCCCGCATAGGGCGCGAGCACAACTATGCGTTCAAGCGGACCGCGGGGAGAGAGTTCGATGTTTCCTGATGCCTTGTCGGCCCGCGGCCGCTTAACGCGGCGTTGGACGACAATGGTTGGAGCGTCTCGGATCCTGGCTGTTCTTGTCTCTG
>CAYGMG010000043.1:0-10278 GCA_964350895.1 uncultured Lysobacter sp.
CCGGCGACGGCGCCCTGGCCGAACTGCTCGGCCCGCAGTCACGCCGCTATCTGTGTGTCGACGCCAGCCCGCGGGTAGTCAACGCCGCGCGCGAGCGGCTGTCAGGGATCGGCAATGTCGAGGTCGCCGTGCAGGACATGCACGCCCTTGACCTGGCCGATGCCAGCTTTGACCTCGTCTTGCTGATGAATGCCTTGACCTATGCCGACAAGCCGGCCCGCGCCATGGCCGAAGCCGCCCGCGTGCTGCGCCCGGGCGGGCGCCTCCTGGCGACCACCCTGAGCCGGCATGAGCATCGCGCCGCGGTGGCGCCGTACGGCCACGCCAATCTCGGCTTCAGCGTCAAGGAACTAGGCAAGCTGGCGGAGAAGGTCGGCCTTGTGGTCAGCCGCTGCGAGCCCTTCACCCGCGAGCGCCGGCCGCCGCATTTCGAGGTGCTCTCGCTGATCGCAAGGAAGCCGTAGGGTGCGCCTTGACGCACCGACCCTGATCGTCACGCCGGGTCCGACCCGCGGATCGGCGATCCGGGCATGCCCCCAGCCGGCGCAAGCGCAACGCCGGCGCGCGCAGCGCACGGACCACCGCCATTCCCCGTTCATGACACAACGTTTCACCAAAGGCTGATCCATGTCCCAAGAACTCCCCTGGCTGCACCCCGACCGTGCCCAAGCCCTGCTCGATGCCCTGGCCCAGCGAATCCTGGTGCTTGATGGCGCGATGGGCACCATGCTGCAGCGCCACCGGCTGGACGAGGAGGACTTCCGCGGCGAGCGATTTGCCTGCGGCTGCGGTCACGACAGCCACGACCACGGCCAGGATCTCAAGGGCAACAACGACCTGCTGGTGCTGACCCAGCCGGATATCGTCCGCGGCGTGCATCGCGAATATCTGGATGCCGGGGCTGACCTGGTCGAGACCAATACCTTCAATGCGACCTCGATCTCGCAGGCCGACTACGGCATGCAGCACCTGGTCCGCGAGATCAACCACGAGGCCGCCCGGCTGGCCCGCGAGGCCTGCGATGCCAAGACCGCGCAGACCCCTGATCGCCCACGCTTCGTGATCGGCGTGCTCGGCCCGACCTCGCGCACTGCGTCGATCTCTCCGGACGTCAACAACCCCGGTTTCCGCAATGTCGACTTCGAGGAGCTGCGGCTGGCCTATGTCGAGGCCACCGAGGGCCTGATCACGGGCGGTGCCGACGCGATCATGGTCGAGACCGTGTTCGACACGCTGAACGCCAAGGCGGCGCTGTTCGCGGTCGAGGAAGTCTTCGAAACCCAAGGTGCGCGGCTGCCGGTGATGATCTCCGGAACCATTACCGACAAGTCCGGGCGCACCCTGTCGGGGCAGACCGCGGAAGCCTTCTGGTACTCGCTGCGCCACGTCCGGCCGCTGTCGATCGGCCTCAACTGCGCGCTCGGCGCGGCCGACCTGCGCCCGCACGTCGACATGCTCAGCGAGATCGCCGAGTGCTACGTGTCCACCCATCCCAATGCCGGGCTGCCGAACGCCTTCGGCGAGTATGACGAGACCCCGGAGCAGATGGCCGCGGTGCTCCACGAGTTCGCCTCGGCCGGCCTGTTGAACATTGTCGGCGGCTGTTGCGGCACCACCCCGGCGCACATCCGGGCGATCGCCGACGCGGTCGCCGGCCAGCCTCCGCGGCCGCGCGCCCAGCCCGCACCGCGCACGCGGCTGTCCGGGCTTGAGCCCTTCGTCATCACCCCGGAGACTAATTTCGTCAATGTCGGCGAGCGCACCAACGTCACCGGCTCGGCGCAGTTCCGCAAGTTGATCAAGGAAGATCGCTACGGCGAAGCCGTCGAGGTGGCCCGCCAGCAGGTCGAGAACGGCGCCCAGATCATCGACGTCAATATGGACGAGGGCCTGCTCGACGCCGAGAAGGCGATGGTCACCTTCCTCAACCTGATCGCCGCCGAGCCGGACATCGCCCGGGTCCCGGTAATGGTCGACTCCTCGAAATGGACAGTGATCGAGGCCGGCCTGCGCTGCCTGCAGGGCAAGGGCGTGGTCAACTCGATCTCGCTCAAGGAGGGCGAGGCCGCCTTCCTTGAACAGGCCCGCCGGGTGCGCCGCTATGGCGCGGCGGTGGTGGTCATGGCCTTCGACGAGAGCGGCCAGGCCGACACCCTGGCGCGCAAGCTGGAAATCAGCGCACGCAGCCACGACCTGCTCACCGGCAAGGCCGGCTTTGCCTCCGAAGACATCATTTTTGACCCCAACATCTTCGCCATCGCCACCGGCATCGACGAGCACGCGAACTATGGCGTCGACTACATCGAGGCCGCGCGGCAGCTGAAGCAGGACTTCCCGCTGGCGCATATCTCCGGCGGCGTCAGCAATGTCAGCTTTGCCTTCCGCGGCAACAATCCGGTGCGCGAGGCGATCCACTCGGTCTTCCTCTACCACGCGATCCGCGCCGGTATGGATATGGGCATCGTCAACGCCGGCGCCTTGGCAATCTATGACGACCTGGCCGACGAGCTGCGCGAGCGGGTCGAGGACGTGGTGCTGAACCGCAATCCCGAGGGCACCGAACGCCTGCTCGAGATCGCCGAGAAGTATCGCGGCGGCAAGAGCGGCGCCGGCCCGGCCAGCGCCGACAAGCTGGCCTGGCGCGGGCTGCCGGTCAACGAGCGCCTGCGTCATGCCCTGGTCCACGGCATCGATGAATTCGTCGAGGGCGACACCGAAGAATGCCGGCAGGGCTTCGACAAGCCGCTGCAGGTGATCGAGGGCCCGCTGATGGACGGCATGAACACGGTCGGCGACCTGTTCGGCGCCGGCAAGATGTTCCTGCCCCAGGTGGTCAAGTCGGCGCGGGTGATGAAGAAGGCGGTGGCCTACCTGCTGCCCTATATCGAGGCCGAGAAGAAGCGCAGCGGCGACGCCGGCAAAAGCCAGGCGAAGATCGTCATGGCGACGGTCAAGGGTGACGTCCACGATATCGGCAAGAACATCGTCGGCGTGGTCCTGCGCTGCAACAACTTCGAGGTGGTGGATCTGGGAGTGATGGTGCCAACCCAGACCATCCTCGAAGCCGCGAAGAAAGAACAGGCGGACATGATCGGCCTGTCCGGGCTGATCACGCCTTCGCTCGAGGAGATGAGCCATATCGCCAAGGAGATGCAGCGCCAGGGCCTCGACATCCCGCTGCTGATCGGCGGCGCGACCACCTCGCGCGCGCACACCGCGCTGAAGATCGAACCGCACTACAAGTCGCCGACTATCTGGGTCAAGGATGCCTCCCGCGCGGTCGGCGTGGCGCAGAAGCTGATCAGCGCCGAACACCGCGGCGCCTTTGTCGCCGCCAACCAGGCCGACTACGCCGAGATCCGCGAGCGGCACAAGGATCGCGGTACCGGCAAGCGGCTGATCCCGCTCGCCAAGGCCCGCGAGCAGTCGCTGAAGCTGGACTTCAGCGACGTCGTCGCGCCGCGCCAGCCGGGCCTGCATGTGCTCCGCGAGTTGCCGCTCGCCGAGCTGGTGCCATACATCGACTGGACGCCGTTCTTCCAGACCTGGGAACTGGCCGGCCGCTATCCGGCCATCCTCAAGGACGAGGTGGTCGGCAGCCAGGCCAGCGAGCTGTTCGACGATGCCCAGGCGATGCTCAGCCGCATCGTCGAAGAGAAATGGCTGACAGCGAACGGCGTTTGCGGCACCTGGCCGGCTAAGCGCGACGGCGATGACATCGTCTTGCAGACCGACCCATCGGGGATTGCCGGTGGCGAATCCCGGGCCGTCCTGCACTGCCTGCGCCAGCAGGCCGACAAACCGGCCGAGCGCGGCAACCTGTGCCTGGCTGACTTCATCGCGCCGAGGGAATCGGGTGTTCAGGACTGGATCGGCGCCTTTGCGGTGACCACCGGCCTTGGCTGCGAGGAGCGTGTACGCGCCTTCGAAGCCGAGCACGATGATTACAACGCCATCCTGCTCAAGGCGCTGGCCGACCGCCTTGCCGAAGCCTTTGCCGAGTATCTGCACGCCCGCATGCGCCGCGAGTTCTGGGGCTATGCGGCCGACGAGGGTCTCGACAACGAGGCATTGATTGCCGAGAAGTACCGCGGCATACGCCCGGCGCCCGGCTATCCGGCCTGTCCCGAGCACAGCGAGAAAGCGACCCTGTTCCGCCTGCTCGGCGCCGAGTCCAACTGCGGCATGTCGCTGACCGAGAGCTTCGCGATGAATCCGCCGGCCTCGGTGTCAGGTCTGTACTTCGCCCATCCACAAAGCCGCTACTTCGTGGTGGGCCGGGTCGGTCGCGAGCAGGTCGAGGACTATGCCCGGCGCAAACGCTGGACGCTCAGCGAAGCCGAGCGCTGGCTGGCGCCGATTCTCGACTACGACCCGGAATAGGCGACCTGCGGCGGGCCAGACGCGCGCTCTAACCCGGCTCGCCAGGGCTCTACCGCGACCGCTGCGCAGGGTCATGGGACCTTGCAGCAACGTGCTGATTGCCCCGATCCGTCCCCGGGTGCCGGGGGCCACGCTGGCAATGCGGAGGTGCTACCAGACCAGATCGTCGGGAATCTGGTAGCGCGGATCGGCATACGGATCGGCGGCCTTCGGCGCGTTGGGATCGATCTTCAGCGCCACTGCGTCGGCGAAGATCGCCGCCGCCTCGTCGAGGTGCACGGCGCTGATCAGCACGTAGCGACCACCGTCCTGCACCACGCCCAGTTCCCCCGCGTTGAGCGCGCGAAGCTGCTCGGCGTTGACGTAGATTCGCTTGATCTTGCCGCCATACTCGAAATGCCGGGCGATCTCGGCTTCCTTGTCGTTAAGGGCCTTGCCGGCGAGGAACTCGGACAGCTTGGCGCGCGCCTCGCGGCGCAGCCTTGCGGCCTCCTGGCGCGCCTGCTCGGCAGCGATGCGCTCTTCCTTCTCGCGCTGCGCGCGGATCGCATAGGCCTTGGCCAGGTCGATCTCGCCCTGCGAGCGCGGCTTGCGCGCGCCGCCCGGCTTGCGCGTGGCGCGACCGCCGGGCTGCACGCCGCCCTTGTTCGGCGGCCGCGATGATTCACGCCCCTGTCGTTCGGGCCGGCCCGCGCCGCCCTTGGACTGCGCGGAACGCTCGGGTTTCGGCGCTGGCTTGAAGCCAAGGCCAAGCAGCTGGTCTCTGAGGGAATCAGTCATCGGCTCACAACAGTTCGGTACAGCGAAGTGGGTCAGTAGTGCGGCGGCGGTGGCTCGTCCGCGGGATCGGCATAGAGTAGACCACGCAGGGTCTTCAGGTCGGACAGCGCAGCCTCCAGGCGACGCGCCGTGCGCGACTGCTCGGCGCGCGAGGCGCCCAGCGCATCGCTCAGCTCGACCAGGGCCTGCTCCTGGAACGCCAGACGCACCTCCAGATCGACCAGCCGCTCTTCCAGCGTGTCAGCCATTGTCCTGCCCTCCAGCACGGTGGGCGTCGAGACTACGCCCGCGACCGATGCCGTAGTAGGCAAGACCGGCGCCCTCGACGTGTCGGGGTTCGAAGATATTGCGTCCGTCGAACACCACGCCGGCCCTCAGCGCAGCCGACAGCGCATGGAAATCCGGACTCCAGAAGGCCTTCCACTCGGTGACCACGATCAGCGCGTCGGCGCCTTCGACCGCCTCCTCGGGGCTGGCGCAGAAGGTCAGATCCTCGCGCTCGCCAAACAGGCGACGCGCCTCGTCCATCGCCTCCGGATCATGGGCACGTACCGTCGCGCCCGCGGCCCACAGCTGCTCGAGCAGACTGCGGCTGGGCGCTTCGCGCATGTCATCGGTGTTCGGCTTGAAAGCCAGCCCCCACACCGCGAAACAGCGCCCCTGCAGGGCGCCCTCGAAGTGCCGGCTGACCAGCTCGAACAGGTGCCGCTTTTGGCTGTGGTTGACCGCCTCGACCGCGGTCAGCAGCCGCGCTTCGTAGCCGATCTGCCGGGCAGTGCGCTCCAACGCCTGCACGTCCTTGGGAAAGCATGAGCCGCCGTAGCCCACGCCGGGATAGATGAAGGCATAGCCGATCCGCGGATCCGAGCCGATTCCCTGGCGCACCATCTCGATATCGGCGCCGACCCGCTCGGCGATATTGGCGATCTCGTTCATGAAGCTGATCTTGGTCGCCAGCATCGCGTTGGCGGCGTACTTGGTCAGCTCAGCCGAGCGCCTGTCCATCACCACCAGACGCTCGTGGTTGCGGTTGAACGGCGCGTACAGGGCTCGCATGCGCTCGATCGACGATTCGGCCTCGGCGCCGATGATGATCCGGTCCGGGCGCATGCAGTCCTTGACCGCGTCGCCTTCCTTGAGGAATTCGGGATTGCTGACCACATCGAAGCCGATGCTAGCGCCGCGCGCGGCAAGCTCGGCGGCAATCACTTCGCGCACCCGATCCGCCGTGCCCACCGGCACGGTCGACTTGTCCACCACCACGGTCGGTCGCGACATGTGCTGGCCGATGCTGCGGGCGACGTCCAGCACGTGGCGAAGATCGGCGCTGCCGTCCTCGTCCGGCGGTGTGCCCACGGCGATGAACACTGTATCGGCATGCGCCAGTGCCTCGGCGGCATCGGTGCTGAACTGCAGTCGGCGGGCGGCCATATTGTTCTTGACCATCGGCGCCAGACCCGGCTCGTAGATCGGGATCTCGCCGCGGCGCAGACGCGCCACCTTGTCCTGGTCGATGTCGACACACAACACCTGGTTGCCGACCTCGGCAAGGCAGGTGCCGGTGACCAGGCCTACGTAGCCGGTACCAAAGATGCTGACCCGCATGACGTCCCCTGCTCGCGCCCAAGGCGCCGAATGTACTCTTCGAAAACGACAACGGCCGGCGCGATGGCCGGCCGTTGTCGGTGAAACACCGGGTTACTGCTTGACGATTTCCAGCAGCTCGACCTCGAACTTCAGGGTCGCATTCGGGCCAATCGGGCCCGGGGTGCCGCGATCGCCGTAGCCCAGCTCAGCCGGGATCCACAGGGTGTACTTCGAACCCACCGGCATCAGCTGCAGGGCCTCGGTCCAACCCGGAATCACCGCGTTCAGGGCGAACTGGGCCGGCTGGCCGCGATCCACCGAGCTATCGAACTTGGTGCCGTCGAGCAGGGTGCCGACGTAGTGGACCTTGACCGTATCGGTCTCGGCCGGCTTCGGGCCCTCGCCCTGCTTGACCACCTGGTACTGCAGGCCGGACTCGGTGCTCTTCACCCCGGAAACCGACTTGTTCTTGGCCAGGAAGGCCTCGCCTTCGGCCTTGTTGGTGGTCGCCAGTTCCTGCATCTTGGCGGCCTGCTTGGCCTGCATCTTCTCGGCGAAGCTGCGCTGGACTTCCATTGCCTGCTCCTGGCTCAGGCGCGGCTCCTTGCCGGCCAGCGAGTCGCGCAGCGCCTCGATCACCAGCTCAAGGTCCACTTCGTCCTTGATCTGCTGCAGCGAGCCGCCGATCTGGGTGCCGACCACGTAGCTCAGCTTGTCCTTCTCGGACTCCATCTTGTTCTCAGCCAGGGCAAGGCCCGCGGCAGAAAGGGAAAGGGCCACGGTGGCGGCGAGCAGGGTCGGACGGAACAGGGATTTCATCGAGTACTCCAACAGGAAGGAACGCCCGTGTCACCTCGGGCAGAAGGCCGCGTATTGTGTGGCCAGCCTGCAGCCGGCGCAACGCGTCGGGCCCCTTCGACCGGGCGAAGGGGCAAAGGTTCCCGGCGCCGCAAAGCGCTCAGGCAGGGATCGCCTCAAGGTACTGCAGGCTGAAGTCGCCGGCATCGTCGGTGAACACCTCGCGCACCGCGAAGCCGGTCTGCGCGGCCAGTCTGGCGATGTCGGACTGGTCGTACTTGGTGCTGTACTCGACCAGCATCGCCTCGTCGGCGCCGAACTCGAAAGCCTGACGCCCTACGTGCACGGTCTGCGGGCGCAGCGACACCAGATGCGTCTCGATGCGCCCGGCCAGGGCGTTGTAGTGGGCGCGGTGACGGAATCCAGCGAGATCGAAATCCGCGCCCAGCTCGCTATTGAGCCGCTCCAGCAGGTTCAGGGTGAAGGCAGCAGTCACCCCCTCGGCATCGTTGTAGGCCGCCTCCAGGCGCGCCGGGTCCTTCTTCATGTCGACCCCGAGCAGCAGGCCGCCGCTGTCCCCGACCAGGTTTCGAATCCTGCGCAGCAAAGCCAGCGCGTCAGCCGGGGCGAAATTGCCGAGCGTGCTGCCGGGAAAGAACATCACCCGGCGCTGCACGGTGCGTGTGGGCAGGGGCAGCCGCAAGGCGCTGGTGAAGTCCGCGCACACCGGCAGCACGTTCAGCCCCGGCAGCGCCTCGCGCAGGGCGTCGGCACTGGCCTCCAGCGCCGACATCGAGATATCGATCGGCACATAGCCGGCCGGCTCGCGGAGCCCCTGGAGCAGCAGTCGGGTCTTGATCCCGCTGCCGCTGCCGAACTCGATCAGCAGCACGCCCTCGCCCAGCGACTCGGCGATCCGCGGCATGCAGTCCTCAAGAATCGCCAGTTCGGTGCGGGTCAGGTAGTACTCCGGCTGCTCGCAGATCTGTTCGAACAGCTCCGAGCCGCGCGCGTCATAAAAGTACTTCGAGGGAATCTGCCGCGGATTACGCGAAAGGCCCTCCAGCACATCCTTGCGGATATCGGAGGTGTCCGGGTGCATGTCCAGCACGGCCTGGGCCTGGTTCATCGATCGTCCCTTGCAAGCCGGATGCCCATGAACTGCCAGCGGTCACCCGGGTAGAAAAAGTTGCGGTAGCTGGCGCGGAGGTGGTCTGCCGGGGTCGCCAGCGAGCCGCCACGTAGCACGAACTGGCCACTCATGAACTTGCCGTTGTATTCACCGAGTGAACCCGGCAGCGGGCGATAGCCCGGATAGCCCAGATAGGCGCTCGCCGTCCACTCCCAGCAGTCGCCGAACAACTGCTGGATTCCCGGCGCATCACGCGCCGGCAGGGTCCGCAGCGCGCCGGACTCGAGCAGGTTGCCGTGCACCGGTAGCGCTGCCGCCGCGGCCTCCCATTCGAACTCGGTGGGCAGCCTTGCTCCGGCCCAGCGGGCATAGGCATCGGCCTCGAAATAGCTCACGTGGCAGACCGGTGCTGCCCGGTCCAGCGGCTGAAGGCCGTGCAGCCCGAAACTCGACTGCAGGTCAGGTTGCCAGTACAGCGGCGCCGTCCAGCCTTCCTGCTGCACGATCGACCAGCCGTCCGACAGCCATAGTTCGGGACGCCGATAGCCGCCGTCGTCGATGAAGTCGCGGTACTCGCCGTTGCTGACCAGCCTGTTGGCCAGGGAATGCGGCACCAGCAAGGCCTCATGCGCCGGCCGCTCGTTGTCGAAGGCAAAGCCCTCGGCGCCAGCCCCGCACCGCACGATGCCGCCAGCACGCCCGGTCCAGGTCAGCGCCGCCGCGCCCTGCCCTTGCGAGCCCCGCCCTTGCGAGCCCGGTTGCAAGTCACGGTAAGCCGGCATGAGCGGATTGCAGGACAGCAGATAAAGCAGATCGGTCAGCATCAGCTCCTGATGCTGCTGCTCGTGATGAACACCAAGTTCCACCAGCGCCGCCAGCTCCGGACCGGGCGGCTCCTTGTCCAGCAACGCAAGCATCTGCTCGTCAACCGCGTCGCGGTAGTCCAGCACCGCCTGTAGCCCGGGCCGGGTCAGCAGCCCGCGCTGCGGTCGCGCATGCATCGGCCCGACCGTCTGGTAATAGGAATTGAACAGGTAATCCCATCCCTCCTGGAACACCCGGTGCCCTCGCACGTGGCGAGCCAGCACGAAGGTCTCGAAGAACCAGGTGGTATGCGCCAGGTGCCATTTCAGCGGGCTGGCGGAAGGCATCGACTGCACGCAGCAGTCCTCGGCCGAAAGCCCCTCGATCAGTTCCCTGGTTTGTTGCCGAACCCGCACAAACCGCTCGGCTGGACGCTGCGCGGGCTCTCCCCGCTCGTCGATCGCTATCGCTGCTGCCATACCCGGCCTTCGCGCCGATGCCAGATAGAAACCTTAGGCGAGGCCGATGACGAGCACAACCGCGCGGCAAGCCTTCACATTCGCTTCGCACGTCGGCAAACCGGCAAACGCCGCAGCGTACCGAGGAATGAATCCTGTTGCTGGCGAACCGCCAGGTTCGCGGCCGCTCGAACGCCCGAAGCCCTGAGGGCAAAGGGCCGGGAATCGCACGAACGGAGCCACTTTGAAGAAGTGGCGGAGAGAGTGGGGTGAGAGCGGCCGCTGGCGAACCGCCAGGTTCGCGGCCGCTCGAACGCCCGAAGCCCTGAGGGCAAA
>CAYGMG010000043.1:10378-27192 GCA_964350895.1 uncultured Lysobacter sp.
GGGCCGGGAATCGCACGAACGGAGCCACTTTGAAGAAGTGGCGGAGAGAGTGGGATTCGAACCCACGGTGGGCGTAAACCCACGGCAGTTTTCAAGACTGCTGCCTTAAACCGCTCGGCCATCTCTCCGCTGATCGGCAAGTGTAGCCGCTGGTCGGCACCGGGCGAAAGCCGGAACGGGTTCGCTTTTCGTACGGTCATTGCCCGGGCAGACTTCGCGCCTGAGCCTGTACCGGGAGACCATCCTGAAGCCGTTCATTGCCACCCTTGTCGTCATCTGCCTGCTTGCCGTGTCGAGCAGCGCCACCAGCCAGACCCGGGTCAAGCACTTCGAGCCAGCGGTCGTGGTTGCTGGCGAGTCCAAGCAGGGGGTCACCCCGGTGCAGATCGCTCTCGCCGGCGGTGTGCTTGAAGCATCCCTTGCGCCGAATCAGTCGCTGCTGGGCAAGATGCCGCGGGACTTCCGCGAGCGGCTCGCGCAGCGCGGCATGCGGCTGTTCGAGGGCCGGATCGACGGCATCGCCAACAGCTGGGTGCGGCTCAGCCGGCAAGGTGCGCAGTGGCAGGGCGCGTGGTTCGATGGCGACACCCTGTTCCTGCTCGACCCGGCAACTTCGGCCAAGCAGCTCGGCAAGCTGCCGGCGACCGCCAAGCATGTGGCCTATCGGGTCGAGGACCTGGTGATCGATGGCCTTGACCACGACATCGCCGGCCGGCCCGGAGGCTACCTCGACTGGACGCGAGAGCTGGCCGAAGAATTCAGCGTGGCCAAGGGCGGGCTCAAGGAGCTCGAATTGACCGTGGTTACCGATACCGAGTTCACCACGGTGCACGGCGCCGGCAACCGCGACGCCATTGTCGCCGGGCGGCTCAACGTCGTCGATGGCATCTACCGCGACCAGCTCTCGGTGCAGGTCAGCCTGAAGAATCTCCGCCATCTCACCGACAACGGGCCGCTGACCATGACCCTGCCCACCGGGGGCAACGCCACGAACCCGGACCTGATCAGCACCTTCCGCAGCTATATGAGCGGCGGTGCCGGCAACAGCATTCCCAAGGCAGATCTCAATCACCTGTTCAGCGGCAAGGACTTCGACGGCAGTACAGCCGGGGTCGCTTATGTCGGCGTGCTGTGCAGCAGCTCGTTCGGCTATGCCATCAACCAGGTGCGCAGCAGCTCGGCCAGCACCGCTGTGATCATCGCCCACGAAATGGGGCACAACTTCGGCGCCAACCACGACGGCGGAAGCTCCGCCTGCGAGAGCGGCAGGTGGATCATGAGCCCGTCGGTGAGCGGCGCGCTGAACCAGTTCTCGACCTGCTCGCTGGACGTGATGGTCCCGAGAGTTAACAACGCCGCCTGCCTGAGCACGATCGTGGTACCGCCGACGGCCTTCTACGTCGACGGCTTCGAAGGCTGACCCGCAGCCGGCAGGGTTCGCGGAATCTCCCCGGCGAGGTGATCGATGAAGGCGCGCAGCGCGGGCAGCATGCCGCGCCGTGAAGCGAACACCGCGTGGCAGATGCCCAGCGGCAGGTCCCAGTCGGGTAGCACCCGCTGCAGATGGCGGCCGTCGAGCATCCCCTGGCACATCGTCTCCGGCAGCAGGGCCACGCCGAGTCCATTGAGCGCGAGCTGCCGGAGCATGGGGAAATCCTTGGCGGTGACCCGCGGCTCGAACTCGACCCGAGCAGACTGGCCGTCGCGATCGCGCAGCTCCCAGCGCTGCAGGCCGGGCTCGTCGTTCATGCTCAGGATGCTGTGTTGGGACAGCTCCGAAGGGTGCGTCGGTTGGCCGTGCAGGCCAAGGTAACCGGGGCTGGCGACCAGCAGCTCGCGAATGGCGCCGAACTGGCGGACGATCAGGCCCGGATCCTCGTCGATGCGGTTGCGCACCCGCAGCGCCACGTCGATGCCCTCGTCGATCAGATCAACCCGCCGGTTGCTGACCATCAGCTGCATGCGCACCTTGGGATAGCGGGCCAGAAAAGCCGGCAGCACTTCGGCCAGCTGCACCTGGGCCAGGGCCACGGGGCAGCTCACCTTGAGCAGGCCGCTGGGCTCGCCGGACAGCTCGGCCACCGCCAGCCGCGCTGCCTCGGCTTCCTCACGCATGGCCCGGGCGTGGCGGTAGACCTGCTGGCCGATGTCGGTGACGGCGAAACTGCGTGTTGAGCGCTGCAGCAGCCGCACCCCGAGAGATTCTTCGAGCGCCGCCACCCGCCGAGACAGTCGCGACTTGGGGATGCCGCTGACCCGCTCCACCGCGGCAAAGCCGGCGTGCTCGACCACCAGGGCGAACAGGGCGAGGTCGTTGAGATCGTCCAACATCGGCAGCATCCGCACGGTTACCTTCGGCATTCCGACACAGTCGGCCGCGGGCGGCAAGCCATGGCTGGCGACCTTGGCCTGAACCGCTTGCCAACAGCGCAGGGAAGGACCGGCAGCACGCCTCCGAGGAGGCGAAGACCGGTTCAGCCGATCCGGGTGATGCCGCCCATGTAGGGATGCAACACGGCCGGGACCTCGATGCTGCCGTCGGCGTTCTGGTAGTTCTCCATCACCGCGATCAGTGCGCGACCCACGGCAACGCCCGAGCCATTGAGCGTGTGCAGCAGCTCGGGCTTGCCGGACTCTGGATTGCGCCAGCGGGCCTGCATGCGGCGGGCCTGGAAGTCACCGCAGTTCGAGCATGAGCTGATCTCGCGATAGGTGTTCTGGCTGGGCAGCCAGACCTCCAGATCGAAGGTCTTGATCGCCGAGAAGCCCATGTCGCCCGTGCAGAGCAGCATGCGCCTATAGGGCAACCCGAGCTTTTCCAGCACCACTTCGGCGCAGCGGGTCATCCGCTCATGCTCGGCGTCGCTGTCTTCCGGCCGGCACACGGTGACCAGCTCGACCTTCTCGAACTGGTGCTGGCGGATCATGCCCTTGACGTCGCGTCCATAGCTGCCGGCCTCGGCGCGGAAACACAGCGAGTGCGCGGTCATCCGCAGCGGCAGGCCGGCGACGTCGACGATCTCGCCGCGAACCAGATTGGTCAGCGGCACTTCGCTGGTCGGGATCAGGTAGCGCTTGCTGTCGCCCACCTGCAGGGCAAACAGATCCTCCTCGAACTTCGGCAGCTGGCCGGTGCCCTGCAGCGATTCCGGATTGACGATGAGCGGGACATTGGTCTCCAGATAGCCGTGCTCCTGAACATGCAGATCCAGCATGAACTGGGCCAGGGCACGATGCAGGCGCGCCAGCCCACCACGCAGGACGGTGAAGCGCGAGCCGCTGAGCTTGGCCGCGGACTCGCCGTCGAGTAGGCCGCCGGGCGCACCAAGATCAACGTGGTCCTTGACTGCGAAGTCGAACTCGCGGGGCGTGCCCCAGCGCTGCTGTTCGACATTGCCGGCCTCGTCGGCGCCTTGCGGAACGCTGGCGTCCGGAATATTCGGCACCTGGGCCAGCAGGCTGTCCAGCTCGCCGCGCAGCGCTTCCAGGCGCGCTTCGGAGGCCTTGAGCTCCTCGCCGAAGCCGCTGACCTCGGCCATCAGCGCGGCGACATCCTCGCCCTTGGCCTTGGCCTGGCCGATCGCCTTGGAGCGCGTATTGCGCAGGTTCTGCAGCTCCTGGGTACGGATCTGGATCTGCTTGCGCTCGGCCTCCAGCGCTTCCAGGGCCGCGGCATCCAGCTGGAAACCGCGCAGCCGGGCCAGCGTGTCGCAGGTCTCGGCAAGACGGGCGCGGAACAGGGAGGGGTCGAGCATGGCGGCACTCGCAGTCGGTATCGAAGAGGCCGCGGATTATCCGGCCCGGCACCGAAGGGGGCAAATCGGCCGCGTCCGGCAGGCAAGCGCCATGCATTCGATTGCAATGCCTTGTGGCGCTGGCGAGCGACGCGGAAGATCGCGGAACACCCTGTGGAGGAGTCGATTCCATGCGCACGCTGATCCTGCTGCTGGCCCTTGCCGCCCTGCCCTGCCTGCCGGCGCGAGCGGCGAAGGTCGCCGAGATCGACTCACCGGGCAAAGTGCTCAAGGTCGAGCTGCACCTTGACGAGGGCCGCGCCAGCTACCGCGTGCTGCGCTTTGGCGAGGAGCTCATCGCGCCTTCGCGGCTGGGCTTCCTGCTGCGCGGCGCGGAGAAGCTCGAACGCAACCTGCGGCTGCGCGAGGCCAGCCGCGGCAGCCGCGACGAGACCTGGGAGCAGCCCTGGGGCGAGCGGCGACTGGTCCGCGATCAGCACACCCTGCTCCAGGTGACCCTTGAGGAAACCCTGAACCTCAAGCGCCACTTCCAGGTCGAGTTCCGGGTCTTCGACGACGGACTCGGCTTTCGCTACCACCTGCCAGAGCAGGCCAACCTTGACCTGGTCACCATCGACGCCGAGCTGACCGAGATCGCGATCAGCCCGCCGTCCACCGCCTGGTGGATCCCCGCTGGCGAATGGAATCGCTACGAATACCTCTATCAGAAAACCCCGCTGGCCGAAGTCGGCCAGGCGCACACGCCGATCACCCTGCGCACCGAGGACGGGCTGCACATCGCCCTGCATGAAGCAGCCCTGGTCGACTACAGCGGCATGTGGCTGCGCCGCGTAGAGGGCCAACGCCTGCGCGCCGAGCTGGCGCCGGCCTCGGAAGGCTGGAAGGTGCAGCGCAAAGCACCATTCCACACGCCCTGGCGGACCCTGCAGATCGCCGACAGCGCAGCGGCCCTGTACCGCTCGTCCGACCTGATCCTCAACCTCAACGAACCGAACCAGCTGGGCGATGTCAGCTGGTTCGTCCCGCACAAGTACGCAGGCGTGTGGTGGGAGATGCACCTCGACACCGCCAGCTGGTCACGCGGGCCCAAGCATGGCGCCAACAACGCCAATGTGCGCCGGCATATCGACTTCGCCGCCGACAACGGCTTTCGCGGCGTCCTGGTGGAGGGCTGGAATCCGGGCTGGGATGGCAACTGGTTCGGCAACGGCAATGACTTCGACTTCACCCGGTCGGTCGAGGACTTCGACCTGCCCGAGCTCGCTGCCCATGCCAAGAAGCGCGGCGTGCACCTGATCGGCCACCACGAGACCGGCGGCGCGGTCAGCCACTACGAGAACCAGCTGGACGCCGCGCTCGACCTGTACGCCAGACACGGCGTCGACGCGATCAAGACCGGCTATGTCGCCGACGCCGGGCAGATCGAGCGCAATGACGGCGACGGCGTGGTCCGCCGCGAGTGGCACGACGGGCAATGGATGGTCGAGCACCACCTGCGCGTTGTCCGCGCCGCCGCCCAGCGCAAGATCGCCATCAACCCGCACGAGCCGGTCAAGGACACCGGACTGCGACGAACGTATCCGAACTGGGTGTCGCGCGAGGGCGCTCGCGGTATGGAGTACGCCGCTTGGGGCAATCCGACCAATCCGCCCGAGCACGAGGCCAACCTGGTGTTCACCCGAATGCTCTCGGGGCCGATGGACTTCACCCCCGGCATCCTCAGCCTCAAGGGCCGCGGCCAGGCGGTGCAGACCACCCTTGCCAAGCAGCTCGCTCTGTACGTGGTGATCTACAGCCCGATCCAGATGGTGCCCGACCTGCCCGAGCACTACGCCGAGCGCGACAAGGCCTTTCAGTTCATCCGCGACGTGCCCACCGACTGGGAGGACAGCCGGGTGCTCAACGGCGAGATCGGCGACTACGTAACTTTCGCCCGCAAGGACCGAAGCAGCGAGGACTGGTACCTGGGCAGCGTTAGCGACGAGCACGGCCGGCTGCTCGAGATCAGCCTCGACTTCCTCGACCCCAAGCGACGCTACGCCGCGCAGATCTACCGCGACGGCGAGTTCGCCCACTGGCGCGAAGCGCCATTCGACTTCGTGGTGGAACAGCGTGAGGTGTCGGCCGGCGAGCGCATCCTGCTTCGCCTTGCCGCCGGCGGCGGCCAGGCGATCCGCTTCAAGGCGTTGTAGCGGAGCAGCGGGTCCATGGCTGCCGGGCAGCCTGGGTTGGCGTGTTTGGGCGCAAAGCGGACGTTCGTAGGGTGCGCCTTGGGCGCACCGATGCCGGCATTCAGACGATTCGACCGGCGGGTCCGAGACGCGCCCTACGGGGATTCGCCAACGCGCGGCGAACGACAAATGTCCGCCCGATACGGTCCTTACCCCATATCGCGCGATCAGATGTAGGAGCCAGCTTGCTGGCGATCGCCCCCGCACGGTGCGCCTTTCGCCAGCAAGCTGGCTCCTACAACCCGCGATTCCGGAAGGTCCGTTTCGCGCCCGAAGCGGCCATCCATCACCCGTCACACGGATGCCGGCGCGCAGCGCCTACCAGGTGTAACGGATGGTGTAGCGCAGCTTGGCCTCGCCATCGGCGGCAATGCGCAGCGGGAAGTCGAAGGTCTGCGCGTCACGCTTGTCCGAGGCGTGGCTGTGTGACTTGAGGCTCCACTGGCTCCAGCGGTAGGCGTACTCGCGGACCCTCAGATCGACTGCCTCCTCCTTGCGGTTGCGCACGCTGATCTCGAAGCTTTCCTCCAGCCACTTGCCGGCGGTGTCGACGCGGAAGTCGGTCTGCCGGCGCTCGCCGACTACATCGAACGACTTGCCCAGCTTGAGGGTCAGCTTCTCGTTGCGCGGGGTGTGGCCGATCAGGTCCTCGCCGATGAACTCCAGCGAGCCGTCAGCCGAATTTGCCTGATTGACCCGCACCCGTCCCGCTGGCAGGGCGATGCCGAGGCCGTTGTCCTTGTCATTGCTGAATTCGAGGAAGGCGCCAACCTCGCCCTGGCTGGTCGCGGCGTAGCCCTGGTCGGTTTGCGGGCCACCGTAGTAGGCGTTGAACTGCGGCGCCGCGGTGAAGATCAGCTGCTTGTTGCAGCGCAGGCCACGGGCATCCGGAAACAGCTCGATCTGCTTGGTGGCGTTGTCCGGAAGGTCGGTGCGCCGGCCGAGCGTGTACAGGTGATACTCGAACAGGCTGGACTCGGTGAAGCCATCGTCTGCCATCGCCTCCATAGCCACCATCTGCCGCTTGGCCATCATCGGCGCGGGCGGCGCCGGAGCCGGCGCCCGATTCACCTCGCCGGCCACCAGCTTGAGCCGGGCATTGGGGAAACTGCCGCCGGACTGGTTGACCAGGGTTACCCAGGCGCCGAGGTCGAGCCGGCAGCCCTTGCTCTCGTCGAGCGTGGCGTTGTAGTCGGCCCACCAGGTGATCCCGCTGGCCTGATAGGCGACCTGCACCTGATGCTCGCCACCGCGTGCCGCATCAAGGGTCCAGACCAGGGTAGGTCGGGTGATCAGTCCGCCGGGCAGCGAGGGAAAGCGCACGCCGCTCCAGCTATTGAGGGTGGCGATCTGCCCGTTGTCCAGGGCCAGGGTGAGCCCGCCATCGGCGGACAGAAGCGTCCCGCTGATCCGCTCCTGGCGGTCACCGAGCGGCTGGTCGACGCTGATCGTTTCGCCGATGAAGCGCTGCAGCAGCTTGCTGCTGCTGACCAGATCGTACTGGTAGGCCTGCTCGACCACCCGGGTGCCGTCGGGATCGGTCTTCGAGGCAAAGCTCACCGTGGTCGGGTCCATGCGTGCTGCCACATCGGTGAAACGCAGGGTGGAGGTGCCGCGCTCCAGGGTCAGCCGGCGCGCATCACGGATCAGCGCATAGCCGGGCAGGCGATCGCCGTAGTCGGCAAGCCGCTGGGTGTCGATCTGGCCCGGCTGGGCGCTGGAGTAGACGGTCAGGCTGTAGTCGCCTTCGGCGGCGGCCGGGGCGGCGATGGCCAGGGCAAGCAGGGCGTAGCGCATGGAAGTCACCTCGCAGGAGTGGGGCCGCGTCGTGGCGGTTACCCGATGCAACGCGCGGTCGGGCGTTACGGGGTTGATCGGTCAATCCGGCGCTGGCGCCGCACTCAGCCGCGCTGGCGCAGCAGGGCCAGCACCTCGTCCAGCTGGCCGCTGATCTTCAGCAGGGCCTGCAGTTCGGCGCCGCCCTGTGCTGCCGGCGCGCTCTCGCGCTGGCCACCGCGACGCAGCAGATTGCGCCGGCGCAGGATCTCCTGGCGAAAATCCGCAGCACCGACGATGCCGGTCAGCTGCATGTCGCTGGCCCCGGCCTGCGCGCCGCTGCTGCCGGCGGTCTCGAACTTCAGGGTGCTCAGCTCGAAGCGGCGCAGCAAGGGGCCCTCGATAAAGGTCACGTCCTGGATGTTCTCCAGCGGGATGGTCTTCTCGACCTGGAACAGGATGCCCTTGCGGAAACGCAGCGCGTCGTCATCCAGCTCGCACTGCAGCGAACGGAAATAGCGCGAGGTCCACCACTGCCCCGGCCCGAGCAGCCAGATCAGCGCCAGCGGGATGCCGATGATGGTCAGACAGAACACCAGGCTCACGCTGAGCAGCAGGTAGGAACGGATCAGCGGGTTGAAACGGGCTTCGATCGCGGCAGAATCCTGCATCGACTCTCTCCTCGTCTTGGACCGGGCGAGTATGGCACGCTGCCGGCAGCCGTCAGGAGGGAGCAGGAGCATGGGTGAGGCGCGTTTCCGGCTGTATCAGGGCGAGGATCTCGACGCGGTCGTCGAGGGGATGGCGCGCAGCGCGCTGGCCCTGCTCGATGACACGCCAACCGTCCTGCTCGGCATGCTGCGGCGCGGCGTACCGCTGGCCGACCGGCTGCTCGCCGCCATGCAGGCCTTGCAGCCGGGCCTCGTGCTGCGCCGGCTCGACATCAAGGTCAAGCGCTATGCCGACACACTCGAACTGCTGCACCCCGAGACCGCGCTTGAGGCCCCGGCCGACAGCGGCCTTGCCGGCTGCCGGGTGATCGTGGTCGACGACGTGCTCTACCAAGGCTATTCGCTAGCCCGTGTGTTCGAGTGGCTGCAGGGCCAACAGCCGGCCATGGTGCATGCCGCGGTCCTGGTCGACCGCCAACGCCATCGCATTCCGCTGCGCGCCGACATCGTCGGAGTGACCCTGAAGATCGCTCCGGGCGACGTCATCGAGTGCAATGTGCCGCCTTACGAGGGGGATTTCGCCATCGACCTGTGGCGCCCCGCCGGCGCCTGAGCCGGCGCCGCATCCGATTGCAGACGGCTCAGACGTACTGCCCGGCGCACCAGCCGCTGGCCCAGGCCCACTGGAAGTTGTAACCGCCCAGCCAGCCAGTGACGTCCAGCACCTCGCCGATGAAGTACAGACCGGGCACCTTGCGCGCCTCGAAGGTCTTGGAGGACACCTCATCGGTGTCGACACCGCCGCGGGTCACCTCGGCGGTCGCATAGCCTTCTGTTCCCGCGGGGACCACCTGCCATTGCTGGAAGGCAAGTACGATGCGCTCGATATCGGCATTGGCGAACTCGGCCAGCGGCCTTGTGCCCTGGGAAAGGTCAAGCTGGTGGAAGCCGAGCCAGGCCTGGACGAAGGCCTTGGGCATCAGCCGCGACAGCCGCGTCGCAAGCCCCGCCTTGCCGCCATCCTGCCGCCACTCGACCAGCAGCTTGCGCAGGTCCTCACCGGGCAGGAAGTCAACCTGCACCGGATCGCCCGGATACCAGTAATTCGAGGCCTGCAGGATGGCCGGTCCGCTCAGTCCCTTGTGGGTGAACAGCAAAGCCTCGCGGAACGACTGCCCGCGGCAGCTGACCGCCACCGGCAAGGCCACGCCAGCCAGCTCGCGGGCCAGATCAAGCAGGGCGTCCTTGAAGGTGAACGGGACCAGGGCGGCGTGCCTTGGCGTCAGCCGCAGGCCGAACTGCTTGGCGATCTGGTAGCCGAAGCCGGACGCGCCCATGCGCGGAATCGACAGGCCGCCGCTGGCGATCACCAGGGAGGCGCAGCGCCAGGGACCGAGGCTGGTAGCCAGCGCGAATCCGTCCTCATCGCGGCGGATCGACTCGACCGTGCAATGGGTATGCACCTCGGCGCCCGCGGTATCGCACTCGGCCAGCAGCAGATCGAGGATGTCGCGCGACTTGTTGTCGCAGAACAGCTGGCCGAGGGTCTTTTCGTGGAAGGCCACGCCGTGCCGTTCGACCAGGGCGATGAAGTCCTGCTGGGTGTAGCGACTGAGCGCCGACTTGCAAAAGTGCGCATTGGCCGAGAGGTAGTTTCCCGGTTCGGCGAAACGATTGGTGAAGTTGCAGCGGCCGCCGCCGCTCATCAGGATCTTCTTGCCGACCTTGTTGGCATGGTCGAGCACAGCGACGCTGCGCCCGCGCTGTCCGGCCGCTGCCGCGCACATCAGTCCGGCGGCGCCGCCGCCGATCACCACGCAGTCGACCTCGGTCATCACGCACTCACCGCATGTCGCCCACCGCCCCTGCCGCGCCGCTGCCGGGCGCTCAGTGGGTGACCCATTCCCAGCGATCCTGCAATGGCCCGATCAACACTTCGCGCGCGCCCCGCTCATCAAGCCAGGCGCGCAGCAGGGTGCGCTCGACCTCGGTCAGGGAGCCCCCACCAAAGCGCGAGACGAAGCCGTCCAGCGGCTGGCGCTCGCCATCCCAGCACCAGCCCTGCTGATCAATGAAGGCCAGCAAGGGATCATCGCCGGCCGCATCGCGCTCACAGGCCGGCGACAGCGGGCCGCGCAGGGCGAAGCCGAGCTCGGCGAACTCGGCCAGGCGCAGCTTCTTGCGGTGCCGGCGACGGTGATGCGGACGAAGATCGAAGCGGCGCATGTCCTGGGCTCCCTTGGCCTGCGCTCAGCCCTGCCCTGCGGCCCAGTCGCGGACCCGCTTCTCGAGCAGGGTCAGCGGCATGTCGCCACCGGTCAGCACCACGTCGTGGAACGCTTTCAGGTCAAAGCGCTCGCCCATCTTCTGCCGCGCTTCCTCGCGCAGGGCAAGAATCCTGTTCATGCCGACCTTGTAGGCAAGGGCCTGGCCGGGCATGACCAGATAGCGTTCGATTTCCGCGGTGACGTCGGTCAGCGGCATGCCGGTCTTCTCGCGCATGTAGTCGATGGCCTGCTCGCGGGTCCAGCGCTTGTGATGCATGCCGGAATCCACCACCAGGCGCACCGCGCGCATCATTTCGCCCTGCAGCCGGCCAAGGTTGTTCAGCGGCTCATCCTGGAAACCGATTTCCCAGGCCAGCTGCTCGGAGTACAGCGCCCAGCCCTCGGCGAACGCGGTAAAGCCGAGCACGCGACGGAAGAACGGCACGCCGGTCGCCTCCTGCTGCAGCGCCTTCTGGAAATGATGGCCGGGGATGCCCTCGTGGTAGGCGAGCGTGCGCATGCCGAACTTCGGGATCTCCTTGACCGAGCGCAGGTTGGCGTAGAAAACGCCGGGCCGCGAACCATCGAAGGCCGGCGAGTTGTAGTAGGCGCCCGGCGCGGTCTTCTCGCGGAACTCGGGCACCCGCTCGACGCGTACGCCGGCTTTCGGCCGCTTGCCGAAGTAGGGATCGAGGCCGGCGTCGATCTCGTCGATCATCGCCTGGTAGTCGGCCAGGATCTGCTCGCGGCCGGCGTCGGTATCCGGATACAGCTGATCGGGGCGGCTGGCGATCTGGTCGACGCGCTCACCGATGGTCCCCTCGACCAGGCCCTCACCCTGCAGGATCGCATCCATCTCGGCCTCAAGCCGGGCCACTTCGGACAGGCCCAGCTCGTGCACTTCGTCCGGGGTCATCGAGGTTGTGGTGTGCTGGCGCACCGCCCAGGCGTAGAAAGCCTCGCCCCCGGGCAGGTCCCAGACGCCGTTGTTCGGGCGCGCCCTGGGCAGCAGCTCGGCGTAGTAGTCGACCAGGGTCTGCATCGCCGGGTAGACCACCTGCTCGATGCGCTGGCGGGTGGTGGCGAGGATGCGCTGGCGCTGGCCAGCTTCCAGCGGCGGCTCCAGCTTGTCGAGCTTGTCGACCAGTGAGGTGTAGAGGATGTTGTCCTCGGGCTTGCTGCTGACGAAGCTGCGCGCCTCGGCGAGCACCTTCTCGACGACGAAGGTCGGCGGCACGATGCCCTTGTCCACGCGCAGCCGAATCCCTTCCATCTGCTGGGCGAAGTAGGTGTCGAACTGGTCCAGCCTTGCGTTGTAGGCATCAGCGTCGCCCTGCGCGCGAACCGGATGCTGGGTCGCCATGAAGGTCGGCAGGCCGCTCTGGAAGCCGAACAGCTGGTTGGCCGGGTAGTTGTGGAAGCGGTACGGGTCGCCCTCTTCCTGGATCGACAGGAAGTACTCGAGCACGTCGTAGCTGAGCTTGCCGTCGGCATCCAGCGCTTCGCGGTCGTAGCTGCGCAGGGTGGCCAGGTCGTCACGCAGCTTTTGCCGCATCTGCTCGCCGCGTGCCAGCGAGACATCGGTCAGCTCATCGCTGTACCAGTCCATCCATGGCGGCAGGATGCGCATGCTGGAGAGCATCTGCGGGTCGTCGATGGCGTACTGCAGGAAGGCGCGCTGATAGAAGGTGTCCAGCGACCAGGGCTTGAAGTTCCACTGGTGCCAGACCACGCCGGCACCCACGACCACCAGCAGAACCACCAGCCTCACCGGCCATTTAAGCCAACGCCACATCGCCCTTCTCCCGCGCAGATTTCAAGCGCGACACGGTAGCACCTGGCGCGCCCGACGTGGAGCCGGAAGCGGTGCAGTGGAATGCCGACCTTCGCAGGTGCATGCTTGGGCCGACGACGTCGACTCTGGGGAGGGAACACGTATGCCGGGCTACACCACCGAAGACATCCGCAACATCGCGCTGGCTGGCCATGCAGGGGCCGGCAAGACCACCCTGTTCGAAGCCCTGATGCACGCCGGCGGCACCCTGCAGAATGCCGGCAGCGTCGAAAAGGGCTCGACCCTGTCCGACTTCGATCCGCAGGAGAAGGCTCGCGGCCATTCGATCAATAGCGTGATCGCCTCGATCGATCACGGCGGGGCGCACCTCAATCTGATCGATACGCCGGGCTACCCCGACTTCCGCGGCCCTACCCTGTCGGCCCTGGCCGCGGTGGAAACCGTCGCCGTGGTGGTCAATGCGGCCAACGGCATCGAGTACAGCACCCAGCGGATGATGGACTACGCCAAGGCGCGAAGACTGTGCCGTCTGCTGGTGGTCAACAAGATCGACGCCGCCCCGGACCAACTCGCCGCCCTGGTCGAGTCGCTGCGCAGCAGCTTCGGCCGCGAATGCCTGCCGATCAACCTGCCTGCCGAGAACGGCAGCCGGGTCATCGACTGCTTCCGCCAGCAGGACGGTGACAGCGACCTCGGCGCAGTGGCCGACTGGCACCAGCAGATCATCGACCAGGTGGTCGAAATCAACGAAGAAGTCATGGGCCAGTACCTGGAGGAAGGCGAGGAAGGCCTCTCGGGTGATGCCCTGCACGCCGCCTTCGAGCAATGCCTGCGCGAGCAGCATCTGGTGCCGATCTGCTTCGTCTCCGCGCGCAGCGGCGCCGGCGTGGCCGAGCTGCTGGACATCTGCGAACACCTGATGCCCAACCCCTACGAGGCCAATCCGCCAGCTTTCATGAAGAACGGGGAGCCGGTGCTGGCCGAGCCGGATGCCACAAAGCACGTCATCGCCGACGTGTTCAAGATCATCAACGACCCCTTCGTCGGCAAGCTGAGCATTTTCCGCGTTTTCCAGGGCACGGTGCGCCGCGATACCCAGCTGCTGGTCGACGACGGCAAGAAGCCGTTCAAGGTCGGCCATCTGTTCAAGCTGCACGGCAAGGAGCACAGCGAGATCGATCAGGCCATTCCCGGCGATATCGCTGCCGTGGCCAAGGTCGACGAGATCCACTTCGACGCCGTGCTCCACGACAGTCACGACGAGGACCACCTGCAGCTCAAGCCGCTGGACTTCCCGCAGCCGATGTTCGGCCTGGCCATCGAGCCGGCCAGCAAGGGCCAGGAGCAGAAGCTGGCCAATGCCCTGCACAAGCTGCATGAGGAGGATCCCTGCTTCCGCGTCGAGCACCAGGACGAGGTCAACGAGACGGTGGTCCGCGGCCTTGGCGAGCTGCACCTCAAGCTGATGCTGGAGCGCATGCGCGAGCGCTACGGCGTCGAGGTCACCACCCGCCCGCCGCGCATCGCCTACCGGGAAACCGTCTCGGCACGTGCCGATGGCCACTACCGGCACAAGAAACAGACCGGCGGCGCCGGCCAGTTCGGCGAGGTCTTCCTGCGCATCGAGCCGCTGCCGCGCGGCGCCGGCTTCGAGTTCGTCGACGAGGTCAAGGGCGGGACCATCCCGCACCAGTTCATCCCCGCAGTGGAGAAAGGCGTGCGCGCGGCGCTCGATACCGGTGCGGTGGCGGGCTTCGCGCTGCAGGACGTTCGGGTGATCGTCTACGACGGCAAGTACCACCCGGTCGACAGCAAAGAGATCGCCTTCGTCATGGCCGGCAAGAAAGCCTTCCTGGACGCCGTAGGCAAAGCGAGACCGCTGGTGCTGGAGCCGGTGGTGAACCTTGACGTAAGCGTGCCCGAGGCGACCGTTGGCGATGTCACCGGCGGGCTTGCCAGCAAGCGGGCGCGGATCAATGGCACCGACTCGCTGCGCGGCGGCGAGCTGGTGATCAAGGCCCAGGTGCCGCTGGCCGAGCTCGGCGAGTATCCGCACGAGCTGAAGGCAGCCACCGCCGGACAGGGCCGCTACACCATCGAACTCAGCCACTACGAGCCGGTGCCGCCAGCGATTCAGAAGCAGCTGACCGAGGCCTATCGGCCCCGCCACGAGGACGACTGAGCTACCGCGTCCGGCGCCAACCAGGCAATCCGTGGCCTGAACCGGCAGCAACATGCCGTCGCCGCGTAACCAGCTCTTCACACACCGGACCCAGCGCTCCGCTCCAATGCGTCCTCCTTTGCCCGGATGTTTCCCATGCTTGCTGTGGCGCGCCGATGTTCCGCATTGCTCCTGATCCTTTGCTCTACGGCAACACTTGCCGAGCCCTTGCCTGCCGCCGCCACCCAGATCCGCGATGCCCTGCGCAGCAATGATCTCGACCAGGCCGTGGAGCTCAGCGAGTCCTCCACCGAGACTTCCAGCGATGCGCGGGTCTGGCTATGGGCCGGCCGCGCCTACGGACGCCAGGCGCTGGAAGCCAACGTGTTCACCATGGCCAAGTGGGCCGGGCGCACGCGGAGCGCCTGGGAGAAGGCTGTCGAACTGGATCCCGAGCTGCTCGACGCACGATTCGATCTGATCCAGTACTACCTGCAGGCCCCCGGCATCGTCGGTGGCGGACGCGACAAGGCCGAGGCCGAGGTTGCCGAGATCGCCCGTCGCGATACCGCCCTTGGCAAGCTGGCCGAAAGCGTCCTTGCCTATGCCGACAAGGACCAGGCGCGCGCCGAGGCCCTGCAGCGTGAGGCGGCAAACGCCTCGCCGGACAACACACGTGTACTGATGGCGCTCAGCGGCACCCTGCAGCGCGGCGAGAAGTGGGATGAGGTCGAAGCGCTCTGGCAGTCACGCCTCGAGCGTGCGGCGCAGGACCCGATGGCCCGCTACCAGCTCGGTCGCCTGGCTGCCGTGCGCGGCGAGAAGCTGGAGCAGGGTCTTGCGATGCTCGATGCCTTCATCGCCGCCGGCGAGGTGCCCGATGAGCTCAGCATCGCCGCCGCCCACTGGCGCCGTGGTCAGCTGCTGGAAAAGCTCGGCCGCATCGAAGAAGCCCGCACCGCCTACAAGGTCGGCCTGACCGACGCCGCGGTCAAACAGCTGGCCGAGGCCGATCTCAAGCGCCTGGCAAGCGCCAAGGGCTGAACCCCACACCCGCGGCGCAGGCGGCCTACTGCCTGTCTGCGCCGCTCACGCGCCGCCGAGGATCATCCACAAGCCCAGCACCACGAGGCCGCCGGACAGTGCGCCCCAACCCGCCGCGCGCAGCCGCCGCGGGTCGGTGTCGGCAAGGATGGCGCGCAGTGACAGCACCAGCACGCAGAGCAGGACGAGAAGAACCAGTACGCGAATCATGCCGCGCCCTCCTGTTCGATGGATGGATGCCAGACCGGCAGGACGCGCGAACCCGCAGCGCGTGACCTGCCGCCATTTTCACCGCGAATCGCCTATGGTGGGAACCTCGCCAGCAGGAGACCTGCCCATGCCCGCCTCGCCCACCGAATCGTTCGACGTCCTCGAGCAGCTGCGCCAGAGTCACCCGCAGGTGCCGACGCCAGGGAGTCCCGAGGAAGCTCAGGCGCAGGAGCGCTTTGCCGAGTTCTTCTCCAGCTTCAGCGAGGACCGCGTGGAACGCCTGGTGCCCGAGACCTATGCCGAGGACGTGTACTTCAACGACACCCTCAAGGCAGTTCGCGGCCGCAGCAAGCTGGCCCACTACCTTGCCGAGAGCGCCGCTGCGGTCGAAGACTGCCGGGTCGATATCGTCTCGACCACCCCGGTGCAACCCGGCGAATGCCTGGTGCGCTGGAAGATGATGATCCGCTTCAAGCGCTTTCGCCGCGGCGAGGACACCTGGAGCATCGGCATGAGCCACCTGCGCTTCGATGCCGATGGCCGGGTGATCTACCACCAGGATTACTGGAACGCCGCCGACGGCCTGTTCCAGCACGTGCCCGTACTCGGCTGGATGATCCGCGCCATCAAGCGCCGGCTCTGATTTCCCCCGCGGCAGCGAGATCCCGCGTAGCCCGCGCAACCGCCGCCTCCCGATCCCGCAATTCCTCACCGGCATCGCCCTGACTCCAGACTATTTGCAGGAGCTGGCTCGCCCGCGACCACGGAAACTCCCACGACCGCAGTCCGCGACAGACCCGTTGCGCCTCCATTGCAGACAAGCCTGTTGCTGCAGTTCGAGGGCAGCTCTGGGCGCATAGCTGCCGTTCGCAGGGCAATCCGGCGAGCTGTTGTGGGAGCGGAT
>CAYGMG010000044.1:0-27139 GCA_964350895.1 uncultured Lysobacter sp.
CAACGTTAAGTTCGAGTACGTTCCGGCCGTTCATAGGGTGCGCCTTGGGCGCACCGGGTGTACCGTCCGAATGCCCGTATCGTTGGGACGGGCGCGGCTCTGTCGCACCGTGCATAGCGTCCGAACGTCTGTATTGGTGCGCCCAAGGCGCACCCTACAAGGGTTCGCCAACACGCAGCGGAGCGAATGTCCGATTCGCGCCCGCAGCACGTAGCGTCGAACGTGTGCTCCGGATCGATTCCTGCCTGTCGCGTCAGGCGTGGACGGGGAGGCGTTCGGCGCCACGGCTACCGTTCCAGATGAGCACGTCTGCGTACTGGATGGCCAGGGCAACCGGAATGCGCAGAAACGGGGCGGTCCTGTCGCCGCGGTCTCAGAGCTTGCCGGGTTCCAGCGGTCGCTCGCGGTGAACCAGGATCCACTCGGCGTGCTCGTCGAGGGCGGCTTCGCCGACGGCGCGCAGGATCTGCCGCTTCTGCTCGGCCGTCTTGCAGCGGGACAGCCGGAAGCGCGCTTCGCGGTATAGCCGTAGCATGAAGTGATACTGCTTGAGCAGCTCCTTCTCGGCGACCTTGTGCGCGTAGGCGCCGCGCGCGGCGGCGATCAGCGGCAGCAGGCCCATGGCGGCCACCAGCAGGATCACCGCCGCCTCCGGCAGTACCGCCTCAAAAACGACCAGCACCACGGTGATGGCAATGCTGCTCCACATGCAGGTGCCGATCAGTCGGGAGGTGGCACCGACGTGCCGCCGATGACTGGCATAGCGCGATTCGAAGTAGCCGAGCTGGCCGAGGCCTCCGGGCGTGCCGACCCAGAGCTCGATGACCGTGTCGAGAAGACGGTCGTCGCAGAGGCTGTCGCCTTCCGGGGTGCCGGCAAAGCGCATGACGTTGCGTATCCAGCCGATCTCCACGTCCTGTTTCTGCAGGAAATTGTCGTAGGCGAAGTCGTTGCGAAGGCCGCCGGATGCCCCTGCCAGCCGCCAGTAGAACTGCACCCGCAGGCCCTCGGCCAGCGCGCGGTAGTCGAGGAACTTGCGATGCCACTGCTGCCGGTCGGCCCAGCGATACAGGGCAAATCCGGCGAAGAACAGCAGCTGGAAGGAAAAGATCATCGGGCCGCTTTCGAGGTCGGCATAGGCGATGAAGGACGCCCCCATCAGCACCGCGAACAGGTACAGCGTTTTCAGCGTCGCCCGGTGCCGCCTGCGGAAGTGGTTGGCCAGCGAGTCGGTGGCGGCAAAGAAAGCGGCGGTCTTGGCGATGTCAGGATGACTGGCGAAGGCATCGTCCCAGCCCGGCAACGCAGCGCCGGTGGGCCCGATGCCCGAGGCCAGGCGGGCGACGTCGGCGTTCAGGTTGCCGGTTCTGCGAATCATCGCCGCCATCGTCGGGGGAATGTCCGCCACCTCGATCCGATCGGGATCGGCCACCAGCCAGCGCGTGCTGCCCGGCAGCAGGCCAGCGGCGGGCTCGCCGTCGGCGCACTGGCGGGAACAGACGATGTGGTAGACGAGGTCGGTATCGTCTTCGGCCAGGCTGCGGGCGCTGCTCTGGCCGCTGCTGGTGCCTTCCATGTCGCCGAACTGGTGATAGTCGACCACCGCCGCCGTGCCGCCCACGCCGAGGCCGGGTTTGCCGTCCCACAGGGCAATCAGGATTTCGCAGTGGTCGGAGATGTACATGCCGAGGCGCGCATAGGCCAGCGCCCGGGTGCTGGCGCCGCTGTCGAGCGCGTTCCCGTCATCGGTGTGATAGAGCTCGACCCGCGCGCTGTCCTTTGCCAGGGCGTGGAATTCGGCGAGTGCTGCCTCGGTGCCGAAATCCTCGGCGTATCGCTCGAATGCGAACGGCAGCGGCACCACGATCTCGATGCCCATGTCGCGTGCGACGCGCGCCGCCAACTGGTCCGCGCCTTCGGCCAGCGGCGACAGCAGTCGCAGCGGGGTCTCGGGAAAGCGCCTGGCAAGCTCGCCGAACAGGTCCCGCAGACGCTCCTCGATCACCGGCTGTTCGGCCGGCAGCAGGTTGCGGTGTCCGGTGACGCCGACGGTCAGCGGAACGCGCGGGCAGGGCGCGCTCAAGCCACTGCTCGCGACAACGCAACGCGCCGCGCCACGCCGGCAAGGCTACTGTCAGGCATGGCTGATCGACTCCTCGAAGATCATCCCCCTCCCTCCCCCATCAGTCGGCACCGGCAGCGGTTCGCTGGAGCGCCAGTATGCGGCTTCCTGCAACGCAGCAGCAGCCCGCCGCAAGCCGCCACGGTTGCCTGGGCACAGGAGCGATGCCCGGCCACGGCAGCGACCCGCCACCATCATGGGTGCGATGGACGCCGCTGCGGAACGAGGCCGAAAGCCAGAGCGATCGGCCAAGCGAAGCACCTGTTCAACGCGCCGGGGTCAGGCGCGCTGTTCGCGACCTGTCCGCTACCGGCCACTAGTTCGGCTCGATAATCACCGAGTTGTGCATGCGGCCGGAGAGATGCCCATGGCGGTTGTTGAAGTTGATCACCGAAGAGGCAGCGCCGCCGGCGCGGTCGGCAAATTGCACCACCAGCGCCCCGATGGTGTTGTCGTAGAAGATGCCGATGATGTCCTCGTGGTATTCCTGCAGCGGCGGCTGCGGGAAGTGAGCGGCGTCGCCCATGAACTGGATCATCACCGGCCGCACCGCCGCCGCGCTCTGGAACGCCGGGACCCGGATATCGTTGACCTCTGGGTGATTCGGATCGGCGCTGGCAATCGAGGCCAGCTGCTCGGTGGTCATCTCCCTTCCGGCGCCGGTGTAACCATTGGGTCCGAAGGGAGAGACGACGGAACCGTCGGTGCGGCCGATCCAGCCAAGCACGGCCTGCGAATCGCCGCCCGTGCCACCCATGCGTATGACCATGTACGACTCGGCATAGGCGGCATTCAGGGCGCCCTGATCGTTCGTCCACATAGGCAGCAGCGTCTGCCGGAACGAGGTGTTGGTCCAGTCGGAAATCGAGGCCACATTGCCTGCGACATCGATCTTCTGCGGCCGCTGGTACGGACCGGTCACCAGCCCTACGGCCGCCAATAGGTGGTCCGCCTGGGGCCCCGCGGCGTGCCGGCCCATCAGCTCGAACACCGTGGCCCGGCGCCCGGGCTCGAAGCCGGTGGCCACCCAGCGCCCGCTGACGGCGTAGACGGTGTCGCCCTGGTAGGTCAGGGTGCCGCTGACCGCGCCGTCGCCGCCGACCTGCACCTGCATCGATACGGAGCCGTCCGGGCTGCAGAAGCCCCACGGGATATTGGTTCCGCCGCCGGGCAGCGCACTGACCGGGGTCGGCGCCGGCTGCTCCAGTGCGGTCGCCAGGTGGGCCTCGACCTGGGAGAGCTGGCCGCTCGCGCTCGAGACCGCCTGGACCACCACGTCCATCGGCCCCATGTTCGGAGCGATGCCCCGGATCAGGCCCGACAGGGCGACGTAGTCCGGCACGCCGGGTGCCGTCTCGACTTGTCCGCTGAGCTGCAGGTTGGAGGTGCTTCTTCCCGGCAAGGAGTCGGAGGCCTGCCACATGCCGGCAACGGGATACTGGGTGCCTTGGTAGGTCACCGTGCCCCAGAGTGCGCCATTGTTGCTGGTTTCCATCAGGTTGACCGTGACGCTCTGGTCATCGCTCGTGAAGTTCCAATGCATGTTCATTCACTCCGTGCTTGTGGTCGTGATCGACGAGGGGGCCCTCATTCAAGGGGATGCGAGGTCCGGCAGCGGGCCGCACACCGTGCCCTCCATGAAAGCGAGAGGGTCCTCCCGGCGTAGCTCGAGATCCCGCGCGAGCTGTTGGCTGGTCGGGCTGGACGCCGACGACGCTGATGCGGCGGCGCGCGCGCGGGCGTCTGCCCGGCTCCACAGGGCTTGTGCCTCGTCCTGTCGCCGCGCCAGCGCAGCACCATCGCCCTGCAGCAGCAGGGCCCGGGCTGCGATGGCGGCCAGCTCTGCATCGCCCGGATGATCCACCGACAGCGCCTCGAGCCGTTCGGCCTCCGACGCGATCATTGCGAGGGCAGCCCGGCAGGTCGCTGGATCTGTGGAGGCTCGGGCCGCGAGCCTCGTTGCAAGAACCCGCTCGGCGCCCTTCAGGGTTCCGGACCACGCGAAACTATCGGCGTCGATCTGCAGCAGCTGATCGATCAGGTCACCGGCGCCGGCAGCAGCGATCCTTGCCGAGTCCAGCCGCTCCAGCGCCAGCCAAGCGTTGGCCAGCACGAGCCGGGCCTGCGCGGCGGTTTCCATGCCGCGTACGTCGGAGGGGTCGGCTTCCCTGTACAGGTCGGCATCGCCGACGGCGGACTGCGCGAGGCCCAGCGCGGCTTCTGCATCCCGGGAAAGCAGCAAGGCCTCCGAACGGTTGATCCGGTTGAGCGCGCGCCGCCGGGTGACCGGGTAGTTGACGGCGTTGTCGACCAGCAGGTCCGCGATGACCGCCGCTTCGTCGCTCCACGCCCCGAGCGCACCGTCCAGATCGCCCTTAAGGAACAGCGCGCGCGCCAGCCAGGCCAGGGTCAGCGACAGGTCGTACTGGGCCGCGTCCCGGTTGTGCGCATCGTCCAGCACGGCCCGCTTGATGCCAACCGCTTCGCGGAAGCTGTCGATTGCTTCGTCGAGCGCCTTCGAGTTCATGCGCATCGCGCCGAGATTGACCAGGGCCGAGCCCTGTTCGCCCAGCCATTCGGGCTCATCGGGCTGCAGCGCGCGCAGGCGGACCGTCAGGGCCACCGCCTCGCGCATCAGCGCCTCGGCATCGGCGATCTCGCCGCGCCGAAAGCTTAGCTCGCCCAGGCCCTGAAGGCTGTGCGCCTGTTCGATGATGCGCTGCGGATTATCGGGATCCCGGCGCAGCAGCTCCGCGGAAGCCGCCACGGATTCGCGCAGCAGTTCCAGCGCGGCGCCGGAGTCGCCGAAATCTTTCTTGATGCGGCCCAGCAGATCGAGCACGCGAGCGCGTCGTCCCAGTGCATCGTCGTCCATGCGCAGGTCGCTCTGTACCACGTAGTAGGCCTGGGCCCGACTGGCGATGTCGTCCATCACCTTCAGTTGCACCGCGTCCTCCAGCTTGTGCCGGAGGTCGCCGATCATGAACTCGATCAGGCCCTCGGCCTGGTTGCGCTGGACTTCGGCCGCTGCCTGCATCTGCCGCGCCAGATCGCGCTGCTGCAGGGCCACGATGGCCAGGGCCGACATGCTGGCCGCGATCGTGCCCATCACGATCGCGCTCCAGCGCAGGCGCGCAGTGCGCCGGCGATCGTCTCGCCGCAGCAAGGTGTCGAGGCCGATCCCGAGCAGGGCGGCGGCCAGCTTCAGCCGGGCGAGTCGCTTTCCATCCCCCTGCGGGCGGGCATCGGCGGCCAGTGGCATGTCTTCGGCGACCGAAGTCGGCCGGAGCTGGTCGTCGACCTGGTAGAGCAAGGCCGGCGGAAAGCACTCGCGCGGCGAGTCCTGGGGCGGCCCCCCTTCGCCGAGGCTGATCCCGGGCTCGCCGTCGACGACCAGCGCGAGGATGCGGGACTTCGATCGGTGCGTCTTGAACCAGGCGATCTCCTGGTTGACCCACGTCGAGCGCACCGAATGGGGCGAGCAGACCACGATCAGGAACTCGGCATCGGCCATCGCGGCTTCGATCGAAGCGCGAATGGCATGGCCCGCGGCCTCTTCTTCGCGGTCCTTGAAGATCGGCAGCAGCCGCTCGGGGACCGCGCCGAGGGGCGTGTCGCGGCCGATCAGTTCCTTGGGCGTGCGGTAGGTTTCGAGCGACCGGTGCAACCAGCTCGCCCAGGCCTTGTCCGCCCAGCTGTAGCTGATGAAGGCCCGGTAGCGACGGGTCATCTCGGCGACTCCCTCGGCGGCACATCGGATGGCGCCCGATGTTCGGGCGTCTCGAGGCCATTCGGCTGGTCTCCGAACGACGCCCCGATTGTAGACCTAATACACAGGCGAAGTTGCATCGCCCGGCGTTTGGTGGACAGCTGCCAGCTTTAACGACCCGTTTGATTGGTGCCCGCAAGCCTCAGCCAGTCCGGCGGGCAACCGTTGCTACAGCCGATGTTGGCCCGCGATTGTAGGAGCCAGCTTGCTGGCGAAAGGCGACTCCGACGGAGCGATCGCCAGCAAGCTGGCTCCTACGGGCGAGACTTGTGCCCGCAGGAATCTCCGCGCCAGCTGGCACCGGGCAGTTCATCTGCAGGCGTGGCGGTTGGTCAGGGGTAATCAGGATCAGTACTGGGCATCCAGACGCTACCTTCGCCAGCGCGCCTCTGGCCGCTGCTGCCGGTCAGGCGTGCCGAGCTCCGCCCGCCGCGGAGGTGCTTGCTTGCGGAATCCGCGCCGGTGCTTGCGCGCTCTGCGCTTCGGCCATGCTCAGCCCTGCTTGGCAACGCGCACGGCAAGGCGCCTGCATGCGTCAATCACCTGCTCGGCGTCGAGCCCGGCGACCCGGGGTGAGTCCGACGCCTGGCGCAGGCTGATCACCTCGGTGCCTGCCGGACCGCTCGGCGCCCACAGCGCGGGATCGGCGCGGCCGAACAGGACCACGGCGGGACAGCCAAGGGCGACTGCGACGTGGGCCGGGCCAGTGTCGATGCTGGCCATGCCGACGGCGCGCTCGCACAGGGCCAGCAGGCGGGGCAGGCGCAGGGCATCGCCCAGTGCATGAACTCGGGCATCGCCGGCTTGGGCGGCGATCTGCTGCAGCAGCCGCTGCTCGCGCGGCGCGCCGCAGAGCAGCACATGATCGGCGCGGCCATCGGCCAGCAGCTGTCTTGCCACCTGAACCCAGCGTTCCACCGGCCACCACTTGTCGTCGTCCAGCGCGGCAAGTCGGCCGCGTTTCAGGGTGCGCTTGCTGCCCGGCTGCAGCAGCCACAGCCGCCCGCTGATCCCCCGCGCGGAGAGAAACGCCTCCAGCTCGCGGCGCGCTGCTGGCTGGACATGCAGCAGGGGATGATCGGGCACTGCGCGGGCGGCGGGCAGGTCGCGGTAGGCAGCAGGCTGGTCCTGGCCGAAGCGTTGCCAGCGACCCACCCAAGGTTCCGGCTCGGCGCCCGCCGGCTGATAGCAGAGGATTCGCTCACCGGGGATGTCGGCACGCGCCAGCCACCAGCGGAGCTTGTCCTGCTTGGCGCCATCGCAGACGTAGATCGGGCCCGGCGGGCGGTCGCGCAGGGCGCGGACCAGGGCCCACTGCGCCGGGTCGCTCCAGTAGGGGCGGGTGCGGCTGCTCAGCAAACTGATATTGCCGACATCGGGATGGCCGGCGAGCAGGTCGCGGCTCCAGCCGCCCGAGCTCAGGATGTCGCAGGGCTGGCCGTAGCGCTGCTGCAGGATGCGCAACAGGACGGTCAGCAGGACCATGTCGCCAAGGGCGCCGAAGCGGATGACCAGGGGCGCGGCGGTGGTATTGGCGATGACCAAGCAGTCCTTCCTTGTGCGCCGCGCTTGGGTCGCGGGCGCGGCTCGCCTAAAATCGCGGGTTTCCCGGCTCGTGGCCGCGGACCCGACGCTATCGGGTCTGCAATTATCCTCGATTGCCGGTTCCGCGCCCCAGCCCTTGCACCACCGCCAGGTGGCGCGTCGCCCCGAACCCGAGACCGCCCATGAGCATGGACAAATCCTTCGACCCGTCGGCCATCGAAACCCGCTGGTACCAGCACTGGGAAGAGACCGGCTGCTTCCGGCCCAGCGGCCAGGGCGAGCCCTACAGCATCATGCTGCCGCCGCCCAACGTGACCGGCACCCTGCACATGGGCCACGCCTTCCAGCACACCCTGATGGATGCGCTGATCCGCTACCACCGGATGCTCGGCCGCGACACCCTGTGGCAGGTCGGTACCGACCATGCCGGCATCGCCACCGAGATGGTGGTCAACCGAAACCTGGCCCAGGAAGGCCGCGGCGAGTCGCGCGACTCGCTGGGCCGCGAGGCTTTCATCGAGAAGGTCTGGGAGTGGAAGCAGCAGTCCGGCGACACCATCACCCGGCAGATGCGCCGCATCGGCGCCTCGGGCGACTGGTCGCGCGAGCGCTTCACCATGGACGAGGGCCTGTCCAAGGCGGTGGTCGAGACCTTCGTCCGGCTGCATGAGGAAGGGCTGATCTACCGCGGCCAGCGGCTGGTCAACTGGGACCCGGTGCTGCAGACCGCGATCTCCGATCTGGAAGTGGTCAGCGAGCCGGAGGACGGCCACCTGTGGTCGATTGCCTATCCGCTGGCCGATGGCAGCGGCCAGCTGGTGGTGGCGACCACGCGCCCGGAAACCATGCTCGGCGACGTCGCGGTGATGGTGCATCCGGAAGACGAGCGCTATGCGGCGCTGATCGGCAAGCGCGTCCGCCTGCCGCTGTGCGATCGCGAGATCCCGATCATTGCCGATGACTATGTCGATCGTGAGTTCGGCACCGGCTGCGTCAAGGTCACTCCGGCGCATGACTTCAACGACTACGCGGTCGGCCAGCGCCACGGCCTGCCGATGATCAACATCCTCACCCCGACCGCGCAGATCAATGACAACGCCCCGCAGAAGTACCGCGGCCTGGATCGTATCGAAGCGCGGAAAGTGGTGTTGAGTGATCTTGCGGAGCTCGGCCTGCTGGTCGAGGAGAAGAAGCATGGCCTGCAGGTGCCGCGCGGTGACCGCACCGGGCAGATCATCGAGCCCTACCTGACCAACCAGTGGTTCGTGCGCATGGACCAGCTGGGCAAGCGTGGCCTTGAGCTGGTCGAGTCCGGCAAGGTGCGCTTCGTGCCGCCGAACTGGATCAACACCTATCGCCACTGGATGGAGAACATCCAGGACTGGTGCATCTCGCGCCAGCTGTGGTGGGGCCATCGCATCCCGGCCTGGTACGACGAGGCCGGCAACATCATCGTCGCCCGCAGCGAGGAAGAGGCGATCGCCAAGGCCGGCGGCAATCCGTTGCGCCGCGACGACGACGTGCTCGAGACCTGGTTCTCTTCTGCCCTGTGGTCGCACTCCACGCTGGGCTGGCCCGATGCCGAGGCGATGCAGCAGCAGGGCTTTGATCGCTACCTGCCGACCTCGGTGCTGGTGACCGGTTTCGACATCATCTTCTTCTGGGTCGCCCGGATGATCATGATGACCGAGCATTTCACCGGCGAAGTGCCGTTCCGTGACGTCTACATCACCGGCCTTGTCCGCGACAAGGACGGGCAGAAGATGTCCAAGTCCAAGGGCAACGTGCTCGACCCGATCGATCTGATCGACGGCATCACGCTGGACGGGCTGATCGCCAAGCGCACTGCCAGCCTGATGCAGCCGCAGATGGCCGCCAAGATAGAAAAGGCCACGCGCCGCGAGTTCCCCGACGGTATACCGGCCTTCGGCGCCGACGCCCTGCGCTTCACCTTCGCCTCGCTGGCCACCCACGGCCGCGACATCAAGTTCGACCTGCAGCGCTGCGAGGGCTACAAGAACTTCTGCAACAAGCTGTGGAATGCCGCGCGGTTTGTGCTGATGAATTGCGAAGGCCACGAGCTACATCAGGCGCCAGCGAACTGGCCTGCCACCGATGCAGAGAAGTGGATCCTCACCCGGCAGCAGCAGATGCTCGACGAGGTCCGCGAAGCGTTCGCGGGCTATCGCTTCGATCTGGCCGCGCAGGCGATGTACGAGTTCGTCTGGAACCAGTATTGCGATTGGTTCCTGGAGCTGGCCAAGCCAGCGCTCAATAGCAGTGACGCCGCCGCTGCGGCGAGCACCCGGCACACCCTGCTCACCGTCCTGGAGCGGATCCTGCGCGTGCTGCATCCGGTGGTGCCCTTCGTCACCGAGGAAGTCTGGCATCAGGTGGCGCCGCGGCTTGGCATCGGCGGCGACAGCATCAGCCGCCAGCCTTATCCGCAGGCTGAGGTCGCGCTGCGCTTTGCCAGCGAGGCGGGCGATGTCGAGTGGCTGAAGAACGTGATCGGCCAGCTGCGGCGCATCCGCAGCGAGCTGCAGGTGTCGCCGGCCAAGCAGGTCAGCCTGCTGTTCGAGGCCGGCAACCAGCGCGACCGCGCGCTGAGTGCTCGCTATGCCGACGCGATCGGCTTCCTCGCCCGCACCGAAAGCCAGCGCTGGCTGGGCGAGGGCGAGCAGTCTCCCGCGGCCAGCGTCGCGGTGATCGGCGATATGAGCCTGCTGGTGCCGCTGGCCGGGCTGGTGGATCTGGACGCCGAGAAGGCCCGTCTTAGCAAGGAGATCAAGCGCATCGAGGCGGAGATCGGCAAGTGCAAGGGCAAGCTCGGCAATGCCAACTTCGTCGCCAATGCGCCGGAGGAGGTGGTGGTTCAGGAGCGCCAGCGCCTCGCCGACTACCAGGCGCAGCTCGAAGGACTCAAGCGGCAGGCCGAGCGGCTGTAGCATCCGGCGCGCCGGGCAGGTTCCGCGGTTCGGGCGCCGTCATTCCCGCGAAGGCGGGAGTCCAGCGACTGCTCTTCAAGGCGTTGATAGCGCAGCGAAGAGCTGGATCCCCGCCTGCGCGGGGATGACGTCGGGGCCGTTGCATGCGAATCGGCCGGAAGCGAATCGTTGTCGCTTCTGATTCGGCTGACAGCGCCCATCCACGCGGCCGAACGGACGACGCTTGGACATTTCCCCGGACAGTAGTGCGCCTTCGCGGGGATGACGGGATGGGTTTTGCGCGCTGCCGAAATGCGGCGGGGTGCGCGCCGCGCGCATCCAAACTTGGCCCTGCCGCGTAGCAAGCGCACAATCGGAGGATCAACGACAGGGGGATGTCGGGTGAGTCGCAAGCTGGTGCTGTATTCGTTTGTGCCCTTCGACCGCAGTGCGCGGGTGCGCTGGCTGGCGCATGAGCTGGGCATCGAGATCGAGGAGCGCAAGCTCGATTTCGCGGGGGGTGAGCACCGCGGGGAAGCACATCTGGCACGGCATCCGTTTGGCCTGGTGCCGGTCATCGAGATGGATGGCGAGACGCACTGGGAGTCGGTCGCGATCTGTCAGTCGCTGGCCGAGAAGCAGCCCGAGGCCGGCCTGACCGTGCCGATGGCCTCGCCGCAGCGCAGTACCTATCTGTCCTGGCTGATGTTCGCCGGCAGTACCTTCGATGCCGCGGCGTTCGGCGTGTTCCATCCGACCGCGATCCGCCCGGATGAGGCGCAGGCCAAGCTCGGCAAGGCGGTGCTGTTTCCCCTGCTGGTGCAGCTGGCAAGGCACCTCCACGAGCGTGACTACCTGATGGGCGACAAGTTCATGCTGCCCGACCTGATCCTCGGGCATTCGGTGAACCTGCTCTATCTGGTCAAGGCGCTCGACGATTACCCGGTGCTGCGTGACTACCGCAAGCGACTGGCCGAGCGGCCGGCGGCCAAGGCCAGCCGGGTTTTCACTCCGCGCCCCGGCTGATCCGCTGCTGTCCTGTCGTGCGCCGCGCCCGCAACGGGCGGCTTGACTTGTGCTGCACGGGCCATATAGTTGGCATATGCAATTAAATTCTCCTTCCTCTTCGTCAGCAGGCCATGCCCTGAAGCAGGACGCCGAGCGCCTGCAGCAGGCAGTTGCGGGTCTGGTCAGGGTGTACCAGTTCCGCGATCGTGATCGGATTTGCTGCCACGATATTTCGGTGACCCAGTGCTATGCGCTGGAGGCGCTGGTCGAGTGGGGGGGCATGCGCAGCCAGGCGCTGGCCGAGCGACTGCGTCTGGACAAGAGCACCACCACGCGGGTAGTCGACGCCTTGGAGCGCAAGGGCTATGTCGAGCGCCGCGCGGACCCTGAGGATGCCCGCGCCCGCCAGCTGCGGGTTACCCGCAGCGGTCGCGCGCTCTACCAGCGCATCCGCCGCGATCTGGTCGACCAGCATGCGCAGCTGGTGGCTGATCTGGAACCGGAACTTCGCGCTGCCGCCGCTGAAGTGATCGAGCGCCTGGCGCGGGCCGCCGAGGCGCGCTTCGTCAGCGGAGTCAGCGTGGGCTGTGTCGAGCAGGATGCCGGTACTTCGGCGCCCTGCTCGGCGGCGCGCTGCGGCTGACCACCTTCCTTTTGCCCATTTAGTTGGTACTACCACCCATGGCAACAACACTGATCCGAATCGCCCAACTCGACGACGCCGCGGCCATCGCGCGGATCTACAACCAGGGCATCGCGGAGCGTGCCAGCACCTTCGAGACCCGACCGCGGGTTGCTGCCGAAATAGCTGCCTGGCTGGCCCCGGAACAGACCCACCCGGTCCTGGTCGCAGTGCAGGAGAGCACTGTGCTGGGCTGGGCCAACCTCTCCGGCTACCGGCCGCGCGAGTGCTACGCCGGGATCGCCGAGTTCTCGATCTATCTTGACCGCGCAGCGCGCGGGCAGGGCATTGGCGCGAGCCTGCTGCAGGCGCTGATCGATCAGGCCGGCGAGCGCGGCTTCCACAAGCTGGTGTCGCGGATCTTCCCGGAGAACAGCGCCAGTCTTGCCCTGTGTCGCAAGCTCGGATTCCGCGAGGTAGGGCGTTATGAGAGACATGCCCAGCTCGATGGCCAGTGGCGCGACGTGTTGATCGTCGAGCGCTCGTTGCACCTGCCATCGGCGATCACGCCAGCCGCCGCGCAATCAGTCCCCCAATCGGAGCCCGCCTCCGCCCTGCCAGGAGAAAGCGCATGAATGCTTTGCCCGTTGTCATCGTCGGTGCCGGCCCGGTGGGCCTTGCCGCAGCCGCCCATCTGCTCGAGCGCGGCATCGAGCCGCTGATCCTGGAGGCCGCCGAGGAAGTCGCGTCGTCGCCACGGGACTGGGGTCACGTGCGCATGTTCTCGCCCTGGGAGTACGACATCGACGACGCCGCGCGTCGACTGCTCGAGGCCGAGGGTTGGCAGGCGCCGCCTGCCAATGCCTATCCCAGCGGCAAGGAACTGCGCGAGCGCTATCTGCTGCCGTTGGCAGCGACGCCAGCGCTGGCCTCGCGTCTACGGCTCGGTAGCCGGGTCCGCGCCATCACCCGCCTGCGTCGCGACCGCATGAAGCACGCCGGACGCAGCAGCCAGCCCTTCGTGCTGCGCGTAGAGCAAGGCGGCAGCGAGATCGATGTGCTGGCCCGTGCGGTGATCGACGCCAGCGGCACCTGGTCGAGGCCGAGTCCGCTCGGCGCTTCGGGTCTGCCGGCGCGCGGCGAGCGGGCGCTGGCCGCGCTGATCGACTACGGACTGCCGGACGTGCGCGGGGCGCTGCGCCAGCAGTACGCAGGCCGCCGTGTGCTGGTGGTTGGCGCAGGGCACTCCGCCTTCAATGTGCTGGCCGAACTGGTCGCCCTGCGCGAGGAGGATCCGCAGACCCGCATTCACTGGGCGGTGCGGCGCGCCACACTGGGCCAGGTTCTCGGCGGTGGCGAGAACGATCAGCTCAAGGAGCGTGGCCGGCTCGGCCTGCGGGTTGGTCGCTGGGTGGAGCAGGGTGTGGTGAGCCTGCATGCCGGCATCGCCATCGATGCTATGCAGCACACTGCCGAGGGCATCGTGGCCGAGGGCGACGGGGTCGCCTTGCCGGCGGTCGACCGGATCGTCGCCAGTACCGGATTCCGTCCCGACCTCGACCTGCTCGACGAGCTGCGTCTGGGCCTCGACCCCGCAACCCAGGCGCCTGGCGTGCTGGCCCCGCTGATCGATCCAAATCTGCACAGCTGCGGCACGGTTCGCCCGCACGGCGCCGAGGAGCTCACCCACCCCGAGCAGGACTTCTACATCGTCGGCATGAAGAGCTACGGACGCGCACCGACCTTCCTGCTGCGCACCGGCTACGAGCAGGTGCGCTCGGTGGCTGCCGCCCTGGCCGGCGACTGGGAGGCCGCGCGCCGCGTCGAACTGGTCCTGCCGGAAACCGGCGTGTGCAGCCTCGGGGCTGCAGATCAGGAAAGCGCGGAGGCCGACTGCTGCCCGGCCGCGCTGATCCGCGAACCGGCCCCGGACAAGGCAAAGCGCGCAGCCTGCTGCGCCAGCGCCGCCTAGCCAAATCGACCGGGTCTGCCGCCGCATCCTTGCCGGGCCTTCGCACGCCCGGCAAGGATTGATCGCAGTGTCCGCGTCGACCTGCCGGCAGCCTTTGCCCCAGCAGCGGGTTGCCGGTCTGCTCAGCCCTGGCTGAGCTTCTTCAGCCGATACAGCGCTTCCAGCGCCTCGCGTGGGCTCAGGCTGTCCGGGTCGAGGTCCTTCAGGGCCTTTTCCAGCTCTGACTCCGACGCCGCGAACAAGGACATCTGCGGGCTCGGCGGCTCGCGGCGGGGCGCAGGCTTGGGGCCGTTCTCCAGTTCCTCCAGCACCTCGCGGGCCTCGGCGATCACCGCGCGCGGCAGGCCGGCGAGCGCGGCCACCTGCAGGCCGAAGCTGCGGTTGGCGGGGCCGTCCTTGACCGCGTGCATGAAGACCAGCTTGTCACCGTGTTCCACCGCATCGAGATGCGCGTTGGCGATGCCGTTGTCCGCGCCGGCGAGCGCGGTCAGCTCGAAGTAGTGGGTGGCGAACAGGGTCATCGCGCGATTGACCCGGGCCAGCTGCAGGGCGCAGGCCCGGGCCAGGGCCAGACCGTCATAGGTCGAGGTGCCGCGGCCGATCTCGTCCATCAGCACCAGCGAGTGTTCGCTGGCGTGATGCAGGATGTAGCTGGTCTCGGCCATCTCGACCATGAAGGTCGACTGGCCGCGGGCGAGATCGTCGCCGGCGCCGATGCGGGTCAGGATGCGGTCGATCGGGCCGAGCACAGCGCGGCGCGCCGGTACGAAGCTGCCGATATGCGCAAGCAGGACGATCAGCGCTGCCTGACGCATATAGGTCGACTTGCCGCCCATGTTGGGGCCGGTCAGCACCAGCAGGCGGCGCTCCGGTCCGAGCCGCAGCGAATTCGGCTCGAACGGCTCGGCGCGTACTGCCTCGACCACCGGGTGGCGGCCGTCCTCGATCTGGATGCCGGCCTCGTCGACCAGCTCCGGCGCCGACCAATCGAGCGCTTCGGCGCGTTCGGCAAAACCGCACAGAACATCCAGTTCCGCCAATGCGCCGGCGCTCGTGCGCAGCGCGCCCAGCACACCATGCAGGGCGTCCAGCAGGGTTTCCCAGAGCGCCTTCTCGCGGGACAGGGCGCGGTCACGCGCGGACAGCACCTGGTCCTCGAACTGCTTGAGCTCCTCGGTGATGTAGCGCTCGGCATTGGCCAGGGTCTGGCGCCGGGTGTAGTGGGTCGGAACCTTGTCGGCGTGCATCTTGCCGAGCTCGATGTAGTAGCCGTGGACGCGGTTGTAGCCGACCTTGAGCGCATTGATCCCGGTCGCCTCGCGTTCGCGCAGTTCGAGTTCGGCCAGAAAGCTGTCGGCGTCGCGGGACAGGCTCCGGAAGCGATCCAGTTCGGTGTCGAAACCATCGGCGATGACCCCGCCGTCGCGCAGCAGCACTGGCGGCTGCGGCAGGATCGCCCGCTGCAGCAGGTCGGCGCTGTCGGTGTGCACGCCGAGCGCCGCGTGCAGCGTGGCAAGCCCGGGGCTGTCGATCCGCGGCGCGGAGATCGCCTCGCGCAGGGCGGGCAGGGCGAGCAGGGCATCGCGCAGGGTGCTGAGGTCGCGCGGGCGGGCGCTGCGCAGGGCGACCCGGGCGAGGATGCGCTCGACGTCGCCGACCCCGCGCAGTGCTTCGCGCAGGCTTTCGTGCAGACCGCTGTCGCGCAAACTGCCGACCGCGTGGTGGCGTTCCCGTAGCAGGGCCTGGCGGCGCAGCGGCCGGTGGATCCAGCGACGCAGCAGGCGCCCGCCCATCGGTGTGATGGTGCTGTCCAGCACGCCGACCAGGGTGTGCTCGCTGCGCCCGTCGATCCGCTGGTCGAGCTCCAGATGACGTCGGGTGGCGGCATTCAGCGCGATGCTGTCGGACGCCTCCTCGACCGCGATGCCGGTCAGGTGGGGCAGCTGCTGCTTCTGGGTTTCCTCGACGTAGTGCAGCAGGGCGCCGGCAGCGCCGGTTGCCAGCGGGCGCTCTTCGATGCCGAAGGCACTGAGGTCATGCAGGGCGAAAAACCGCAGCAGGGCGCGACGCGCGCTTTCCGGGTCGAAATGCCAGGGGCCGCGCCGGCGCAGTCCGCGCTGCTCGTGCAGGAATGCGGGCCAGCCGTCCTCGTCGGGCAGCAGCAGCTCGGCCGGGGCAAGGCGGGCGATCTCGGCGGCCAGCGCATCCTCGCCGGCGACCTCGGAGACCAGGAAGCGGCCGCCGGCAAGGTCGGCCCAGGCAAGGCCAAAGCCGCCGCGACCGCGGCTCACTGCCACCAGCAGGGTGTCGCGGCGCTCTTCCAGCAGGGCCTCGTCGGTCACCGTGCCCGGGGTGATCACCCGCACCACCTTTCGTTCCACCAGGCCCTTGCTGGCTGCCGGGTCGCCGATCTGCTCGCAGATCGCCACCGACTCGCCGAGCGCCACCAGCCGCGCCAGATAGCCTTCGGCTGCGTGGTAGGGCACCCCGGCCATCGGGATCGGTGCGCCGGCCGATTGGCCGCGCTGGGTCAGGGTGATGTCGAGCAGCCGCGCGGCACGACGGGCGTCGTCGTAGAACAGCTCGTAGAAGTCGCCCATGCGGAAGAACAGCAGGATGTCCGGATGGTCCGCCTTGGCGGCGAAGAACTGGCGCATCAGCGGGGTGTGCTGGGCGTGCGGGTCGACGGTGTCGCAGGACATGCGCGGGCGCGGATCGGGAAGGGGGCCGCACATGTTACCCGGCTGGCGCGACTGCCGGTCGCCGCTTGCGGAGGGTCTGCGCGAGGTTCTCGGCTCGTGTCGCCAGGGGCCTTTGCAATCGAATGCGCAAGCAATTTTGCTCGCGGCCCTATGCGCTGGACCTGCAACTGGATACTCTGATGCGGGCTTTCCGGGGAGGGGGTATGTCCAACGCTGTCACCGGCGTCGTTATTAGGTCTCCGCTTTCCGGCGTGCGGGTCGCGCTGGAGCGGGTTCCGGATCAGGTATTCGCGCAGCGGATCGCCGGCGACGGCCTGTCGATCGATCCGACTTCGGACACCCTGCTGGCACCTTGCGCGGCCACGGTGATCCAGCTGCACGCCAGCCGCCACGCGATCAGCCTGCGCGCCGAGCACGGCATCGAGCTGCTTCTGCACATCGGGGTCGATACGGTCAGCCTGCGTGGCAAGGGCTTCGAGGCTCTGGTCGCCGAGGGCGATACGGTGCGCTGCGGTCAGCCGCTGATCCGTTTCGATATCGGTGCCGTCGCGCTCGACGCACGTTCGCTGCTGACCCAGGTGCTGGTCGCCGGAGGCGCCGGCTCGGCGCGTATCGAGGCCGGACGCGGCCCGCTGGAAGCCGGGCGCAGCGTGCTCTACACCGTGTATCCCGAGTTATCGGACGATGCGCCGCAGGCCCGCGGCGCCCTGCATTCCAGTGGCGCACTGCGGATTCCCAATCCCACCGGCCTGCATGCGCGGCCTGCCGCGGTCCTGGCCGAGCGGGCCAAGACCTTTCGCAGTGAGGTGATCCTGCGTTGCGGCGAACGCCGCGCAAACCTGCGCTCCCTGGTGGCGATCATGGCGCTGGATACGGCGCAGGGCGACGAGGTCACGCTGGAAGCGCGTGGCCCCGATGCCGATGAAGCGCTCGCCTCACTGGCCGCGCTGATCACGGCCGGCTGCGGCGAGGACCTCGCCGCAGCCGAGCGCGAAGCGCGGCTCGCCGCGAGCGCGGGCCAGTCTGAGGCTCGCGCTGCGCCCGGCAGCAGCGACGATCCGGATGTTGTCCGTGGATTGTGCGCCTCACCTGGCCTGTCGATCGGGCGGATCCAGCATTGGCGGCGCAGTGCGCCCCGCGTGGAGACGGCCGCCACGAGTCCGGCGCAGGAGCGCCACCGGCTTGAGCGCGCACTCGGTCTTGCCGGCCGAAGGCTGGAGCAGCTGGCCGCAGCGCAGCCGGATGCGGCACGACGCGGTGTGCTCGGTGCCCAGCGCAGCCTGCTGCAGGATCCCGAACTCTTCGATGCCGCGCTCGCTGGTCTGGCCAAGGGACGCAGCGCCGGGGTTGCCTGGCGTGATGCCTATGGCGAACAGGCCGACCTGCTGGGCCGGCTGTCCAGCCCGCTGATGCGCGAGCGCGCGGCCGACCTGCGCGATGTCGGCGAGTCGGTGCTGCGCGAGCTCAGCGGCGAGTCTGGCGGGCCGCCGGCGCTGCGCGGGGGCTGCATTCTGGTGGCCGAGGACCTGACCCCCTCGGAAACCGCCCAGCTCGACCGCAGCCTGATCCGCGGCCTGTGCACCACTGGCGGTGGGCCGACCGGACACGTGGCGATCCTCGCTCGCTCGCTTGGTTTGCCGGCCCTGGTCGGCGCCGAGCCGCGTCTGCTGCAGCTGGCTGAGGACAGCGAAGTGCTGCTCGATGCCGGCGCCGGCCTGCTGCGCATCGCGCCCGATCCGGCGCAGCGCGCCGCCGCAGAAGCGGCCATCGCCGAGGCGGGGGAGCGCGCGACCCGCGATCACCAGGCTGCGCTGCGTCCTGCGCAGACCCGCGACGGCGTGCGAATCGAGGTCGTAGCCAATATCCGTCACGCGGGCGATGCCCGCGAGGCGATTGCCGCCGGTGCCGAGGGCGTCGGGCTGCTGCGCTCGGAGTTCCTGTTCGATGATCGCGAACAGGCGCCCGACGAAGATGAGCAGGCCGCCGCCTACGCGGCAGTCGCGGCGGCGCTGGGGCCGCAGCGGCCACTGGTGATCCGCACCCTCGATGTCGGCGGCGATAAACCGCTCCCTTACCTGCCGCTGCCGCGCGAGGACAACCCGTTCCTCGGACTGCGCGGCGTGCGGGTAAGCCTTGCCCATCCCGAGCTGTTCCGCACCCAGCTGCGCGCCCTGCTGCGCGGCGCCGGGAGTGCGGCGCTGCACCTGATGCTGCCGATGGTCGCCACGCTCGAAGAGCTGCGCGCGGCACGCGCAGCCGTCGAGGCCGAGGCCGCCGCACTGGGCGTGGCCATGCCCAGACTCGGGGTGATGATCGAGGTGCCCTCAGCTGCGCTGATTGCCGATGCGCTGGCTCGCGAGGCGGACTTCTTTTCCATCGGCAGCAACGACCTGACCCAGTACACCCTGGCCATGGATCGCGGACACGCCCGGCTCGCGCCCCAGGCGGATGCGCTGCACCCGGCGGTGCTGCGGCTGATCGGCATGGCCGCCAGCGCCGGCGCCCGGCATGCGCGCTGGGTCGGTGTATGCGGGGCAATCGCCGCCGATCCGCTGGCCGTGCCGGCCCTGCTCGGGCTGGGCATCACTGAACTCTCGGTTCCCGCGCCTGCCGTGGCCTCGGTCAAGGCGGCGGTGTCGCGTTGTGACCTGCAGGCCTGCCGCAGGCTGGCCGGTGAGCTGCTGGAGCTGGGCACGGCAGGCGAGGTTCGTGCGCGGCTGTCGGCCTGGCAGGCCGAGCATGGCTGAGCGGATTTGTCAGCTAGGTACTCTCATCAATCGGCAGGCGAGCCGCTGCCCCGATCGACCGAATCCGTCGCATAACGGTGAAACCTGATGTTCAAGAAGTTCTATCTACTGCTGCAGCAGATTGGCAAATCGCTGATGCTCCCCGTGGCGGTGTTGCCGGTGGCCGGCCTGCTGCTCGGCATCGGTGCGGCGAACTTCAGCTGGCTGCCGAGCGAGCTGTCGCAGATCATGAAGATGTCCGGCGACGTGATTTTCGGCAACCTGCCGCTGATCTTTGCCATTGGCGTGGCGCTCGGCTTCACCGACAACGACGGTGTCGCGGCGATTGCCGCCACCATCGGCTACCTGGTCATGACCGCGACCCTCGGGGTGTGTGCCGGGATCCTGGGCATCCCGACCGACAGCATCATGGGCATCCCCTCGGTGCAGACCGGCGTCTTCGGCGGCATCCTCGCCGGCTGCCTTGCCGCCTGGCTGTTCAACCGCTACTACCGGATCAGCCTGCCCGACTACCTCGGCTTCTTTGCCGGCAAGCGCTTCGTGCCGATCGTCACCGCGATCGCTGCGATTGGCCTTGGCCTGCTGCTGGTGCTGATCTGGCCGCCGATCGGCTCGGGGATCAAGGCCTTCTCGCACTGGGCGGCGGTATCCGATCCACGCACCGCGGCGACCATCTACGGCTTCGTCGAGCGCCTGCTGATCCCGTTCGGCCTGCACCACATCTGGAACGTGCCGTTTTTCTTCGAGATGGGCGCCTTCGCCGACCCGACCACCGGCAAGGTGGTCAGCGGTGACATCAACCGTTTCTTCGCCGGGGATCCGACCGCCGGCGTGCTGGCCGGCGCCTTCCTGTTCAAGATGTTCGGCCTGCCGGCGGCGGCCATCGCGATCTGGCACAGCGCGCGGCCGGAGCGCCGGGTCGCGGTCGGCGGGATCATGCTGTCCGGCGCGCTGACTTCGTTCCTGACCGGCATCACCGAGCCGATCGAATTCGCTTTCCTGTTCGTCGCGCCCGTGCTCTACCTGGTCCACGCTGTGCTCGCGGCGAGCACCCAGTTCGTCGCCAACTCGCTCGACATGCACATGGGCTTTACCTTCTCCCAGGGCGCCATCGACTTCGTGATCTTCAACCTGCTTGGGCGCAATGCGCAGCACGCCTGGTACGTGTTCGTGCTGGGGCCGATCTATGCGCTGATCTACTACACGGTGTTCCGCGCCTGCATTCGCTTTTTCGACCTCAAGACCCCCGGGCGCGAGGCCGAGACCCTGGGCGAGCAGGCCGAAGCTGCGGTCGACGACATGGCCCATGCCCTGGTCCGGGCATTCGGCGGGCACGCCAATATCGAGGGCCTCGATGCCTGCATCACCCGACTGAGGGTGAGCGTCGCCGATCCGGGTCAGGTGGACGATGCGGCATTGAAAGCGCTCGGCGCGGCCGGGGTGATGCGAGTGGGCAGCGCGGTGCAGGCGGTGTTCGGTCCGCGCTCGGAGAATCTCAAGACCGATATGCAGCTGTATCTGCGCGGGCAGGGCGGGGCGGTCACGCTGCCCACCGCGTCGGTCGGCGCAGATGCCGGCAGCGGACCGGCACGGATCGCCGAGTCCGGACCCATCGCGCCGTGGATCCGCGAGGCCGCGCCGGCCCTGCTGGCAGCGCTGGGCGGACGCGACAACCTGCGTTCGGTCGAGCCGGTGGCCTACACCCGGGTCCGGGTGCAGCTCGCCGTGGCAGATCGGCTGGACAGCGACGCCGCGCGGCTGGCCGGCGCCGATGCCGTACTGCGCCTGGAGGACGGCGTTTTGCACCTGCTGGTCGGCGAGTACGCCGAGCAATGGGCGGCCGCGCTGCGCGCCTGAGCTGCTGGCCCATTGTGCGCTGCCGGACGCACTGCTAGACTTCGCGGCCCCGCGATGGCGCAACCCATCCGCGGGCCTTCGGGCGGTTAGCTCAGCGGTAGAGCACTACCTTGACATGGTAGGGGTCACAGGTTCGAACCCTGTACCGCCCACCACGATGCAGATCGTGGCCCAGGCAAGACGAGCAGGCATCCAGCAGCAAGAGGTGGTCGCCCGGAAACCGGCGATCGAGCGTGCGACATGAGCACTACCGGAAACGACATTTCCTGACGCACACCGGGCGCTTGTTTGGCTGGACCAATCGAAGGGCGCTCGGCGCCCTTTTTTGTTGCCCCGAGCAGTTGCCCCGCACTCGCAACACCTGGAATCCGGAGACAGTCCATGCCCGCCATTACCCTCCCTGACGGTTCACAGCGCGCCTTCGAGCAGCCGGTGACCGTGGCCGAGGTCGCCGCCTCGATCGGTCCGGGCCTTGCCAAGGCCGCGCTGGCCGGCAAGGTTGACGGCCAGCTGGTCGACACCAGTCACCGCATCGAGAACGATGCCGCGCTGGAAATCGTCACCGACAAGCATGCCGATGCGCTGGAGATTCTCCGCCACTCGACCGCCCATCTGCTGGCCCAGGCCACCCAGCGGCTGTTCCCCGACACCCAGGTCACCATCGGCCCGGTGATCGACAACGGCTTCTACTACGACTTCGCGCGCAAGACCCCGTTCACCCCCGAGGACCTCGAGAAGATCGAGGCCGAGATGGCCAAGATCGTCAAGGAAGACCAGCCGGTCGCGCGCTCGGTGATGCCGCGCGATGAGGCAGTGTCCTTCTTCCGCGACAAGGGCGAGATCTACAAGGCCGAAATCATCGAGTCGATTCCGGCCAATGAGGACCTCTCGCTGTACGCGCAAGGCGAGTTCATCGATCTGTGCCGCGGCCCGCACGTGCCGAGCACCGGCAAGCTGCGTGCCTTCAAACTGATGAAGGTGGCCGGCGCCTACTGGCGCGGCGACTCCAAGAACGAGATGCTGCAGCGGGTCTACGGCACCGCCTGGCTGAACGACAAGGAGCTCAAGGCCTACCTGCATCAGCTGGAAGAGGCCGAGAAGCGCGACCATCGCAAGATCGGCAAGCAGCTGCACCTGTTTCACCAGCAGGAAGAGGCGCCCGGCATGGTGTTCTGGCACCCGCGCGGCTGGCAGCTGTGGCAGACCGTTGAGCAGTACATGCGCCGGGTCTACAAGGAATGCGGCTACCAGGAAGTGCGCTGCCCGCAGATCCTCGACGTCTCGCTCTGGAAGCGCTCGGGGCACTGGGACAACTACCAGAACAACATGTTCTTCACCGAGTCCGAGAAGCGGACCTATGCGGTGAAGCCGATGAACTGCCCGGGCCACGTGCAGATCTACAACGCCGGTCTGCACAGCTACCGCGACCTGCCGATCCGCTACGGCGAGTTCGGCGGCTGCCACCGCAACGAGCCCTCCGGCGCCCTGCACGGCATCATGCGGGTGCGCGCCTTCACCCAGGACGACGGCCATATCTTCTGCACCGAGGATCAGGTCGAGGCCGAGGTGGCCGCCTTCCACGCCCAGGCGATGAAGGTCTATGCCGACTTCGGCTTCTCCGACATCTCGCTGAAGATCGCACTGCGTCCGGAGCCCCGGCTCGGCGATGACGCCACTTGGGACAAGGCCGAGAACGCCCTGCGCGCCGCGCTGCGTGCCTCGGGCGTTGAGTGGGAGGAGTTGCCCGGCGAGGGCGCGTTCTACGGTCCCAAGATCGAGTACCACATGCGCGACTCGATCGGCCGTGGCTGGCAGGTCGGCACCATGCAGGTCGACTTCATGATGCCCGAGCGGCTGGGTGCCGAGTATGTCGACGAATCCTCGACCAAGCGCCACCCGGTCATGCTGCACCGGGCCATCGTCGGATCGATGGAGCGCTTCCTCGGAATCCTCATCGAGCACCATGCCGGACTGTTCCCGTTCTGGCTGGCGCCCAGGCAGATCGTGGTCGCCAACATCACCGATGCGCAGGCCGAATACGTCGCAGAAGTGACCAAAACCTTGGCGGATCAGGGGTTTCGAGTCGAGTCCGACTTGAGAAACGAGAAGATCGGCTATAAAATCCGCGAACACACGCTGCAACGGGTGCCGTACCTTCTGGTGGTCGGAGACCGCGAGAAGGAAAACGGGCTCGTTGCGGTGCGCGCGCGTTCCGGGGAAGATCTGGGCTCGATGAGCCTGGCAGACTTCGTCTCCCGGGTCGCCGCGGAGCGCGGCCCGCTGGCCTGAGATGGTCTTCGGATGCGGCAATCACTGGCAAGAGGAATAGCGAATTAGCACCGATAAACTGAATCGGAAAAACGAGGAGATACGGGTGCCGCGCGTGCGCGTCATCGGGTCCGACGGCGAAATGGTCGGCGTACTCTCCCGGGACGAGGCACTTCGCCTCGCGGAAGACGAAGGGCTTGACCTGGTCGAGATCCAGCCGAACGCGGATCCGCCCGTCTGTCGCGTGATGGATTTCGGCAAGTTCCGCTTCGAAGCGCAGAAGAAGGCCTCGGCCGCGCGCAAGAAGACCAAGCAGGTCGAAATCAAGGAAGTGAAGTTTCGCCCAACCACCGATGACGGTGACTATGCGATCAAGCTGCGCAACATGCGCCGCTTCATCGAGGAAGGCGACAAGATCAAGATCACGATCCGCTTCAAGGGCCGCGAGATGGCGCACACCGAGCTTGGCGTGCAGATGATCCAGCGGCTCGAAGAGGATCTGAAGGAAGAGGTCGTCATCGAATCTCGCCCGCGCCTGGAAGGCCGGCAGATGGTGATGATGATCGCTCCGAAAAAGAAGTAACGGCTCGGGGCGCGCGTTTCGCGATCCGGAGATCCGCAAGGCGACAGGCGTTCGCGCCCCGCTCTTGCGAATCACGAATCGCGAATCACGAATCACGGCCTTTATGAGGAACCAGCCCGGCAACGGGCCTACAAGCCGTATCAGGCAGGAAGGAAAGCGCGGGCAACCGCCGCCTGATCCAGTGTCATAACAACATCGAAAGAGTGAATGTCATGCCCAAGATGAAGACCAATCGGGCGGCCGCAAAGCGCTTCCGGAAGACAGCTTCCGGCAAGTTCAAGTGCGGACACGCCTTCAAGAGCCACATCCTCACCAAGAAGGCGACCAAGCGTAAGCGCGGTCTGCGTGCGACCAACCACGTTCGTGCGGAGGACGCGGGTCGCGTCCAGCGCATGCTGCCGTACTTGTAAGGGGAGGATGAACCATGGCACGTGTTAAGCGTGGCGTAACCGCCCGTCGTCGTCACAAGAAAATCCTGTCCCGTGCGAAGGGCTATTTCAATGCCCGTCGCAAGGTATTCCGCGTCGCAAAGCAGGCGGTCACCAAGGCACAGCAGTACGCCTACATCGGCCGCAAGCAGAAGAAGCGTCAGTTCCGCGCCCTGTGGATCGTGCGCATCAATGCCGCGGCCCGTCAGTTCGGCCTGTCCTACTCGCGCCTGATGAACGGCCTGAAGAAGGCCGGCATCGAGCTCGACCGCAAGGCCCTGGCCGACATCGCCGTGCACGACATCAATGCCTTCGGCGCCATCGCCGAGAAGGCCAAGGGCGCGCTGGCGGCGTAAGCGACGTCCACCCCGCAGCGTCGGTCAGCCGGCGCCGCGGTGAACGGCATCAAGACGCGGGTCGCAAGGCCCGCAAACGATGGGGAAGGGCGCCGCTCTTCCCCATTTGTTTTTTGGCGGCAGCGAACGGGCCGCCTGGCGGAATGATCGCCAGCAAGCTGGCTCCTACACGTGCGCTTCGGATGTAGGAGCCAGCTTGCTGGCGATGGAGTTCCCGCAGTACCGTCCAACGGAAGAACCATGAGCGACCTCGACACCCTGCAATCCACCGCCCTTGCCGACATCGCCACCGCGGCTTCGCTCGAGGCGCTGGACGCCCTGCGCGTCTCCCTGCTCGGCAAGAGCGGCGCGATCACCGCCCAGCTCAAGTCGCTCGGCAGCCTGGCCCCCGAGCAGCGCAAGGCGCAGGGCGAGCAGATCAACCGGGTCAAGGACGCGGTCGGCGCAGCGCTCGCAGAGCGCAAGCTGGCACTGGAAGAGGCTGCCTTCAGCGCCCGCCTGGCTTCGGAGCGGGTCGACATCAGCCTGCCCGGACGCGACGGCCAGCGCGGCACCCTGCATCCGGTCTCGCGCACCCTGGAGCGGATCAGCGCGATCTTCGCCGGGCTCGGCTACCAGGTCGCCGACGGCCCGGAGATCGAGGACGACTGGCACAACTTCGAGGCCCTGAACTTCCCGCCGCACCATCCGGCGCGGGCCATGCACGACACCTTCTATTTCCCGGATGGGCGTCTGCTGCGCACCCACACCTCACCGGTGCAGATCCGCTCGATGCTCGGCCGCACGCCGCCGATCCGGATCATCGCCCCGGGCAAGGTTTACCGCAGTGACAGCGACCAGACCCACACCCCGATGTTCCATCAGGTCGAAGGCCTACTGGTCGACGAAACATCCAGTTTCGCCGACCTCAAGGGCACCCTCAAGCAGTTCGTCGATGCCTTCTTCGAGCGCGACTTCGAAATGCGTTTCAGGCCCAGCTACTTTCCCTTCACCGAGCCATCGGCCGAGGTCGATATCCGTTGGGACCGCGGCGACGGCAGCGAGCCGGGCTGGCTGGAAGTGCTCGGCTGCGGCATGGTGCATCCCAACGTCCTGCGCCACTGCGGCATCGACCCCGAGCGCTACACCGGCTTCGCCTTCGGCCTCGGCGTCGAACGCTTCGCCATGCTCCGCTACGGGGTCAATGACCTGCGCAGCTTTTTTGACAATGATTTGCGCTTCCTCAAGCAGTTTGCTTGAGAAAGCGCGTGATTGGTGATTCGTGATTGGTGATTAGTAAGAGCGCGGCTTCGCAGCCCGAGAGTTCGGGTCGCCTTCGCCTGCCTTTCCGAATCACCAATCCCGAATCACGAATCACGGCGCTTGAGCGAATCACCAATCACGAATCACGAATCACGGCTCTCCCATGAAATTCCCCGAATCCTGGCTCCGCGAACACGTTGCCATCGACGCCGACACAGATACCCTGTGCAGCACGCTGACTGCCATCGGCCTTGAGGTCGAGGACTGCGCGACGGTCGGCGGCGAGTTGCCCGGCGTGCTGGTTGCCGAAATCATCGCCTGCGAGAAGCACCCCGAGGCCGACCGCCTGAAGCTGTGCCAGGTGAGCATAGGCAGCGGCGAGTCGGTGCAGATCGTCTGCGGTGCGCCGAACGCGCGGCTCGGGCTGAAAGCGCCTCTGGCCACGGTCGGCAGCAGCCTGCCCGGCGGCATGCAGATCAAGCCGGCCAAGCTGCGCGGCGTCGAGTCCTTCGGCATGCTCTGCTCGGCCAAGGAGCTGGGTATCGACGAGGATGCCAGCGGCCTCATGGAGCTGCCCGCCGATGCGCCGCTCGGCCAGCCGCTGGCGGCCTATCTGGGTCTGCCCGACCACAGCATCGAGATCAAGCTGACGCCGAATCGCGCCGACTGCTTCTCGGTGCGCGGAATCGCCTTTGACGTTGCCGCTGCGCTCGGCAGCACGGTCAAGCCGCTGGTGATCGAGCCGCATCCGTCGAAGATCGACCAGGTGCTGCCGGTGACCCTGTCCGCCGCTGCCGATTGCCCGCGCTATGCCGGGCGGCTGATCCGCGGCGTCGATGCCAGTGCGCCGACCCCGGCCTGGATGGCCGAGCGCCTGCGCCGCTGCGGCATCCGCCCGATCTCCCTGCTGGTTGACGTCACCCAGTACGTGATGCTGGAGATCGGGCGGATGCCGCAGCGGCGCAGGCGCTCGGCCATCCAGGCCGGGGTC
>CAYGMG010000045.1:0-27013 GCA_964350895.1 uncultured Lysobacter sp.
GACGTGAGCACCACGCAGATCTACACCCACGTCCTGATTCAGGGCGTCGGCGCGGTGACCAGCCCACTGGACGGACTGAGGGGCGGCGGCCGCTAGGCGGAGCTCCACTTTGCGCCCGCTGCGGGCACTGGCTGGTGTTCTCCTTTGGGTCGCGATGCGCCGGTCAGGCCCATCCCTACGCTTCCCCGTCGAGCGGACACGCCAAAGGTTGAGCTCGTGGGCGGAATGCGTGCGTGGCGCGTAGTGATTGCGGGCCTTTACGGCGCGCTGAGCATGGGCTGCATCTGATCAGCGCCCCAGGCGCCCGCCGCGAACCAGACGTACCGGATAGCTGCGACTGCTCTCGTCGGGCAGGACATCGCCATCACTGAAATCGATGACCCAGATGCTGCCGTCTGCGCCCGGTGCGATCGATTCGGCGTGCGGTGTGGCGCTGAAGAAGCCCAGCGGCGGCGTGGCAGGGAAGGCGGCGACGTTGATCGACGGAGAGAAGCAGCGCTGCTCGATAATCGAGGCCAGTTCGCTGCGGCTGGGCACGCGCCAGTCATCGAATCCGCCCAGCGTGCTTGCCCGCGCCGCGGCCAGGGCCTCGGTCCAGGTCAGCAGGCTGGCGTTGCCCACGCAGCTGCTGCCATTCCATTGCTGACCAACGGCGCAGCGCGACCAGTGCAGCTGGGTCGGGTTGTGGACGGTGATGCCGTCCTGCACTGCGGCCTGGGACACCAGGTCGAACCCGCTGCTGGGCGTGCTGGAGTTGATCGCGATGTTCTCGCTGCCGGGGCTGCAGGCCGTCTCGGCACGCGCAGCGCTGCACGCGACGGCCAGCAGCAGGAAGCAACATTGGAGGGATCGTGGCGTCTTGTTCATGGGAAGTCTCCGTAAAGCAGGCCTGCGTTTCAGGGCAGCGCGCGCACCAGCCTGATCCGCTGTGCGCTGGAAGCGGGTGCGGTGGTCACGTTGCCGTCGCTGAACATGACGATCCACGCATCACCTGCACTCCGCGCCACGGGCGACGCGCTCCAGAAGCCGGCCGCCGGCGTCTGCGGGAACAGGCCGGTATCGATACTCGGCGCCAGGCGTCCGTTGTGGAGCAGGCTCATCAGCTCGGCCCGGGTGGGCAGTCGCCAGACATTGGCACCGCAGAAGCCTGCGGCGTTCACTGCCTCGACAAAGCTTTCGGTGTCGCAGCCGCTGCCGCTGCACACGCCGCCGTCGACCACGCCCGGCGCGCCGCCGTTGCGGGTGCTGTCGGGATCGAACCAGCTGTAGGTGTGCCCATGGAAGCGCAGGCTGGCTGGATCGCTGCTCTTGTGTTCCCAGACCAGGCCGGTGGTGTTGTCGACGACGCAGCCCCACTGCGTGGCGTCGTTCGGCAGGGCAAGCCCGTTCTCGTCGAGCTTGCTGAAATCGAAGCCGGCATCGCCCAGGCCGCGCTTCTGCAGCACGCCAGCATCGGCCAGCGGGTCGCGGCCGAACTCCGCGTCCTGCCCGGGCGCTGAAACGATCGGACAGGTACCGGCAAAGCCGGCCGCGCTGCCGTCGGCGCAGCGCAGCACGCCGGTGTCGTTGAGCTGTCCCTGATAGCAGGCAGGCTGCGGCGGCGCCGGGTAGCCCGCCTCGAACCCGTCCCAGAACATCGTGCAGTTACCGATGCGGAATTCCTCCGGAGGCGCTGCGGCCTGCGCCTCCAGCACCACATCATCGATGGCGACGAGGGTCTGGGTCTCGCTCTGCGGCCCTACCAGGGCCACCGAGAGCTGCAGCGGCTCACCGGTCGCGATCGAGTCAACGGCGATCCGCAGCACGTTCGCCTGCAGGGTCGCGCCGTCGCTGAGCACGAGGCTGCCGGGGCTGCCGCTGGCATTGACCGCAGCGCTGGCACCGCTGCGGATGCTGGCGACCCGGGTAAAGCCGCGGGCGTCGGTCAGGTGCACGTCGAAGGCGTCGGGAATGAAGCTGCCGCTGGCGGTGAGCTGCGGCAGGCTGGCCAGCCGCAGCCTGATCGCGCGAAGGCCCTCGGGCGCATCGAAGGTCTGGCTCAGCCGGACCCGGTAGGCGCCGCCCTTGAGCAGGCGCGCGGCACCATCCACGACGCTGATGTCGCCCGCCGGCCCGGTCGGCGCCGGCGCGAGATCGACCTGCCAGTGGGCAAGCCCCTCGCTGAAGTCGCCGTTCGCCAGCGGCACATCAACCGGCTGCGGGAGCGTGGAGGCCTGCGCCGTGCTCGCCAGACACAAGGCCAAGAGCAGCGACACGGAGCAACCGGCTGCTCGCAGGGTCGCTACAGAAACGGAACGACAAGCAGACTTGAACATCACAGGACTCCTCCCCCCAGACCAGGACCGTCGCCGCCGTTGGCCCCGCCCACGCTGGGCAGCGGAATGCCGCAGGGGATGTCCACCGCCTGGCCGATCCAGAAATCCGCCACCGCGTATTTGAAGGCAGCGATGCTCCCCGAGAATGCGGCGCGGACCAGGCTGGCGGGCCCGTCTGCCTCGGCTATCTGACCGGCGACCTTGCACAGCAGCAGCGCGTACTCGAACACCGCCACAGCGCCGGTGGGGTCCGCAAGATTGATCGGGTTGTTATTGGCGTAGGCGTAGTGGAAGGGCTCGAGGATGTCCTCGCTCAGGAAGCGGCCGATCGCCGGGTCATACAGCCGCAGGCGGTAGTAGCCGAGGTCGCCCGGCACGTCGAACTCGCGGCCGGCGAAACGGAACGGATCATCGATGCCCGGCGCCGGGCCGCTGACTTGTCGGCCAAAGGCGTCATAGCTGAAGGCAGCCAGCACCTGCCCAGCGTTGTCGACCTGATTGCGCACGCTGCCGAGATGGTCGCTGAGCAGCCAGCGCAGGCCGGCCGTCGAATCCATCGCCAGCGTCCGGTCGAAGGTCGGCAGCTGCAGCGCTCGCCAGACCACCTGGCCGGTGTCGTCGAGGGCGATGATCGGGTTCGGGCCGTCGAACACGTAGTGCCGGACCACCCCATCGCGCTCGGCGAGCACCCGCTGCTGGTTCGAGCCGAAGGTGTAGCTGGCCTGCGAGACCGGCTGCCCGGCCGCGTCGAACTGACTGACCTGGACCGCATTCCCGCGGCGGTCGCGGGCGATCTCCAGCCGGCCGTCCGGACCGGTCTTCAGCACCAGGGCGCCGCGCGCATCGTACTGATAGGTGTTGACCCCATCCGACAGCAGGCGATGACCGCCCTGCCCCTGCTGATAGCCGAGCAGTGCCGTGTTGGCGCCGCCGAACGACCCGCTGCGACTCAGCCAGTTGCCCGCTGCGTCCCACTGGAAGCTCTGGTCGGCGGTGGCAAAGCCGTTCGCATAGTCCGCAGCAACCAGCCAGCCGCGCCCGTCGCGGACAAAGGCATGGCTACCGTCGGCATCGGTCAGCGTGTCGATCTCATGCAGCGCGTTGCGGCTGTAGCTGAGCTCGTGGATGGGGCTGCCGTCGGCCCGCTGATGGGCAATCCTCGACAGGCTGGTCGGGCAGGACAGGCACGCATACTCGAACAGCGTGACCGGCCCCGGCTGGCTGTCGTCGAGACTGGCATAGCGCCGGTAGGCGATCGGTTGGCCGGAAGCGCTGTACTCGATCACCACCCGTTTGCTCGACACCCCCGCGCCCGACTGGCGCGCCTCGGTGACCCGGTTCAGCCCGTCGTAGGCGTATTCGGTGAGGCCACCGAAGGAGTCCTCCAGTCGGACCACGTTGTTGTTGCCGTCGTAGGCGTACTCGATCCACCAGTCCGGGGCGCTGGGGGAACTGTGGGTAATGCGGCGGATGCGGCCATCCGGCCAGTAGCTCAGGTCGACCTCGGCGCCGGACCAGCTCAGCCCGTCGATCAGGTTGCCGGCATCGTGGGACCAGCTGATGCCCGACTCGCTGGGCGACCCGCCGAGCCAGCGCTCCTCGGAGACGCGCACACCCTCGTCGTAGAGGAACTCTCGGCGCAGGCCATCGCGCTGGGTCTCCGCGCGCAGCTCGCCGAACTCGCCGTACTCGAAAAGGCTCGCCGCGCCCAGCGCATCGGTGACGCGTTCGAGCTTGCCGCTGCTGTTGAACTGCGACTGCAGCACCTGGGACAGCGCATCGATGGTGAGCGTGCGCTGGCCCTGCGCGTTGTACTGCCGGGTGCTCACGCCGCCCAGCGGATCGGTGGTAGATGTCAGTCGGCAGGCCTCATCAAAGCGTTGCTCGACGCAATTGCCCAGCGCATCGCACTGCCGCAGCCAACTGTCATCACCATGGCAGGCGCCGTATTCCCAGACCCAGTAGCGGCCATCCGGTTCGGTCAGGCGGATGCGATTGCCCTCATCGTCCCACTCGCTGCGGGAGGTCCCGCCATCGGCGTCGATGTACTCGACCTCCCTGCCCTGTGCGTCGTACACCCAGCGCTGTTCGGCGAAGCTGTTGGGCGACACCTCGTCTCGACGCAGCACCAGCAGACCGCGCTCGTCATAGCTCAGCTCGCTGCGCAGGCCCAATCCGTCGATCTGCGTTTGCGTGCTGACCGCGCCGTCGAAGTCGAACTGGCTGCAGCCTTGCAGGGTCGCCAGGTCAGCATCGCCCGGGCAGTGCGCGATCATCCGACCGTCTTCGTCGAAGACCATCCGCGCGATGGCGCGACCGGCCGCGTCGAACATGGCCGTCAGGTGGTGCGGGTAACCGGCATCGTCATACTCGAAGCGGCTCACGCCGCCGGCCAGGTCGGTGACGCTGACCAGGTTGCCGGCGAGGTCATAGCCGTAGCGGATCCGCCCCAGCTCAGTGCTGCCGTCCTCATCGATCAGCACGACGTCGGTGATCCGTCCCTGGCCATCGCGCAGGTAGTCGACTCGCGCACCGCGCGAGCTCTGCCAGCCCGACTCGGTGAGGCTCAGCACGCCGCCTTCGACATCGCGCACCTCGAGCAATCCGTCAAACTCGCTGATCAGGTAGACCACGCCCTCAGCCGTGGTCAGCTCGAACAGGTCCGGGTTGTAGGGCAGCAGGAAATCGGCGAAGCCATTGCCGAGCTGGAACACGGTATCCGGCCAGCCCACCGCGCGCAGGGTGTCGGTGACGCCGGGGTCGGGCTCGAAGCGCACCGCGAACTGCAGCACCGAAGGCCAGGACTTGGCCTCGGGCGCGAAGCGGAAGCCGACCCGCTCGCCGTTGGGCTTGACCACGGTCACCCGGGTCTGGGTGGTGTAGGGCTCGGCGGCGAGGCGGCTGAACGTGGGCGCATCGGCGGGCAGGTCGGGCGCCGAGTCCTCGATGCTGGCGGAGAGCGCCAGACGCCAGCCCGGGCCGAAGTCACCCGCGCCCTCGCCCAGCGGACCGGCATCGAGCGAGTCATAGGACCGCCCGACGTTCAAGGGGAAACCGCCGACGTTCCAGTTCAGGTCCACCGTGGTGAAGGCCACCCGGCCCGGCTTGCTGCCGGTACCCGCAGCCATCGGCAGGCGCAGCCCACCGGTCTGTGCGCCGTCGCTGGCGACGACTTCCAGCTCGTAGTCGCCGGACGGCAGCAGGGTCGGGTCGAACACCGCGACCTCCCCGCCACTGACCGCGCCGCTGCCGCTGGCCAAGGTCTGCGTTTCGCCGCTGGCCACGGCGCGCAGCGTGACCTCCCAGGTCAGGATGTCGGGCGTGTTGTCCTCGATGTTGACCACGATCGGCGTGGGCTGATCAAAGGCCAGCCCCAGGGTGGGTGCCACCAGGGTCACCACCGGCGCCTGGGTGTCGTTGCAATCCGCCACGCTGAGCGTGCGGGCGCTGCTGCCGCTGAGCCCGCTGGGGTCGAATGCGGTCGCGAGCGCGCTCAGCAGCCCGGCCTCCGCCGGCGTGAAGCGATGGCAGCGCGCCGAGTCCAGCGCCACCGGCGTGCCGTCCAGACTCAGGTCGACGCTGGACAATCCGACGTTGTCGGCCGCCTCGACGCAGACCTCGGTAGCCTGCAGGCGGCAGGCAGTGTCCGGCTGCATGCGGATCGAGAGCGTGGGCGGTTCGCTGTCCGCCAGCAGGCTGATGCTGAAGCCGAGTTCGTCGCGGCCGCCCCAGTCATCGCTGACCTCCAGCCGCACCGGGTAGCTGCCAGGGTCATTGCCGAGCGTCGTCCAGTGCAGCCAGCCGAAGCCGGGGTGCAGGGTCATTCCCGGCGGGCCCTGCAGCAGGCGCCAGTGCAGCGGGTCGCCGTCGGCATCCTCGGCCCGCATGCGCACGCTGTAGAACGCGCCGGCCAGCACCGACGTCGGCGGCGTGGTGCTGATCACCGGCGCCGCGTTCGACGCGCGCACCGCGATGTCGAAGCCCTGGGTGGCCGTCGCACCGCCCGTATCGACGGCGCGCAGCGCCACCGACACCGTGGACGGCAAGGCCGCGGCCGGCGTCCATTCGACGAGGCCGGTATCCGGATCGACGCTCATCCCGGCAGGCGCCGCATCCAATGACCAGCTGAGCGCTGTGAACTCGGGATCCACGGCGGCGGCGGCGTAGCGATACAGCGAGCCGACCCGGGCGCTGCCCGGCGCCACGCTGGTGAAGTACGGCGGCTGGTTCGGCAGCGCGGCGAGCACGCTCAAATCGAAGCGCTGGCGGGCCTCGCTGCCGTTGTCGTCCACCGCCAGCAGTTCCACCTCGTGGACGCCGAGATCGGGGCCGCCGGGCACCCAGGTCAGCGTGCCGCGGCCGGCATCCAGACTCATCCGGGCCGGCGCCTGCGCCAGGCTGACGCTGGCCGCGCCGGCGCTGCTCGCCACCCGATAGGCGTAGCGGTACTGCACGCCCACCGCGGCGACGGTCTCGGGCACGCTGCTGAAGGCCGGGCCAGGCGGCGTCACCTCGGTCTCGCCGACATACAGGGTCCAGGATTGCGTCGCCTGCCCGCCGCGACCGTCGTCGACGCGGAGCACGATGCTGTGCCGTCCGGGCGCGGCGGTGTCCCAGCTGACCAGGCCGCTTCCGGCATCGACGGTAACGCCGACCGGTGCCGACTGCAGCTGGAAGCTGAGTGGATCGTTGTCGATATCCGAAGCGGCGGCGGCATAGCGGTAGTCACCGCCGATGGCGATCCGCGCGGGCGGCGTGGTGATGAACACCGGCGGCCGGTTGAAGCTGCCGTCGCTGACCGTGAGGGTGAAGCCCTGGCGCGCCGTGCCCCCGCGGCCATCACTCACCGCGAGCACCACATCTGCGCTGCCCGGGGCAGACGGCGTCCACTGCAGTTCGCCATCGACCAGGGACACCCCCGCCGGCGCCGTGGTCAACGACAGGGCGAGCGCATCGCCATTGCCATCCGCCGTCTCGATGCGATAGCGCCAGGGCTGCCCGGTGGTCGCACGCGCGACCGGGATGCTAAGGAAGTACGGGTTCTGGTTCAGCGGCGCCAGCCAGCGCGGGGTGAAGTCGATCGGCGCCTGCTGCGGGTTGCGCAGCACCACGTCGCGCGCGGCGGACAACGCTCCCGGAGGCAGCGAATCCCCCTCTTCCACCACGATCACGTAAGGCTCGCCCTGCGGGGTGACGCCATCGGCATTGAGCAGGCTGACTGCCGGATCGGCGTCGCGCCCCATCGCCATCAGCACGGGGCCGTTGACGGTCGGACCGTCGTTGAAGACCTGCAACTTGGCCAGCAGCCGATCGGTGCCCGGATCGTGGGTACTCTGGGAGAACCGCGCCTCGAACAGCACCGAGGCGTCAGCGACGTCGGACCAGGGATCCTGCGCATCGCCCGCCCCGCTCAGCTCGATGCTGGATGTGGACTGGCCGCAGCGATCGACGACCACCAGATCGAAGCGGTTGCTGCCCGGGACCAGGGTCAGCGGATGGAACACGCTGCCCGAGGGATCCAGCGACTGCACCGACTCGCCGTTGACCAACACATCGAGGATCGGCTGGAAAGGCCCGACCTGCAGCGCCCGCGCGCTGAGCACCAGGGGCACGCCGGAGCTCAGCACCTCGCCGGCGGCTGGCGACAGATCGACCAGCTGCGGCAGCAGCGGGTTGCCATCCTGCAGCAGGCAGCCCGGATCGCGATCAGGGGTCTGGGTGCGGTAGGTGTTGTGCACCTCCCAGCTGTTGGCTTCGGTGAACGGAATGCGCCAGTCACTCTCCACATTGTTGATGTGGTAGTTGTGCTGGTTCCACTGCGGACGCGAATCGACCCAGCGCCCGCTGTGGCCGACCACGAACAGGCCGGCCGATCCCGCAAGCACCACTTCAGCCTGGCCGTCGCCATCGACATCGGCCAGGGTCGGATAGTCCATGACCGTGCCGGAGCGGGTCAGCGGCTCGTTGTACAGACGCTTCCCGTCAGGCCCGTTGAAGATCAGCAGGCCATCCACCGAGCCGTTCCAGAGAATCTCCCACACGCCGTTGCCGGTCAGGTCCTGGGCCACCACGCCGGAAGCCGACGCGGTGTTGTCGCCGACCTCCTGCTCCCAGACCAGATCACCGGCCTCGTCCAGCACCATCATCTGGTGGTGTGAGATGAACAGGCCACCGCTGCGCGCGGAGGCGGTGATGACATTGGGCTTGCCGTCCCAGGTCACGTCGGCAATGGTCACCGCGCTCGGCTTGAACAGATCGTTTCGCCCGGTCGGGTAGCGCCACAGCAGGCTGCCATCGTCCTGCAGCGCCTCAACGACATGTCCCCAGTTGACGATGACCTCGGCCCGGCCATCGCCGTCCAGGTCGGCGATGGCCGGCGCGCCGAAGGCCCCGGCGCCGCCAAGCACGACGATCGGATCCGGCAGCTCACGGCTCCAGGCCAGCCCGCCACCGGAAAAGAAGTCGATCACCTTGAGCGTCCACTCGCTGGCGACGACGATGTCGAGCACGCCGTCGCCGGTGAGGTCAGCCAGCACCGGAACCGTGGGCGTGTCGCTCATCAGCGGGTCGCTGTAGAGGATGTTGCCCTGGTGATCGAGCACGTAGAGCGCGTCGCCGCTGGCCGAGATCACGATCTCGGGCTCGGCGTCGAGGTCAAGGTTGCCGATGCTCGGCCCGCCCCAGCCGAAGTCCTCGCCGCTGTTGTGCGAGACCACGGCGGTATTGCTCCAGGCCAGCTGGCCGTCGTGATGGAAGGCAAAGGTGCCCTGCTTACCCACCACCACGATCTCGGCGTCCCCATCGCCGTCGAGGTCGGCCAGCGCAGGCTCGGCGGCCGGGCCGACCAGGTCGCTGGTCCACAGTAGCGGCGTGCCGTCTCCTGCGTCCTGGCCATCGCCGCGGTACACGTAGAGTCGACCGTTCAGCGAAGGCGCTACCAGCTCGACGCTGCCGTCGCCGTCGAGGTCGCCGATTGCGATGGTCGAGGCAAAGCCGGTATTGCTGCCGCCGGGCAGGGTTTCCGTCGCGCGGGTGTCGAACCACTCGACCGACGGCGTGTAGTCGGCAAAGTCGGCCGGCTCGATCTCGAAGGCGTCGAGCCGCGCCGCATTGACGCTGACCGCTGGCGTGGCCACCTGGACCACGTGCGCGCCCGGTCCAAGGTCGGGAAAGTGCAAGGCCTTGGGCTGGGTGCGGAAGGGCGCCTCCGGGGACATATCGAAGATGCCGCGATCCACCCCGTCGATCACCACCTGCAGCGAGGTCCCGCTGCGCTGGAACGGCAGGACGGTGAGGCTCTCGCCGACGAAGGACAACCAGGTATTGGTCGTGGCGTTGACGAATGGCGCAACGAAATCTCCCTCGCGGGCGTAGATTTCCTCCGCCGACGTCCACCAGCGGCGGTCGCTCAGCGTCAGGCCATCCCCCGGATCATCGATCAGCGATACGTTGACCCAGCCGGTCGCGCCGCTCGCCCCATCCCAGACGTCGATGAAGTCGGGCCTGACATCGCCCGACACCACCACGACCTCCACCGTGTGGCTGCCGCTGCCGAGGTCGGCAAAGATGAGGTTCCGACTGCCGTTGACCCCGCCAGCGGTTGAGAAGACGCCCCGCGACTGGCCATCGATCAGCACCTCCACTTCGCCGGACGTGGCCTCGCTGCGGAAGCCGAGGTTGATCCACTCACCGCTGAACTCAAAGCTCCAGCGATCAGACGCCGTTGTGCTGCGCAGGTTGTACTTGCTGCTGTTGGCGATGGCGCCCTGCTCGCTCCAGCTGCGCGCCATCCGCCGGTAGGGCCAGCCGTTGTAGCGCATCGCCGGGTGGTCTTCTTCGAAGCGCGCGACCGCCGCCGTGGACGGTACCGGCCGCGGCGCGCCCAGCGCCGGCGTGCTCAGCACATCGACGCTGGCGGTGTCGCCACGGTAGGTACGCACCTCGAGCACGTGGGGGCCGGAGCCAAGGCCGGTAAAGGAGTAGTCGACCGGTCCGGCGATCTCGCTGTACACGTCGAACAGCCCCTGCGACTGGCCATCGATGCGCAGCTCAACCTGCTGGTAGTTGAACCGCGACCAGCCCTGCCAGGTGACTGAATCGCCGGAGAAGGCGAACCAGGCCGAGGCCGAGGGTCCGCCGGTGAACGCGCTGCCGCCGCTGGCAGCGGGGTCGTTGAGCTTGCCCCAGCCGCGGCCGTAGCGGACCCGCGGGTGATCCTCCTCGAAACTGCCGTCGGCCAGCGGCTGGCCGTCCCAGAGATCGAAGAAGTCGATGCGCACGTGGCTGGCCGAGGCGTTCGGATGCGCCGTGCCCAGCACGCGGATGGACAGGCTGTGCGGGCCCGGCCCCAAGTCGCGGTAGTAGCGGCTGAGGGTGTCGTCGAAGCGGGTGTAGAGATCGACGGTGTCGACCACCACGCCATCGATGGCGATTTCCGCCTGCCCGCTGCTGCTGTCGGTGGCGAAGCCGATGCCCAGCCATTCGCCCTCGAATGCGAGCGTCAGCGTGTCTTCGGCTGTCTGCGAAGAGACCGTCTCGCCGCCGCTGGCGTGGGTCATCGCGAAACCGTTGACGCGCGTCCAGCTGGTTGCGGCGAGCGCCAGCGGCAGACCGTTGAAGCCGACCCGCGGATCATCCGACTCAATGCGCGCGATGCCGGCCTCGGGCGCGTTCGGGTCGATGAAGGGGGCCGACCCCGGCGTGTCGATGCGATCCAGGGTGACCACCTCCTGGTAGCTCAGGATCTGCAGCACGTGCTCACCAGCCCCAAACCCCTGGTAAGCGAACGTGCGCGGCTCAGCCTCACTGAAAAAAACCGGCGCATACAGATCGATGGTGTCGAGGTAGATGCCATCGACGAACAGCTGGGCACGCCCCGCCGCCGAATAGGCCAGCGCATGCAGGCTGAAGCTGTCCCCGCTGAACGGTATCCACGCCGCGGCGCTGCTGGCACGGATATAGCTGCCTGCGCTCGCGCCGGCATAGGCGACCGAGGTCCAGCCATTGCTCAGCAGGAGGTCAGGCGAATCTTCCTCGACGCTACCGGCGGCCAGCGGAGTGCCATCGCCGTAATCGGCGTAGTCGAGCTGGGTGCGCACGCCTTGCGAGAGCGGATTGCTGCTGGCCGCAGCGGTGATCCGGACCAGATGAGCGCCCGCGGCAAGGCCTTGGAAGGCCAGCTGCAGGAGCTGCTCCTCGCGTCGGTAGAGATCGAAACTGCCCTGATCGACGCCATCGATGCTGATCTGCACCTCGCCGGCGAAGCGGTCGCCAACGAATCCCAGCACCAACCACGTGCCCTCGAAGGCGTGCTCTGCGGTCACACCCGCGGCGCTAGCGCGCAGCACGCTGCCGCCGCTGCTGCGGGCGAGGCTCGTGGCGGTCCATACGCCGGTCAGCACCCAGCCCGAATCGTCCTCCTCAACGCGCACAAACGCCGGTGCCAGCGCAGACCCCTTGCCCTGGCTACGGGCTGCCACCCCAACCCCGTTGTCGACGTGGACGTCGACGTCGGCAGCCGTGCCGCGGGTCGCTTCAGTCGGCGCACCGAGGGCCTTTGCAGCCGGCACCGTCGAGTCGACGCGCGCCCCGCTGTCAACGCGCCGGCTATCGCCCAGCGCCGAGGGCGCCTCGCCGGCCAGCACCGCGCTACCGCAGGCGCAGGCAAGCAATGCAGCGACCGCGAGAATCGCCCGGTTCAAGACCAGCAACCGCCGGCCAATCAGCTCTGACATGGTGCGCTCCGGATCGGGCAAGCTGCCCTCTCCTGCTAAGACGCAAATTCAGGTGCCAAGACCTTCATCCCGGCTCGGGGCGGGACGTCCCGGTGAACCCGACGGGCTGCAAGCACCCACGCTGGCAGGGGTGCTGCCCGGGCCGCTACCATCCCGCACCCCATCTCCAAGGAGCGCCCACGGGTGTTTCGTCGGCTTTTGCAGTTGCTCTCCGTCCCGGCCCTGACGCTGGCCATGGGCACGAGCCTGGCATCCCCGCCGGGCGTTCGCCTGCTCGACCTGCCCGGCCAGGCACAAGGCTCGGTCATCGCCACCGATGCCGGCTTCGTGCTGAGCTGGATCGACCGCGATGGGCCCGACGCTGCGCTGCGCTTTGCCGAGCTGGACGCGGACGGCGTGGTGGCGCGGCGCGGCGAGGTAGCGCGCGGTAGCGGCTGGTTCGTCAACTGGGCCGACTTTCCCGCCCTGGTCATTGCCGACAACGGCGACTGGCTCGGCTACGCCCTGGTCAAGTCCGATCCGACCAAGCCGTATGCCTATGACATCCACACTACCCGTTCCACTGACCGCGGCGCGACCTGGTCGCCCCTCTCAGTCCTCCACGACGACGGCACGACAACCGAGCACGGCTTCGTCAGCCTGCTGCCGGACGGCGACGACCGCATCCTCGCGGTCTGGCTGGATGGTCGCCGCACCCGCACCGAGGGGACTGGCGATGGCCATGACCATGGCGGCGCGCATACCGCCCTGCACAGCGCGGTCATCACCCGCGAGGGCGTGGTCGAGCGCCGCGAGCTCGACCAACTGACCTGCGACTGCTGCCGCACGGCCATGGCGCGCGACCCGGAGGGCCCGGTGGTGGTCTACCGTGACCGGACGCCTGAGGAAATCCGCGACATCTTCGAGGTTGCCCGCAGCGAATCCGCCTGGAGCGCGCCCGCGCCGCTGCCGGCCGACCGCTGGGTCATGCCCGGCTGCCCGGTCAATGGCCCGGCACTGGTCCGACAGGGCGAATCACTGCTCGCCGCCTGGCCGACACAGGTCGAGGACCTGCCCACCCTGCGCCTTGCCCGGCGCGAGGCAGGACGCTGGCGCGCGCTTCCCGCGCTGGACGAGGGCAAGGACCTGCTTGGGCGGGTCGACCTCGCGCCCTGGAGCGCGGACACCACGCTGGCTGTCTGGCTCGGCAGCGAGGCCCGCAGCACCGTCCTCAAGCTGGCCGAGCTCAACGCCGAAGGCGTGCCGCTGTCGGTGCAGGTGATCGACACCCTGCCCCCGGGTCGTGGCACCGGCATGCCACGCATCGCCGCGCGCGACGGCCGAGCCCTCGCGGTCTGGACCTTGCCCGTCGAGAACGGTTCTGCACTGCGCGGCGTGCTGGTCAAGCCCTGACGCTTGGTGTCGGTTGTGCCTCAGGCTGAGGCAGGCGCAGCAAAGCAGGCATAGCAGCGCTATGGCGACGACGAGGAACGCAGCATCGGCGGCGCAGACCGAGCGAATTCTGCGATGTACTTCCGGGACAGGACACTAGCTGCGGCGGGTGCCCGATCGTTGCCAGTACCACCTCAGGACACTGGCCATGATCATCGAGCCGATCACAAACCCACCGACCATTCCGAAGGCCAGCGAGAACAGCCAGCCGAAGGCGTATTCCTCTCCGGGTCTTGGATGCCGGTCCCACAACTGCAGGGCTCCGCTGCGCGCCAGCCAGGTCATCCCCGCCATGCAGCCGAGCATGACCACGCCGTACAACAGTCCGTAGAACGGGGGTGCCGGTATGCCAGCCGCCGTCGGTTCCTTGATGCTGCCTTCTTGCTTGGAGCGGCCGCGGTCGGCCTGTGGCGGGGACGCTTCCGACCCGGACATCCGGCCTTCGTTCGGCTCGCGGTCGGCGGGCTGTTGGCTCACGTGGTCAGGTCGCCGTAGTCGACCTCGGGCAGCGCCTCGATTTGCGGCCGCGCCAGCAGATAGCCCTGGAACAGCTTGACCCCCATTCCGCGCAGGGTATCCAGCTCTTCGCGGGTTTCGATGCCTTCGGCGATGACCTGGCAGTTCAGTGCAAGGCAGGTGCCGATCACGCCGCCGACGATGGCCTGGCGCACTGGCTCGCGGTCGATGGCGCGGGTCAGGGCCATGTCCAGCTTGACGAAGTGCGGCTGGAAGTCGGCCAGCAGATTGAGTCCGGAGTAGCCGGCGCCGAAATCGTCGATGGCGGTCAGGAAGCCGCGCTGCTGATAGTCACGAACGATGCGCAGGGCATGCTCGGGATTGCGGATCTTCTCGGCCTCGGTCAGCTCGAAGATCAAGCGGTCGGTGGGGAACCCCACCCGCTCGGCGGCAGCCAGGGTCAGCCGGATGCAGGTGGCCGGCTCATAGACTGCATTGGGCATGAAGTTGATCGATAGAAAGCAGTCCATGCCGAGCTTCTGCGCGGTGGCGATGGCCAGCACGCGACAGGTCTGGTCGAAAGTGTAGAGCTGATCGGCCGGCACATCGGCGATGACCTGCCCTGCCGACTCGCCATTCTCGCCGCGAACCAGGGCCTCGTAGGCGAACACCTTCCGCGACTCGACGTCGACGATCGGCTGGAAGGCCATCTTCAGACGACGCAGAAAGGGTGCCGCGTCGCGGCAGCGGATACAGCCCTTGGCCTGTGAGTCGTTGGCGAAGAACTCGTCGAGGAATCCGACGTCCACGCTGCTTTCACCTTCTGTCATGCCCTGCCTCCTGTCCGGCGTCTGCAATCCGGTCCACGCTCACTCGACCACCACCGGAATCTTGCCGATCCGCGACTGCCACTCCCGAGGCCCGGTCTTGTGCACCGAGATGCCCTGGCTGTCGACGGCCACGGTGACCGGCATGTCGCGGACCTCGAACTCGTAGATCGCCTCCATGCCAAGGTCGGCAAAGCCGACCACGCGGGCAGCCTTGATCGCCTTCGATACCAGATAGGCCGAGCCGCCCACCGCCATCAGGTAGATCGACTGGTGCTTCTTGATCGCTTCCAGCGCCGCCGGGCCGCGCTCGGCCTTGCCGATCATGCCGAGCAGGCCGGTTTGTGCAAGGACCTGTTCAGTGAACTTGTCCATCCGCGTGGCGGTGGTCGGGCCGGCGGGACCGACGACTTCGTCGCGCACCGGATCGACCGGGCCGACGTAGTAGATGAAGCGCCCCTTGAGATCGACCGGCAGCGGCTCGCCCTTGTTGAGCATCTCCACCATGCGCTTGTGCGCGGCATCGCGGCCGGTGAGCATCTTGCCGTTGAGCAGCAGCACCTCGCCCGGCTTGAAGGTGATGACTTCCTCGCGGGTGATGCTGTCGAGGTCGACCCGGCGCGCGCCCTGCGGGTTGTAGGTCAGCGTCGGCCAGTCGTCCAGCGAAGGCGGATCGAGCGCCACCGGGCCGCTGCCGTCGAGGGTGAAGTGCGCATGGCGGGTCGCCGCGCAGTTGGGGATCATCGCCACCGGCAGGTTGGCTGCATGCGTCGGGTAGTCGCGGATCTTGATGTCGAGCACCGTGGTCAGGCCGCCCAGGCCCTGGGCGCCGATGCCCAGCGCATTCACCTTGTCGTACAGCTCAAGGCGCAGCTCCTCCAGCCGATTGGACGGGCCGCGGGCGACCAGATCCTGGATGTCGATCGGCTCCATCAGCGCTTCCTTGGCCAGCAGCATGGCCTTCTCGGCAGTGCCGCCGATGCCGATGCCGAGCATGCCCGGCGGGCACCAGCCGGCGCCCATGGTCGGCACGGTCTTCAGCACCCAGTCGACGATCGAGTCGGACGGGTTGAGCATGACGAACTTCGACTTCGCCTCCGAGCCGCCGCCCTTGGCCGCGACGATCACATCGACCGTGTTGCCGGGGACGATCTTTACGTTCACCACGGCCGGGGTGTTGTCGCGGGTGTTGCTGCGCTTGCCGGCGGGATCGGCCAGCACCGAGGCGCGCAGCTTGTTGTCCGGATGGTTGTAGGCGCGGCGCACGCCCTCGTTGACGGCGTCCTCCAGCGAGCCGGAAAAGCCTTCCCAGCGCACGTCCATACCGACTTCGAGGAACACGGTGACGATGCCGGTGTCCTGACAGATCGGCCGGTGGCCCTCGGCGCACATCCGCGAGTTGATCAGGATCTGCGCCATCGCGTCCTTGGCCGCAGGCGACTCCTCGCGCTCGTAGGCAGCGGCGAGGTTCTTGATGTAGTCGACCGGATGGTAGTAGCTGATGTACTGCAGCGCGTCGGCAACGCTCTGGATCAGGTCTTCCTGCTTGATGGTGGCCATGGCTGCCTCGCGGGGAAGGGAATGGAAAGAAGCCGATTGTAAGCGGGGAGCGCAAAGCCTGGGCCGCGGGAAGAACCCGACCGGCACCGATCCCACGTTCACGCTGCGTCGCGCCCTGCCTGTAGGAGCCAGCTTGCTGGCGAAGGGCGCAAGAAAAAGTTCGACCGCCAGCAAACAGGCAGCCAACTGCAATCAGAACTAAACCGATTTGCTCCGCCGCCGCGCCATGACTGCCTCCGGCGGATGGAAGCTGTTCGCATCGGCCGCCGCCCAGAAGCGCTCGAAATGCGGCAGGCGGGTGCCCTCGCCCAGCAGCTCGCCGCCCCGATGCCAGGGATAGAAATCCGCCAGGGAGCGCACCTCGGTCGGCGAGACCCGACGCATGATGTGCTCGGGACCCAGCTGCGAAGGATGTTCCAGCCCAGCGCCGGCGAGCAGCTCGCGCAGCGCTTTGAGCGTGTTCTGGTGGAAGTGGAACACCCGCTCGGCCTTGTTGCCGACCACCAGGGCGCGCATCCGCGACGGGTCCTGGGTCGCCACGCCGGTCGGGCAGCGGTCGGTATGGCAACTCAGTGACTGGATACAGCCCAGGGCGAACATGAAGCCGCGCGCGGCGTTGCACCAGTCCGCGCCGAGCGCGATGCAGCGGGCGATATCGAAGGCGCTGACCACCTTGCCCGCCGCGCCCAGACGAATCTCCGAGCGCAGCTCAAGCCCAATCAATGTGTTGTGGACCAGGCGCAGCGCCTCGACCAGAGGCGTGCCCATGTGGTCGCTGAACTCCAGCGGCGCGGCGCCGGTGCCGCCCTCACTGCCGTCGATCACGATGAAGTCCGGCAGCTCGCCGCTCTCGCGCATCGCCTTGGCAATGGCAAACCATTCCCAGGGATGGCCGATCGCCAGTTTGAAGCCGACCGGCTTGCCGCCGGACAGCTCGCGCAGCTGGCTGATGAAGGCGAGCAGTTCGCGCGGCGTGGAAAACGCCGAGTGCGCGGCCGGCGATACGCAGTCCTCGCCCATGGGAATGCCACGCGCCTCGGCAATCTCTGGAGTGATCTTGGCCGCTGGCAGCACGCCGCCGTGACCGGGCTTGGCGCCCTGAGACAGCTTCAGCTCGATCATCCGCACGCTGTCCAGCGCGGCGTTCTCGCGGAAGCGCTCAGGATCGAAACGGCCCTTGGCATCGCGGCAACCGAAGTAGCCCGAGCCGATCTCCCAGACCAGATCGCCGCCGGGCTCGCGGTGATGGCGCGAGATCGAGCCCTCGCCGGTGTCGTGATAGAAGCCGCCGCGCCTGGCACCCTCGTTGAGCGCCAGGATGGCGTTGGCGGAGAGCGAGCCGAAGCTCATTGCGGAGATATTGAACACGCTCGCCGAGTAGGGTTTGGCACAGCGCTCCCCGCCAATCTGTAGACGGAAGTCGTGATCCGCGATCTGCGCCGGCTGCAGCGAGTGGTTGATCCACTCGTAGCGCTCCTCGTAGACATCCAGCAAGGTGCCGAACGGCCGCTTGTCGACCACGTTCTTGGCCCGCTGGTAGACCAGGGAGCGCTGCACCCGGGAGAACGGCTGGGCATCCTCGTCACCCTCCAGCAGGTACTGGCGGATCTCCGGGCGGATCGCCTCGATCATGAAACGGAAGTGGGCAAGCAGCGGATAGTTGCGGCGGATCGCACTGAAGGTCTGCAGGCGGTCCCGGGTGCCGACCGCGGCGAGAAAGCCGCTGACCAGGGCCGTCGCGCCCCAGCCCCAGGACTGCGAGCGCAGCGCCGCCCAGGTGGAGAATACGGTCAGCAGAATGCTGCCCAGCCAGGTCCAGTAGCGCTGATGCAGCATCCAGCCTCCTCGTGGGATCGTGTGCCCGCTTGGTGCCCAGGACGGGACTCGAACCCGTATGGCCTTGCGGCCGGCGGATTTTAAGTCCGCTGCGTCTACCAGTTTCGCCACCCGGGCAGGTCGGCGACATGGTAGCGGATCACCCTGACGGTTCGCGGGGGGATGCCCCTTCGGCAGCAAGCACGGCGCTGCCTCACTACAATGCAGCCCGCTCCGCCCCGCTTTTCGAGCCGCCGATGTCCGCGCCTGCCCCCTCCCCTGACCTGATCCATGCGCACGCCACCGCCGGCGACGTGCTGCGCCTGCGCGACATCGATCTGGCCGCCGTACGGGCGCTGCTGAACGCATTCGAGCTACAGCTGGTCGAGGTCGCCGAGGGCCAGCCGATCCCCGGCAGCTACTGGGGTGACGAGGAAGCCGGAGTTATCGCCGACCGCGTCCATGCGCGCCCGGACACCCCGGTGCACTCGCTGCTGCACGAGGCCTGTCACCTGATCGTCCTGCCCCCCGAGCGGCGCGCGGCGGTGCATACCGACGCCACCGATTCGGTGATCGAGGAGGACGCCACCTGCTACCTGCAGATCCTGCTCGCCGATTCCCTGGCCGGGGTCGGGAGGGCGCGGCTGATGGCAGATATGGACGCCTGGGGCTACACCTTCCGCCTTGGCTCGACCCGCGCCTGGTTCGAGGCCGATGCCGAGGATGCGCAGGCCTTTCTCGAGCAGCGCGATCTGCTGCAGCGCGCCGCGCAGGTCATTGGAGCGACACTTGCACCGCTCCGCGCCGGGGTCTAGCCTGCGCCCTCCCCGCAATTCGTGCGGAATGAATTCTTTGGAGAGTGCACCGTGAAACTCCGTCGCGCGCCGCTCGCGCTTTCGATCCTCGCATCCCTGACCCTGCTCGCCGGCTGCGGCAGCGCGCCCGAGAGCGCCGCGCCGGTGGCTGAAGCGCCCAAGGAGAGCGCCGATGCCTTCGTCGCACGGGTCAACAAGACCTTCGCGGAAATGATGCCGCTGGGCACCTCGGCCGCCTGGCTGGCCAACACCTACATCAACGACGACACCGCCCTGCTGGAAGCGACCTTTACCGAGAAGCAGCTTGGCCAGCTCAACGAGTTCGTCGAACAGGCCAAGCAGTACGACGGCCAGCCGATGAGCGAGGCCAGCGCCCGCGCCATCGCCCTGCTCAAGCTCGGCACCTCGATGCCGGCGCCGAAGGATCCGGCCAAGCTGAAGAAGCTGACCGAGCTGGCCACCGGCCTCAACCAGGCTTACGGCCAGGGCAGCTACTGCACCGGTGAAGGCGAAAGCCAGGTCTGCAAGCAGATCGGCGAGCTGTCCGAGACCCTGGCCAAGAGCCGCGACTACGCCGCCCAGCTGGAAGCCTGGCAGGGCTGGCACACGATCTCGGTGCCGATGCGCGACGAGTACCAGCAGTTCGTCGAGCTGGTCAACGAGGGCGCCGTCGAGATGGGCTACAAGGACGCCGGACACATGTGGCGCTCCGGCTATGACATGGATCCGGACGCCTTCAAGGCCGAAACCGACCGTCTCTGGGGGCAGGTCAAGCCGCTCTACGACAATCTGCACTGCTATGTGCGCAATGAGCTTACCGATCAGTACGGCGAGCAGGGCACGGTCGATGGCAAGTACCTGCCGGCCCATCTGATGGGCAACCTGTGGCAGCAGGACTGGGGCAACCTCTGGGACTTCCTGCAGCCCTACCCTGGCGTCGGCGACCTCGATATCAACAAGAGCCTGGAAGCGCAGCGCGCGCGCCTGTTCGCCGACCGCGTGGCCAAGCTCAGCAACGCCGCCAATGCGCGCCTGGTCGAGGAAGGCATCGCCGCCGACTTCGATATCGCCAAGAACATGACCAAGATGGCCGAAGGCTTCTACACCGACCTTGGCATGCCTGCGCTGCCGGAGTCGTTCTACGAGAAGTCCCAGCTGATCAAGCCGCGTGATCGTGATGTGGTCTGCCACGCCAGCGCCTGGCAGATGAACCCGGACGCCTCGGACGTGCGCATGAAGATGTGCATCAAGCCCAGCGAGGAGGAGTTCACCACGATCTACCACGAGCTCGGCCACATCTACTACTACCTGGCTTACAAGGACCAGCCGCCGATGTTCCAGAGCGGCGCCCACGACGGCTTCCATGAGGCCATCGGCGACACCATCGTGCTGTCGATGACGCCCGAGTATCTGAAGTCGATCGACCTGGTCGGCGATGCCGCGGTCAGCGAGCAGGCGACCATCAACGAGCAGATGCGCATGGCCCTGGCCAAGGTCGCCTTCATGCCCTTCGGACTGATGATCGACCGCTGGCGCTGGGGCGTGTTCGATGGCTCGATCAGCCCGGACAGCTACAACAAGGCCTGGTGGGAGCTGAAGGCGCAGTACCAGGGCGTGGCCCCGGCCAACCCGCGCGGCGAGGACTTCTTCGACCCGGGCGCCAAGTACCACGTGCCGGGCAACACGCCGTACACGCGCTACTTCCTGTCCCACGTCCTGCAGTTCCAGTTCTACAAGGCGCTGTGCGATGCCTCCGGCCATCAGGGCCCGCTGCACACCTGCAACTTCGCCGGCAACAAGGAAGCCGGCGCCAAGTTCTGGGCCATGCTGCAGAAGGGCCAGAGCCAGCCTTGGCAGCAGTCGATGAAGGAGCTGACCGGCACTGAACAGATGGATGCCTCGGCGGTTCTGGAATACTTCGGCCCACTGCAGACCTGGCTGGAAGAGAAGAATCAGGGAAAGAGCTGCGGCTTCTGATCCGCGGGAACCATCGGTTCAAGCGTCACTGTGCACAACGCCGGCCCTGCGCCGGCGTTGTGCTGTCTGGGGCTGGCGACCTGCTGGCAGCGCCGCCAGCGGTCATACTGAGCCCCTTCCCCGCCGATCACGCCGCCGACCATGAGCCCAGCCCGCCTGCCCGACCAGCTCACCGTTGCCCTCGCCCAGATCAGTCCGATCTGGCTGGACCGCGCCGGCACCCTGGCCAAGATCGCCCAGTACATTGATGCCGCAGGACGCGAGGGCGCGCGGCTGGTTGTGTTCGGCGAGGGATTGCTCCCGGGGTATCCGTTCTGGATCGAACACACCGAAGGCGCACGCTGGGAGTCGCCGCTGCAGAAGCGCTTGTTCTCCCACTACGCCGACCAGGCAGTCGATATCGGCCGCGGCGACCTGGCCCCGCTGTGCGCCGCCGCGCGCAAGGCGCGCTGTTTCGTCGTCGTGGGCTGCATCGAGCACGACGCCTCGCGCGGTCAGAGCGTGTTCTGCACCGCGGTGACCATCGGCGACGACGGCGAGATCCGCAGCGCCCATCGCAAGCTGATGCCGACCTATGAGGAGCGCCTGGTATGGAGTCCCGGCGACGGCCACGGCCTGCGCTGCCACGCGCTGGACCGCTTCACCCTTGGCAGCCTCAACTGCTGGGAGAACTGGATGCCGCTGGCGCGCTCGGCGCTCTACGCCCAGGGCGAGGATCTGCATGTCGCGATCTGGCCCGGCAGCGAGCGCAACACCCGGCCGATCACCCGCTTCATCGCCCGCGAGGGACGCTCCTACGCACTGTCGGTCAGCGGCCTGCTGCGCCGCGAGGACATCCCGGACAGCGCACCCGAAGCCGCCCTGCTCCGCGAACGCCTGCCCGAGGTATTGGCCAACGGTGGCTCCTGCCTTGCTGGCCCGGATGGCGAATGGCTGATCGAGCCGGCCACCGCCGGCGAGACCCTGCTGGTGGCCGAGATCGATCACGACCAGGTCCGCGCGGAGCGACAGAATTTCGACCCCTTCGGCCACTACTCGCGTCCCGATGTGCTGGAACTGCAGGTTAATAGACAACGCGCCAGCGGCAGCCAGTTCAGCGACTGACCCTCTGCCTGGTGGCACTGGCGTGGCGCCGGCGCGGCGCCTGGAAAACGGCTGTGCCCCTGGATGTCTTCCCGGGCCTTCTCTGCTGTGTTGCGGATGACGATCAGCCGACCTGCGCACCACGGCAAAAGGTCGATCAAGACGGCTCCGCGCCGGTACCGCTCACCTGCGTTTAACCTGCCGCTCGTTAACTTCTTCGTCACACTGCAAGCAGCCGGTTCTTTTCGCCACCGAGTGGCCGGCTCGCGCGCTTGCTCCAGGTGGCCCAGGCAGCCGGCTGAACCGGTTCCGCCAGCGACAGGAGTGCGCCGTGTTCATCGAAGACGTCCTGATTGAACAGCCAAGTCGATCCGACAGCGCCTCCTTCCTGCACCTGAGCCGCCGCGAGTTCCTCACCGGGCTCAGCGCCGGCGCTTTGGTGATGGGGCTGTCGCTGCGCAGCGGCCACGTGCTGGCTGACGCCACCGCCGGCGGACTGAAGGACGTCAATGGCGGTGACGCGACGCCCTCGCTGTTCATCGCCATCGAGCCGGACGGCACGATCAATCTGACCTGCCACCGTTCGGAAATGGGCCAGCAGATCTGGACCGCGATGGGGCAGGTCCTGGCTGAAGAACTCGAAGCCGACTGGGAGCGCGTTCAGATCGTCCAGGCCATCGGCCATCCGCGCTATGGCGATCAGAACACCGACGGCTCGCGTTCGGTACGCCGCAACTTCCACCGGCTGCGGATCGCCGGCGCCGCCATGCGAACGATGCTGGAGCGCGCCGCCGCCGCACGCTGGGGCGCGGATCCAGGGCAGTGTCGCGGCGAGCAGGGCGTGGTTCGAGGCCCGGACGGTCGCAGCGCCGGCTACGGCGAGCTGAGCGAGACCGCCGCCAAACAGCCGATTCCCGGCGAGAGCGAGCTGTCGCTGAAGAAGCGCGCCGAGTGGCGACTGATCGGCAAGGAGATCCCCTCGCTGACCGTGCCGCAGATCATCCGCGGCGAGGGCAGTTTCGGCATCGATGTCCAGCTGCCCGAGATGCTGGTGGCGGTCATCGCCCGCCCGCCGCAGGTCTTCGGCAGCGTGCGCAGCGTCGATGACAAGGCCGCGCTGGCGGTACCCGGCGTGCTGCGCACCGTGCGCTTGCCAACGCTTGAGCCACCCGCCGCGTTCAAGCCGCTTGGCGGCGTCGCCGTGGTCGCCGAGGACACCTGGGCCGCGATCCGGGGCCGCAGGGCGCTGAAGATTGACTGGGAGAGCGGCCCGAACGCGGACTACGACTCCGACAGCTTCGCCGAGGCGATGCTGACCACGGCGCGCCAGCCAGGTCAGGTGCGGCGCAACCGCGGCGATGTGGACGCCGCGCTCAAGGACGCCGCCACACGTATCGACGCGGAGTACTACGCGCCGCATCTGTCGCAATCGCCGATGGAACCGCCTGCTGCGACGGCGCGCTGGAAAGACGGCAAGGTCGAGTGCTGGGCCTGCGTGCAGGCGCCACAAGCGGCGCGCTCATCCGTGGCCCAGGCCTGTGGCGTGCCCGAGGACGACGTGACCATCCACGTGACCTGGCTGGGCGGCGCGTTCGGGCGCAAGGCCAAGCCGGACTTCGTGATCGAGGCTGCACTCATCGCCCGCGAAGTCGGCCGGCCGGTCAAGGTTACCTGGACCCGAGAAGACGACCTCCAGCACGGCTATTTCCACAGCGTCAGCGCGCAGCGCATGGAAGGCGGACTGGACCAGGACGGCCGCTGCACCGCTTTCCTGCACCGCAGCGTGTTCCCGCCGATTCCCTCGACCTTCCAGGCCGGCGCCAGCACGCCCTCCTGGGGCGAGCTGCGGATGGGGGCAACCGACAATCCCTTTGCCGTGCCCAATCTTCGGCTGGAGAGCGGCGACGCGCCGGCCCACCTGCGGATCGGCTGGCTGCGCTCGGTGGCCAACGTCTATCACGCCTTCGCCATCCAGAGCTTCGCCGCCGAGCTGGCGCATGCGGCGGGGCGCGACGCCAAGGACTATCTGCTTGAACTGATCGGTCCACCAAGGCGCGTCGATCCGCGCGAGGAAGGCGCCGAGTACGACAATTACGGCGACTCCATGGACGACTATCCGATCGACACCGCGCGCCTGGCCCACGTGGTCCGCGAGGCGGCAGCGATGGCTGGCTGGGGGCGCGAGCTCAAGAAAGGACGCGGGCTCGGCATCGCAGCGCATCGCTCCTTCCTCAGCTATGTTGCCACCGTGGTCGAAGTGGAAGTCGATGCCGAGGGTCGCTTGAGCATCCCGGCAGTGTGGTCGGCGATCGATGCCGGCACCGTGGTCAACATCCGCCACACCACCGCCCAGGTCGAGGGCGGCACACTCTACGGCCTGTCCAATGCGCTGTTCGGCGCGATCACCGCCAAGCACGGCGCGGTGCAGCAGGCGAACTTCCCCGACTGGCGGCTGATGCGCATCAATGAAGCGCCGCGCGAGATGCAGGTGAAGATCATCGAGTCCGACGCGCCGCCCGGCGGCGTTGGTGAACCACCCACCCCACCGGCTGCGCCGGCGCTGGCCAATGCCATCTTCGCCGCCACCGGCCTGCGCATCCGCCGGCTGCCCATTTTCCCGACGGACCGCCGCGACCGCCTGCCCGTCGATGCATCGAGCTGAGGAGAAGCACGTGGCTATCGAACTGACCGTCAACGGCACCCGGCACACCCTCGACGTGGCCGAGGGCACACCGCTCTTGTGGGTGCTGCGCGACCGGCTCGGCATGACCGGCACCAAGTACGGCTGCGGCATCGCCCAGTGCGGGGCCTGCACCGTGTACCTCAACGGCCAGCCACGGCGCGCCTGCACCTTGCCGGTCGAATCCGCCGCCGGGGCCGAGATCACTACCATCGAGGGCGTCGAAGGCAAGGTGGCAGATGCCGTGCGCCGTGCCTGGCAGGCGATCGACGTGCCGCAGTGCGGCTACTGCCAGTCCGGGCAGATCATGTCGGCGATCGCGCTGCTGCAGGTGCTCAGTGAGCCCTCCGATGAAGACATTGATCGCGGCATGGCCGGCAATATCTGCCGCTGCGCCACCTACATCCGGATTCGCAGCGCGATCAAAGACGCCGCCAAGGAGCTGGCGTCATGAGGCCGTATACCGCCACCCTCCTGCTGCTGGCCGCCCTCGCCTGCCTGCCCGCCGCGGCCCAGGACAACAACTCGACCGCATTGAAGACGCTGGCCGAATTCCAGCGCATCGATGACAAGACCGAGCGCGCCCACGCGCTGTTCGAGGAGATCGGCCGGGTGATCCAGCATCCGCGCTGCGTCAACTGCCATCCGCGTACTGAGCGACCGCTGCAGGGCGAGACCGGCGCGCTGCACCAGCCGCTGGTGGTCCGTGGACTCGGCGGCATGGGCCGGCCAGGCATGCTCTGCAACACCTGCCACCTCGCCGAGAACTACCAGAACGTCCCCGGCAACCCCGGCTGGCACCTCGCCCCGGCGTCGATGGCCTGGGAAGGCGTCTCGCTCGCCGCGATCTGCGAGCAGATCAAGGACCCCGAACGCAACGGCGGCAAGTCGATGGCCGAGCTTGCCAAGCACATGGCCGAAGATGAACTGGTCGGCTACGGCTGGAACCCGCCGGCCCATCTGCAGCCGGCACCCGGCGACCAGGCGCAGTTCGGCAAGCTGTTCCAGGCCTGGCTGGATGCCGGGGCGCACTGCCCTGAAGATGATGGTTCGCCTGCAAAGTGAGCGCCTGAGCGGAAAGCCTCGACGGACCGACTGGCCGCGGTTGAACCGGCACGGCCGATCGAACTATCGGTGTCGCAGACGACGACAGCGAGCTGTTGTGAAAGCGGATCGTTTCCGCGAACGCGGCGCTGCAGGTCAAGACGCAACTACGGTCAATGCGGCGCGCCACGGTCGCGCATACGATCCGTTCTGACACAACACACCGCTGCGCTGATTGACCGTCACACCTCGCTGCTGATCCGCTTCTCTGGAACCTGCAGGGATGCAACGATGTGGCGCTGCCAGGACGCTTGGCCGCAGATCATGGCTAGTGGACTGTAACGGACAAATCGAAAGTAGCTAGCTCGGTCTGGCCGCGCGGCACTTGCTGCGCATTCCGGTTGCCGTGGTCACCCAGTACGGAGCCGTGGTCACCTGGAACGGTGGCCTTGGACGCTGTCGCCTCGCAGGCCCGGCATGGCGCGACGGGCTGCTTTCGACCCAAATTGAGCGTTGACGCCACCCCAAAAGCAGCCGTTCACGTGCAGCGGAGTTGCCGCTAGCCTCCCTCTACGAAACCCTAGGCTATACACCGGTGAAGCGCTGGCGAAATCAAGGCATTCTGAGGCAGGATCCTGCCAGGACGGATCGCCTGGGAGCGGCCAATTACGATTCTGGCTTTGAACAGGTGGGGAGCGGTCTTGCTGGTGAGCGCGGGCTACCTCGTGCTCACTGGTTCGATATGCCGCGTGATCTACGATAGAGCTCTGGGTGTAGCCATGGAATTGTCGCTGTGGCTGCCGCTTGAGTACCAGATGGGGCTGCCGGATGCAGGTGGCCTTCTTCAGGTTTCCTCCTTCTTCTTGTGTCTCGCCGCTGGATCGAGGCTGGCGGTTACTCTGCTGAGTTGGCCGGGCCCCTATCATGTCGAAGCTTCGATGGTGCGATTCCAACGCTGGGCAGGGAGCTACCACGAGCAAAAGCGATCTGAGGCGTTTGTGGAGCTGATCGCTACCGCACCCTTCTCGGTCGGCACGTTCCGCTGCTTTCTACTCTTTATTCCGCTAAGCCTGATCCACTTTCCTTACCTGGAGCATCAGCGGGCGGCGTCGGAGCAGAGAAGCATTGTCTGGGGGCTTGACGAATGGCTGGATATCGATGGAGATGACGCGGATCGGTTAGAAGCTGGAGGTACCTCCGAGGCAATCGAGTACCTTTTTATGGACCTGTCCCCATCCAGCGGAGCTCAAGAAGTCGAGCGGGGTGCGGCGTTAGC
>CAYGMG010000046.1:0-13350 GCA_964350895.1 uncultured Lysobacter sp.
CGACGACGAGCAACGCAGCATCGACGGCGCAGACCGAGCGAATTCTGCGATGTACCTCCGGGACAGGACACTAGCCCGGACATTTCTTGCCTATGCGTGGCGCCACGCCAGAGGCCGGGCGATTCACGACGACCTCGTCAAATGTCCGGGTCAGGCCCGATAGCTGTGCAGATGGATGCTGGTTTCGGTGGCGCTGATCCCGGTGATCTTGCGCACCCGCTCGAGCACCGCCGACAGTTCGGCGAGGTTGCCGACCCGCAGCTCGGCGAGCAGGTCCCAGCGCCCGTTGGTGTCATGCAGGGCGGCCAGTCCCGGCTCGCCGAGCAGGGCGCGGACTACGCCGTGCTGGTTGCCCTCCACCGCGATGCTGGTCCAGGCGCGGATCTCCTCGGGCAGCGACTCCGGTCGCAGGCGCAGCGTGTAGCCGACGACCACTCCGTCGCGCTCCAGCTTGCCCAGCCGATTGGTCACCGTACCCCGGGAGACCTTCAGCTTCTGGGCAAGTTCGGCGACGCTGGCGCGCGCGTTCTGCCGAAGCAGGGCGATGAGGCGGTGGTCGAGATCATCCATTTGCGCACTTTGTCATCCAGTGTTGCCAAAACGCAAGGAATCTGAGTTTCAGCATGCATTATTGCTCTTTTGCGCTGACGTACAGATGTCGACAATGGAGCACCAGGCCGATGTGGCCTTCTGAATGCCCTACGGAGGCGCCATGACCACCCTGCTCACCACCCATGACGTTGCCGCCATCACCGCCCGCATCGGCCTGCCCGAGATGCTGCGCCGAATGGTCCGCTATCTGGAGGCCGACTTCCGCCGCTGGCCGGAGTTCGAGAAGTGCGCGCGGCTGGCCTCGCATTCCGACGTCGGCGTGATCGAGCTCATGCCGATCGCCGATGCCACCGACTACAGCTTCAAGTACGTCAACGGGCATCCGAAGAACACCCACGAAGGGCTGCCCACGGTAATGGCCTTTGGCGTGTTGGCCGATGTCGATACCGGAACCCCGACCCTGCTCAGCGAGCTGACCCTGACCACCGCCCTGCGCACCGCGGCAACCTCGGTGATGGCTGCCTCACTGCTGGCCCGTCCCGACGCGCGGAGCATGGCCCTGATCGGCAACGGCGCACAGGCCGAGTTTCAGGCTCTGGCCTTCCACTACCTGCTCGGAATCGAGGAGCTGCGCCTGTTCGACGTCGACTCCGCCGCGACCAGCAAGCTGGTCGGTCACCTGACCCGGATCCCCGGACTCAAGCTCAAGGTCTGCGGCAGCACCGCCGAGGCCGTACGCGGCGCCGACATCGTGACCACGGTCACCGCCGACAAGACCAATGCGACCATCATCAAGCCAGCCATGCTCGAGCCCGGCATGCACATCAACGGCGTTGGCGGCGACTGCCCCGGCAAGACCGAGCTGCATGCCGAGGTGCTGCGCCGCGCCGAAGTGTTCGTCGAGTACGAGCCGCAGACCCGCATCGAGGGCGACCTGCAGCAGATGCCGGCCGACTTTGCGGTCACCGAGCTGTGGACCGTGCTGGCCGAGCCGGGCAGCTTCCAGCGCGGCGAAGCCGACATCACGGTGTTCGATTCGGTCGGCTTTGCGCTGGAGGATTACTCCGCCCTGCGCCTGCTCCGCGACTGCGCCAAGCAGTTCGGCATCGGCGAGAAGATCCCGCTGATCGCGGCGCCGAACAACCCGAAGGACCTGTACGGTGAGCTGCTGCGGTTGGCGCCGGTCAGTGCGGCAAGGGCGGCCTGACATCCTGCACTCAAGCCACTCGGCGCGGCCCTGAGTCGGTCCGCGTCGCACGCGGCGGTGACGGCGCTGGTGCCCGTCCACTTTGTTGGCTAGCGCACCGAGGGGTTCGGAGATTTGCTGCAGCCTGTGTTCCGTTACCCGGCACGCCGTGCCCCTCCCGACGAACACGCCATGTACATCGATATCCACACCGACGCCTTTCTCGATGCTGAAGATCTCCGGCTTGCCCGGGTCAAGGATGCGGTGGAGTGCAGCCTGCGTGGGCATTCCGCGGATATCGCCTGGGTGGACATTCTGCTCGGGCAGGCGCCGACGAAGTCCACAGGGCGAAGCGGGCAACGCTGCTGTATCGAGGCAGGCTTGCGCGGCCGTCAACCACTGCTGGTCGAGCACGAGGCGGAGTCGCTGGATCTGGCCGTCGATGGCGCACTCGACAAGCTGGCGCGAGTGATCCAGGGGGCAATCGAGCGCTCCCGCGACCGGCTGTGGTCCGGATCAATGCCGGCTTCTGAGCCCGCCAGCCCGGCGATGGCCGGATGATCCGGGAACCTGCGGCAAGACGCTCGCAGGGCTCGGCAGGCGCGCCTTACGCTCGGGCCGTGTGGCCGAAACGGAGTCACCTGTTCGGCACGGGGCTCAGCGCCAGCACAGGCCGGTGTGGCTGGCCGTATCATCGCGGCGCCCGCTGGCTTCGACGCAGCGGTGGCGATGTCGCTCGCATCAGCGCTTCGCGCGGCCCGTACGGCATGAGGCAGTCACGCCTTTTCGGCCGCTCGGCCAAATGCGTTCGCCGGCGCATCAGGAGGCGGCTCCCAGGATGAACCCGCTTCGCGATGCAAACTGCCTGGTGCTCGGCACGCCCCTCATGGATGCATCCGCCGCGCCCATCGCCGCCTCACTCGACGAGGTGCTGGCCACCTCGACGCGCGCCGCCGATCTGGTCGGGCAGTGCGGCGAACAGCTGGCCCGGATCAACATTCGACTGCGCCGCGACGTGCAGCATCCCGCCAACGGATCAGGCACCTTGGCGGCGCTGAGGTCCAGCCAGGGCTTGGAGGAAACGCTGGGCCACGCCGCAGAGATGATGGCCGTCGTGAACAGCGAACTCGCTGTCCAGATCCGTTTGCGCGCCGACCTCGACCAGCAACTCGCGGCGATTCGCGCGCAGGAGGCTGCGGCCCGTCACCTCTCCCTGCACGATGCCCTGACCGGCCTGCCGAACCGGGCGCTGTTCAATGACCGGCTCGGGCACGACCTCGCCCAGGCCAAGCGCCATGGCTGGGACCTCGCACTGATGTTCATCGACATCGATTCATTCAAGCAGATCAACGACAGCTACGGACACGACGTCGGCGACCGCGTGCTGCAGACCGTCGCCCAGCGAATGCGCCAGGGCGCCCGCAGCGGCGACACCGCGAGCCGCTTCGGTGGCGATGAGTTCGTCTACCTGCTGCAGGAGATCAGCGGCGATCGCGACGTGGCAGCGTTTGCGCAGAAGCTTGCGGCGATCCTGCGCGAACCGATCCTGATCAGCCAGCAGACGCGCGGGCTGAGCCTTCGCATCCACGCAAGTATCGGAATCGCCATGTTCCCGCAGCACGGGGAGCGTGCGGAAACCTTGCTGAGAAAGGCGGACGCAGCCATGTACCAGGCCAAGCGCAGCAGCGCCGACCATGTTTTTGCCTGCTGACCACCACCTGCGTGGATCCGCGGCACGCGCGCCCGGCAGCCGCATTCGGCCTGGTGCGCAACGCAGCGCGCAGTCCGACTGACCCGGACGTTTCATGCGGAGGCGCAAATGCTCGCCGAGGAACCGATGCCGAGTGCACGGCGCGACGAGCGGCGGCCCCACTTGGGCGAGCGGGCTGAGTGAGACGCTAGTACCGCGCGGCCAGACCGAGCGAGCTACTTTCGATTTGTCCGTTGCAGTCCACTAGTGTCCTGTCCCGGAAGTATGTTTTGAAGTCGCGACGCGGATGCGTCGTCGAGGCAAGGCGCGAGGAGGAGGCATAGCAGCGCTATGGTGACGACGAGCAACGCATCATCGGCGGCGCAGACCGAGCGAATTCTGCGATGGACTTCCGGGACAGGACACTAGCTTTCGGCTGACGCTGGGTGCGTGTCGATCTGATCGCCTGCAGCCGCTGAAGCCGAGCCCACCTCGACCTCGACCTCGACCCGATGATCAACGCCATCATCCACCAAGGCGATGCAGGGCGTGCCTTGAACACGGCCATCCAGGTGCACCCTGACGGCTGCGCTGACCCCATCAGACTGTCGAACGCTGACCTGATAACGGGTAGCTCCGAAACGATAGTCGAGCGTGTAGCCCGGCCAGTCCGCGGGGAGGCACGGGGCGAAGCGCAGCCGCGCGCCCTCGCGATGGATGCCGAGCAGGGATTCGGTGATCAGCCGATACAGCCAGCCGGCTGATCCGGTGTACCAGGTCCAACCGCCGCGCCCGGTGTGCGGGGCGATCGCGTAGACATCGGCCGCTACCACATAGGGCTCGGCCTTGTAGCGCTCGACCTCGACGGCATTGCGCGCGTGATTGATCGGATTGATCAGCGAGAACAGCTCCCAGGCACGCCGGCGGTCGCCCAGCCGGGCGAATGCCATGGCCGCCCAGATTGCCGCATGGGTGTACTGGCCACCGTTCTCGCGAACCCCTGGAACGTAGCCCTTGATGTAGCCGGGATTGAGGCGGGAGCGGTCGAACGGCGGATCAAGCAGTTGAACGATGCCGGCATCACGACGCAGCAGATGCCGGTCCAGCGAGTCCATGGCGCGCCGGGCGCGCGCGTCGCTGGCCGCGCCCGACAGCACCGACCAGCTCTGGGCGATCGAATCGATCCGGCACTCTTCGTTGCTCGACGACCCCAGCGGTGTGCCGTCGTCAAACCATGCACGGCGGTACCAGTCGCCATCCCAGGCATGCGCGGCGAGCTTGGCGCACAGTGCGCTGGCCTCGCGCTCGCAGCGCTGCGCAAAATCTGCGTCCGACTGGCCGCGGGCAATCCCGGCAAACGAGCGCAGCACCTCGACCAGGAAGAACCCCAGCCAGACGCTCTCGCCCCGACCGTGGATGCCGACCAGGTTCATTCCGTCGTTCCAGTCGCCCGAGCCCATCAGCGGCAGACCATGCTCGCCGAAGCGAAGTCCATGAGTGATTGCCCGCACGCAGTGCTGGTAGAGCGAAGCGCCCTGCTCGCTGCGGCCCGGAAGGTCGTAGTACGACTCCTCGTCCGGGTTGAGCTGGCGGCCGCAGAGAAACGCGACCTGCTCGTCGAGCACGGCGCGATCCGCGCTGCTGTCGACATAGCGGCACACCGCCAGGGGCAGCCAGAGGAAGTCGTCCGAGCAGCGGGTGCGCACCCCGCGCCCGCCAGGCGGATGCCACCAGTGCTGCACGTCGCCCTCCTCGAATTGGCGGCTCGCGCACAGCAGCAGCTGCTGACGCAGCAGCTCCGGCTTGGCATGCACCAGCGCCATGCTGTCCTGCAGCTGATCGCGGAAGCCGTAGGCGCCACCCGACTGCGAGTAGCCGCTGCGCGCCAGCATCCGGCAGGCAAGCGTCTGGTAGAGCAGCCAGCCGTTGGCAAGCAGGTCGAGGGCCGGATCCGGAGTGGTGACCTGGAGCACGCCCAGAGTCTCGCTCCAGAACGCCTTGACCCGCTGCAACGCGGCACGCGCGCTGCCGGTACCGCGCAGGCGCGTGGCCAGCTCGAGGGCGGCATGTCGGTCGTGACCGACACCGAGGCGAAAGATGATCTCGCGCTCCTCCCCTTCGGCCAGTTCGAAGCCAAGCTGGATCGCCGCGCACGGGTCGAGTCCGGCACCGGTCTTCCCGGACAGCCGCGAGCGTGCCATGGCGTCGGGGTTCTGCAGGCTGTCGTTGCGGCCCAGAAATTCGCTGCGATCGCCGCTCAGCGTGCGCGCCGGATCGTCGACATCGAAGAACGCCACGCGCTCGGAGAACTCACTGCTGTAGCGGTTGCGCGCAAACAACACGTTGCTCTGGCTGTCTATCTCGGTGATCACGTGCATCGCGGTTCTGGCGCGCAGGTCGCCGAGCACCCATTCGACATAGCCGGTTGCCGACAGCCGCCGTCGCCGGCCAGACACGTTGCGCACCTTGAGCACCGAGAACTTGACCGGCTCGTCAGCGTCGACGTAGACGGTCAGTTCCGACTGGATGCCGTCGCCGCAGTGTTCGTACACGCTGTAGCCGAACCCATGACGGGTCAGGTAGGGCTGGGCGTCAGCGCAGGGCACCTGCGTGGGCGACCAGAAGTGGCCGCTTTCCTCGTCGCGCAGGTAGAACGCCTCACCGGCGCTGGCGCCGACCGGGTCGTCGCTCCATGGCGTGAGCCGGAACTCGTGCGCGTTCTCGGCAAAGCTGTAGGCCGGCCCGCTCTCGCCGAGCACGCAGCCAAAGCGGGCGTTTGCCAGCACGTTGACCCAGGGCAGCGGCGTCATCTGCGAGCGCGCGCTGCTTATCACGTACTCGCGTCCATCGGCACTGAAACCGCCGAGCGGATTGCTCAGCAGCAGGCCGGCCGGAAGCGTCGGCTCGGCCGGCGGAAGATAGCGATGTGCACGCGAGGGCACCAGCGAGGACACCCGCTTCTCGGCCAGCGGACGATGGTTGACCTGTTCGGCAAGGCTGCCGCGCTGATCGGAAACGATCACCCGGGCAGCGGCCTGTAGCAGGATGCGGTCCTCCTCGGCGACTTGCTCGGCAAAGCGGACGTAGATGCCGCCGGGTCGATCGATGGTTTGCGCCTCGCTGCCGGTGGACACCAGCGCCATGATTTCGTCCTGCAGCTGCTGCCGGTAGCCGATGTGGTCCTCGTTCCACACCACAAGATCCACTGCCAGCCCCTTCAGCCGCCAGTAGGCATGGCAGCGGATCAGCGTGCGCGCAAGGTCGATACGGCGGGCGTCGGCCATCTTGAGCAGCACGATCGGCAGATCACCGGAGATCGAATAGCCCCAAAGCCCGGATTGGCCGCGGCGGTTCTGCAGCAGGACCGCCGACGACGCGCGCAGCGCCGGGTTGGCGTACAGCACGTGGCCAGCAAGGCGGCGATAGGTTTCGGCATCGGCCTCGGTGGCGTTGAGCTGGCGCAGGGTCACCCCGCTGTGGGTGCAGGCAAGATCGATCACCCGATCGGCGAACTGACGATCCTGGTACTTGTCGACCAGCTGCATGGCCGCGTCGCGGGTGTCGGCGATGCCGGACACCCAGTCCAGCAATGCCGATTGCCCGGGATCAAGGGTGACCCGGCAACGGATGGCGACAATCGGATCGAGCACCGAGCCGGACGTCCCGGACAGCCGATCGGTCGCACCCAGCGCCGCCGGCGCGGCCAGGGAACGACCCCGACCGATGAAGCGCAGGCGATCGGTCTCGAATGACACCGCGTCCACCGCCGTTCCATTGCTGGCAAGCAGGTGAAACAGGCTCGGAGTGGGCTCGCCCAGCGAGCGCGGACGGCGCGCGCACAGGATCGCCCGGCGGTCGCCGACGATCTCGGTCTGCACGAACAGGTTGCCGAACGCGGTCTGCGTCGCGTCCGCCGCCGGCGCCGCCAGCACAACCTCGGCATAGCTGGTCAGCTCGATGCAGCGTCGCCGCGGCGATCGATTGACCAGGCGGACCCGGCGCAGCTCGACGTCATCGTGCGGCGAGACCACGATCTCGGTGTGGGTCTCGATCTCGTGGTCGCGCCGCCGGTACTCGGCACGACCTTCGGAGAACACTGCCTCGTAGGACTGTGCCGGTGCCAGCGTCGGCTGGTGGGCGGCCGACCAGAATTCGCGGCTGCCCATGTCGCGCAGATAGATGAAGCTGCCCCAGTGGTCGCGGGTAGCGTCCTCGCGCCAGCGGGTCAATGCCAGATGCTGCCAGCGGCTGTAGCCACCGCCGGTGTTGGTCAGCATCACGTGATAGCGGCCGTTCGACAGCAGCTGGACCTCGGGGGTCGGAGTGTCGGTGCCGATCGGCGCATGCACCGCACTGTGATCGGCGTCCAGCAGGTCGCTGCCTTCGGCGTCCTCGGCCAGTTTCCAGCGCAGCCGGGTGGCCTTGGGTACGCGCTCCTGAAGCAGCAGCAGGGTGGCCTGGAACTGCGGATCTGCCTCGAAGCGCCGCTGCATCGGCCGCCCCAGCAGATGATGCGCAAGCGCCAGCAGGCTCATGCCCTGGTGGTGCGCCATGAACGACCGCACCACCACCTGTTCCTGCCCGCGCAACAGTCGCGTCGGCGTGTAGTCAACTGCTTCGTAGAACCCGAAGCGGCCCGCGGCACCGGCCAGTGCCAGTCGCTGCAGATTGCTGCAGGCCGCTTCGGGGTCGACCATCAATGCCAGCGCGCTGGCATACGGCGCCACGACCAGGTTCTCGGCCAGCCCCCGCTGCAGGCTGAGGCCAGGTACGCCGAACGCGTGGTACTGGTAGTTAAGATTGGCGTCTACCGCGTTGTAGCCGGACTCCGACACCCCCCAGGGCAAGCCCTGCTGGCTGCCGTAGGCGATCTGCCGGGCGACCGCGGCGCGACAGGTCTGCTCAAGCAGCGAGCCGGCATAGCTTGGCATCACCAGCATCGGCATCAGGTACTCGAACATGGATCCGCTCCACGACACCAGCACCGGACCGGTGCCGGCATTGGTCAGCGGGCGGCCGAGGGCGAACCAGCTGTCCTGCGGCAGCTGGCCCTGCGCGACGAGGACAAAGTTGGCCAGTCGCGCTTCCGAGGCCAGCAGGTCGTAGTAGCCGCCGTCCCGGCGTTGATCGTCGACGTGATAGCCGATGGCCAGCAGATGCCGGTTCCGGTTGTAGAGAAATCCCGTCTCCATTCGGGCGAACTGGCCGGCTTGAGCCGCCAGCGAGGCGCCCTCGGCAATCCGCTCGCGGAGCCTGGACTCGCCCAGCGCCAACGCGGCCCGCAGCGCCAGCAGATCGGCGCGCTCGTCGGCATCGGGCCGGTCCTGCAGGCGCGCGTCCAGATCGCGCAGCCAGGCGCAGCTGCGCGCCGCCGCCCCGGCCAGGGTATCGCCGGGCGCCGGCCGGGCACTGTCAGCGGGCCCGGCCTGGACCGCAGGCAGCGCCAGCCAGGGCGCCAACAGGTCGAGGTCATCAAGCGCGGACTGGCACTCCCGGCGCAGCGACTGTGCCCACAGTGCAGCACTCGAGCCGGCCGCGATGCCAAATGCCAGCGTGGTCGTTGCGGCCAGCGCATCGTCCAGGCAGCGCCGCGTGCCAGACAGGTCCGGCGGCGGCTGCGCGCTGCAGGCAGCGAGCAGGGCCTGCAACTGCGCCAGCGCCTGCTGAGCCGGCAACAGCAGCGGATGCTCGTGCGCGTCTTCCCGGGCCAGGCTGTCCTGGACCAGGGCGAAGGTGTCGTGCAGCCCGGCGAACATACGCGGCGCGATGAGCGGCTGCGCGGCCATCGCCAGCAGCTCCGCGCGAAGGGTCAGCAGATGACCGGCCAGATTGCCGCTGTCGACCGTCGACACGTAGCGCGGCGCCATGGTCTGCAGGGTCTGCGTGTCATACCAGTTGAAGAAATGACCGCGATGGCGCTCCAGCCGGGCCAGCGTGCGAAAGGTGTTGCCGGTGCGCTCCAGCAAGCCGCCGGCAGTCAGGTAGCCAAAGTCGAACGCGGCAAGATTGGCCAGCAGACTGATCCCGATGTTGGTCGGCGACGTGCGGTGGGCGACGGTCGGCCCGGGATCCTCCTGCAGGTTGTCAGGCGGCAGCCAGTTGTCTGCGGCCACCACATGGGCGTTGAAGAATTCCCAGGTCCTGCGCGCGATGCCGTGCAGGAAGCGGGTCTGCTCGCCAGTCAGCCGCGCTTCGCGCCGACGCAGCGGCCGGCTCAACCAGCCGCTGATCGCCGGCGCGACCAGCCATAGACCGAGCAGCAGCGTCGGCGCAAGCACAGTTGGCCGCTGCAACAGCAGCGCGGCAGCCAGCCCCAGCGCCAGCAGCGGTATCAGCCAGCGCTGGCGGTAGTCGGACGCGAGGCTCGACGCCGACGGGGCGGCGCGCGAGCTGCTGCGCGCAACGCGCCACTCGAGCAGTCGGCGGCGCGACACCACGGTTCGCCACAGCGAACGGGCGATAGCTGACAGGTTGGTTGCTGCATCGTAGGGCAGGCTGGCGATACGAAACCCCACCCGGGCCAGGCTCTGCGTCGCCGACCGGGTCACCGCCGACAGATGCTGGCGCAGCCTCACCTCGACCGACTTGCGCCCCAAATCAAGCAGCACTTCCAGCGCAGGAGGCAGCAGCACGACAGCCAGTACCATCAGCGTCCAGAGCCCGGACTGTGGCAGATGCAGCCAGCCGAGGAGCAGCAGGGCAAGCAAGGCAGGCGGGACCAGGCTGCGCCGCAGGTTGTCGAAAATCTTCCAGCGCGACAGCGCCGAGAGCGGATTGGGCTGCCGTCGCCCGGAGGCACCCGGCACCGTCGGCAGCAGCCAGGCGGCAATCTGCCAGTCGCCGCGCATCCAGCGTCGCTGCCGAGCCAGGTCATCGTCGACGCTGAGCGGATAGTCCTCGTAGAGCACGACATCGCTGAGCAAACCGCTGCGTGCATGACAGCCCTCCAGCAGGTCATGGCTGAGGATCCGGTTCTCGGGCAGGCGCTCGCGCAGCGCACACTCGAAGGCATCGATATCGTAGATGCCCTTGCCGATGAATGAGCCTTCGGCAAACAGATCCTGATACACGTCTGACACCGAGCGCGTATAGGGATCGATGCCCGGCTCGCTGCCGAACAGCTGGGCGTAGCGCGAGCCGTTGGCGCCGGACAGGCTTGCCGCCATCCGTGGCTGCAGGATGCCGTAGCCGGCGACGACGCGCTGCAAGGTGGTGTCATACAGCGGGCGATTGAGCGGATGTGCCATCACTCCGACGAGCTGGCGGGCGCAGTCGCGCGGCAGCTGGGTGTCGCTGTCCAGAGTGATCACATAGCGACTGTCGGCCAAGGCTCCGATGTCGCCGACAATCAGGTTGAAGCGCGTTCCGGCATCGCCACGCAACGCTGCGTTGAGATCCGACAGCTTGCCGCGCTTGCGCTCGTAACCCATCCAGATCCGCTCCGTCGCGTTCCACCGCCGCGGCCGGTGCAGCAGCAGGCAACGATCCGCGCCGGCCATCGGGTGACGTTCGTTGAGCGCTTCGATTCCGGCCCTCGCGTGCTTCAGCAAGGCAGCATCGCCAGCAAGGACTTCGCTGTCCGCGTCGCGGAAGTCGGTCAGCAGGATGAAGTGCAGGCGCTCATCGAGATTGCCGAGCAGGCGCACCTCCATGGCCTCCAGCAGTTGCTCGACCTCGGCAATGCTGTCGATCAGGGTCGGCACCACCACCACGCTGCGCATGCCCTTCGGCAGACCGCGGGAATAATCCATCCGCGGCAGCCGCTCAGGCGTGCTGAGCACCGTCGCCAGCCAGTTGATCACGCTGCTGGCGAGCTGGCTGCCGGCGAGCAGTGCCAGCAGCGCGATACAGGCCAGCCAGCCAGCCCCGACGGCGGAGCGCCCGGCACTTTCCAGAACCCAGGCAGCGAACAGCAGGCTGATGGCCGCCTGCGCACCGACGTAGAGCGCGAGCATCGAGCGCCCCACTGCCCGCCCCAGTCGCACGCGAGTGCTCGCTGCCGCAGCCCCGAGCGCGGCTTCCAGCTGCGCCAGACCTCGATCGACAAGGTAGAAGCCGACATGGGTGACGCGGCCACCGGCGTCCGCAACGCTGCGCGCCAGGCCAATCGCGGCGGCCGCCACCTCGCTCTCCGGCAGTCTGCTGCGGCGGGCGATGCCAGCCACCACGTGCCGGTAGCGGTCGCGGGTCGCAAAGTCCATCGCCGGGTAGTCGCCGCTGGCGTCCTCGCGCAGGATCCTCTCGACCTCGGCTACCGACTCGACGAATACGCGCCAGTCCATCGCCCCGAGCGAGCGCAGACCGCCGATGCTGTTGCTGATAGAGATCTGGTCGCTTGCCTGTTGCTTGTTCTCCGCCAGCACCATCTGGTCGATGGTCCGGTTGCTCTCGGCCAGGCGCTGCTCGATCCAGGTCAACGGCAAGGCCAGCGCGGCCCCGTGCCCCTGCAGCCGGCGCGCCAGCTCGGCGACAAAGGGACTGGCCAGCGGCGGATGCGAGCGCGCCATGTCGGCGATCACCAGGATCAGGCTCTTGGGATCACCCGCGGCGACGTCCATCATCCGGTCCGCCCAGTCCTGGGCGATGTTCACCTGCAAGCGAGATGCGGTGATCCGCACACAGACGCGGCGCAGGTTCTCGATCAGCGCCAGGCGCAGCATGATCGGAATCGCCCAAAGCTCGCCCAGCGCCAGCGTGCTGACCGACTGGTAGGCCTCGACAAAGCGCCCCAGTACCTCCGGGTCAACGCGCCCATCGCCGTGCGAGATCACCGCAAGGGCAAGGTCGTAGACGCGCGGCAAACCCTGCGAGGGACCCTCGGCGAGGCGCGGCAGTTCCCGGCTGTAGGTCTTCGGCAGATGCTGCTTGGCCGTGTCGATCTGCTCCTCGATCAGATAGAAGTTGTCGAGCAGCCACTCTCCCGCCGGCGCGATGCGCTGCCGGTGCTTGAGCGCGTCGGTGAGCAAGGTACGGGTGGCGCGCAACACGCGGCGGTTGTCGTCCAGTCGCGCCAGCAATCGATCACGCGCGCCGCCGGCACCGAGCACATGTGACCCGGCCAGAGCGATGCCGTGCTGGGCCATCTGCCCGGCACTGAACAGCTCCGACTGCAATGACAACGGTGCATCGTCCAGACTCTCGGGCACAGAGCCGGAAGCCGTGCGCCCGCCGCGCAGCGCCCACCGTCGGAGCACTCCCTTCAAACCGCCTGGGTGGCCGGCAAGGCTCATCAGCGCGCCGAGCCTCCGCAAATTCGCCCGGCCCCGGGCCCAATACGCAGCCATAGTCCAAGCTGACCGGATGCCGCGAAAACCACATGCCTTTGGCTCATCAACCCGTCCTTGCCCGCCAGGCAATACCGCCCGGTGCACCGTACGCTGACGCGCAGTCGACGTCGGTGCGATGTCGTACACAGCGGGGTGGACGCCCGGCATCGTTGAAAGGAGCTGCACATCCTGCAGCGCTGCCGGCAGGTACCCCCGAACCGGTCTGAAAGGGACACTACGCTCGGCAGCCCAGGCCGGCTTCCGCTCGGGCGAGAAGCCCCCAGGACTTCCTCTCGCACAGGCGGGAAAGGCGATCTAGAACGGGCGCCGAGCGCTGCCCCGCCGACGGAATGGATGAGTCGCGCAGCTCCGACTCGGCCGAGATGACGTCACGACGCCAAGACCGCCAATCGATCTCGGGAAGCCTCGACACGCAGGGAGTGGTGGCCAAGGAGGGAATCGATACGTTTGCAGGAGCGAACGTCGCGAGCGCAGCGAGTCCGCAGGACGCGGCGCAGGGATGCGCCGCGCAGCACCCGACTCGGGGGTGCGATGCCCACGACGCCTGGAACGCGACATCGCGGAGGCCATCGTGAATCAGGGGATGGTGGCCAGGGAGGGAATCGATACGTTTGCAGGAGCAAACGTCGCGAGCG
>CAYGMG010000046.1:13450-26911 GCA_964350895.1 uncultured Lysobacter sp.
GAGGACGCGGCGCAGGGATGCGTCGCGCAGCACCCGAAGGGGGTGAGATTCCGCACGCTGCCGCGACCGACACTATGCGGGAAGCCATCAAAGCGCGAGGAATGGTGGCCAGGGAGGGAATCGAACCCCCGACACGGGGATTTTCAATCCCCTGCTCTACCAACTGAGCTACCTGGCCAGAAGCCGCGGGCCGAACGGCCGCGGTGAAGACGCGCATTAAAGCGGCGACGGCGCATTTCGTCAAGGGGCGAGACGTATACGGATGGCTCGAAGCGCTGACTGCGCCATGGCGCAGACGGTGCCACAATCGGGCCCATCGACCTGCCCGAGGAGCCGCGCCATGAACGAGTCGAATCCGGCCTCCACCCTGCGCCGCGACCGCAGCGCCGCCAAACAGCTGTTCTTCGGCGACATCTTCGAGGAGAACCTGTTCCCCTACCCGGCCATGCGTGACCGCGATCGCGAGATGCTCGGCGCCATGGTCGACGCGATCGATGACTTTCTGGATGCCCACAAGAAGCAGCTCAACGAGTGGGACGAGCACGGCGAGCAGCCGGAGTCCTTTATCCAGGGCCTGCGCGACATGGGTCTGTTCGGATTGATCATTCCCGAGGAGCATGGCGGGCTGGAGCTGAGCAATGCCGCGTACGCCCGGGTGCTGGGACAAACCTCAGGCCACGACAGCTCGGTATCGCTGACCATCGGCGCGCACTCTTCGATCGGCATGAAGGGCCTGCTGCTTTGGGGCAGCGACGAGCAGAAGGCCCGCTACCTGCCACGACTTGCCACTGGCGAGCTCATCGCTGCCTTCTGCCTGACCGAGTCGGGTGCCGGCTCGGATGCCGCGTCGATCCGGACCAAGGCCGAGAAGCAGGCCGACGGCAGCTGGCTGCTCAATGGCGAGAAGATCTGGATCACCAACGGCGGCATTGCCGGCTTCTACACCGTGTTTGCGCGAACCGACGTGGAGGGCGGAAAGATGAGCGCCTTCATGGTCGAAGCCGACTGGCCCGGCGTCGAGCACGGCCCGCACGAGCACAAGATGGGCATCCGCTCCAACAGCACCACCACGGTGAGTTTCACCGATGTACGGGTGCCGGCGGAGAACCTGCTCGGTGAGGAAGGCAAGGGCTTCAAGGTCGCCATGTCGATCCTCAACAACGGCCGCACAGGCCTTGGCGGCGGCGCGGTCGGGGCGATGAAGAACCTGATCCGGCTGGCCACCGCCCAGGCCCAGGACCGCAAGCAGTTCGGCAAACCGATCGCCGAGTTCGGCCTGGTCCGCGAGAAGCTGGCGCAAATGGCGGTGGACTGCTTCTGCGCCGAGAGCACGGTGTTCATGGTCGCCCACTACATCGACTCCGGCGTCGAGGATTACTCGCTGGAAGCGGCGATCAGCAAGGTGTTCGCCTCCGAGGCGATCCAGCGCTGCGCGCATGAGGCGCTGCAGATCGCCGCCGGAAATGGCTACATGAAGGAGTACCCGTACGAGAAGGTGGTCCGCGACTCGCGGATCCTGTCGATCTTCGAGGGCACCAACGAGATCCTGCGCCTGTACGTTGCGCTGTCCGGACTGAAGGATGTCGGCGCCCAGCTGGGCGAGCTGAAGACCGCGGTCGGGGCGATCTTCAATGACCCGATCAAGGGTTTCGGCGTGCTCTCGGGCTATGCGCAGCGCCGGCTCAGCCACAGCACGGGCCTTGGCGCCGACCGCATCCTGCGCCAGCTGCCGCCGCGCCTGTCGGCCTGTGCCAAGGTCTACGAGAAGTACGCCAACGAACTGGCCAGGGTTTCCGATGAAGCGCTCCGCAAGCACGGTCGCGGGATCACCGAGCAGCAGTTCGTGCTCAAGCGCATCGGCGAGCTGTCGATGGATCTTTTTGTTGGGCTGTGCGCGCTGTCGCGGGCAGACACCCTGGTCAAGTCGAATGCCGATGGCGCCGGCGAAGCCATCGCCATAGTCGAGCTGTTCACCGCCCAGGCGCGGCGGCGCATGTTCCGCTGCGTGAAGGGCATGGAGCGCAATGAGGACTACGGGCTGGACACCCTGGCCGGCGCCCTGCTGGCCCGCGGGGCTTACCCGTTCGACGTGCTGTAGCGCGGCACCAGTGTTCGAGTTCGCCAGGTCCCCCCGCGTAGCCATGCGGGGATGCCGATGAATCCGGGGCGGCAGGCAAATCCCGCCATCCTGCGCCACGCGATCGCCATCGTCCTGCTGGAGGCGGGTCGGATGCTGGTTATCCGCCGCGCCGCGGGCGTCCGGCGACCGGGATTCTGGTCACCGCCCACCGGGTGGATCGAAGCCGGCGAAAGCGCGGCCGAGGCGGTGCAGCGCGAGGCCAGCGAGGAGCTGGGCCTCGTGGTGCGGGCCGATTGCGAGATCTGGCACTGCATGGCCGAGGTCGACGGCGGGCCATTGCGGATTGGCTGGTGGCTGACCCAGCGCCTGGGCGGCGAGCTGCAGGCCGAGCCATCCGAGGTCTCCGAGCACCGTTTCGTCGACGCCGAGGCCTACTTCCAACTGACACCTACCTTCACCCAGCACCACGAATTCTTCCGCGAAGTGCTGCCGCAACTGCTCGCGTCCGCTCAGGCCTGACGCCGGTCCGGGCGCGCGGCCTTTTCGCGATACATGGCGAGATCGGCATCGCGCAGCGCCTGCTGGAACGAGCCGCCGACAGGCATGGGGGCGCGGCCGACGCTGGCGCTCAGGGGCGGCAGCGTGTGCGCGGCGTGGGCGAGGTCCTCGCGCAGCGCAGCGATGGCGTCGTCCGCCACTCCGGGCGGCGCAATGACGATGAACTCATCGCCAGCGAAGCGAATACGGGCATGGGCGTCGGCGAAGTGCCGGCGCAGGGCTTCGGCGAAGCGCAGCAGGCAGGCATCGCCGACCTCATGGCCGAGGCTGTCGTTGATTCGCTTAAAGTCGTCGAGGTCCAGGAACAGCAGCTCGACATCCTGATCGCGCAGCCGCTCAAGCAGCGGTTTGAGCATGCGCCGGTTGTACAGGCCAGTCAGCGGATCGCGCTCGGCGACCTCGCGCAGGGCCTCGTGGGCGCGACCCAGCTCGGCGTGGCTTAGCACGACCTCGCGGTGCACCCGATGGGTGATCGCCAGCACGCAGCCCAAGGCGATGACCCACTCGGCACCGGTATCGAAGGACGAATGCGCGGCGAGGAAGACGCCGACCGCTTCCGGGATGTCGGCAGGCGGAACCAGCAGTCGATAGGCATAGCCCGCTGTCTCGGCAACACCAAGCAGTCCGCGCATCGCGCAGCCCAGGGCCAGCCAGCCAAGACCAGCGCCGGGATGGCGCAGGCATTCACGCGCCGCAGCGCCGAGCACGAGGGCGATAATCGATGCCTGGAGCACTCCGATCACATTGATATTGGAAATAAACAGCGCGCCCAGCAGGGAGAACCCAGCCACCGCGCCGATCACCGGGCGCAGCAGTCGCTGGGCCTGTTCGGGCCGGTGAAGCGCCACCACGCCGAGCAGGATCAGAGCAACGAACGAGGACTTGCAGGCGAAGTAGACCGCCAGCAACAGTGGCAGTGCGATCCCGCTCGGCGCAAAGATCCAGAACGCCCAGGTGACGCTGAGCGCGGCGCCGTTGGCCAGCCAGGCGGCCACCCACCAGCGCAGCTCGGGGCGTTCGGCCGAGCGCCCATAAACGAGGAAAAACAGCGCGATCAGCAGGGTCGAGGATATCTGGACAGCGCTGCTCCACTGCCAGAGCAGGAGTTCCGTCGAGGTTTCCACGCCGTGCGGGCCGGCTCAGTCCGCAGCGCCGCCGAGGCAGCGGGCGAAGAACTGCTCGCTGATCCGGTAGCGATGCAGCAGGTCGGCCCCACGCAGTCCGTGCTTGGCGCCCGGGTAAGTCATCAGCGCAAAACGCCGGCCGCGCTTCTGCAGGTCGGCCATGACTGCGGTGGCGTTGCTGAACAGCACGTTGTCGTCGGCCATGCCGTGGATCAGCAGCAGGGCATCATCGCGCAGACCATCGATATGTTCAGACACCCGGCTCAGCCGGTAGCCCTCCGGATTGCGCTGCGGGTGATCCATGTAGCGCTCGGTGTAGTGAGTGTCATACAGCGCCCAGTCGGCCACCGGCGCACCGGCGATGCCGCAGCGGAAGTCGTCCGGCGCCTGGGACAGCAGCATCAGGGTCATGTAGCCGCCGTTCGACCAGCCATGCACGCCGATCCGCTGGCCGTCGACGAAGGACTGTTCGCTCAGCCAAGCCACCGCGCGCTGCTGGTCTTCGACTTCCACCCTGCCCTGCTGGCGGAACAGCTCACGGCCGAAGCGCACGCCACGTCGCGGGGTGCCGCGATTGTCGAGCGAGAACACGATATAACCCTGCTGGGCAAGGTACTGGTTGAACCAGGCATCGCCGCGGGTTGACCAGGCGCGGGTCACGGTCTGGGTCGCCGGCCCGCCGTATACCCACATCACCACCGGGTAGCGCTTGCCGGGATCAAAACCCGGCGGACGAATCAGGCTGTAGTGCAGCGGGGTGCCGTCGTCGGCCTCCAGGCTGCCGAACTCGATCGGCCGATGCGCCTTCAGATACGGCGCATAGGGGTGACCCGCTGCCTGCAGATCATTCTCTAGCAGCACCGCAAGCCGCGCTCCGTCGGCGCGATGCAGACTGACCATGGGCGGCTGCTCGGGGCTGGAGTAGGTGTCGACATAGACCGACGCATCGCCGGCAAAACGTGCGTCGTGCCAGCCCGGCCCCTCGCTGAGCCGGGTCGGCGCGCCGCCGGCCAGCGGCATTGCATAGACATGCCGCTCCATTGCCGACTCGCGGGTCGCGCTGAAGAACACCTGTCCGCCGGCCTCGTCGAGGCCAAGCACGTCCTCGACCATCCACGGACCTTCGGTGAGTGCCGTGGCGCTGCCGTCGGCGGCAATCCGATAGAGATGCTGATAGCCGGAGCGCTCGCTCAGCCAGAGCAGGCTGCCGTCGTCCAGAAAGCGCAGACCGTTGTGCAGTTCGATCCAGCTGTCGCTGGTTTCGGTCAGCAAGGTGCGCTGCGTGCCGCTGCCCAGATCGACGGCAATCAGGTCGAGGCGGCGCTGGTCGCGGCTTTGGCGCTGGAAGCTGAGCGTGCCCGCATCCTTCCAGTCGACCCTGGCCAGATAGATGTCGGTCTCGGCGCCGAGGTCGATCCAGCGCGTGGCGGGCTGCGCGGACGGATCGTCCGGACGCACCACGCCGAGTTTCACCAGGACGTTCGGATCGCCAGCCGCCGGATAGCGCTGCTCGATCACCTCGGTGCGGTCGGCGTAGACCTCGTGACGCTTCTGGATCGGCACCGGGCTTTCGTCGATGCGGGCATAGGCGATGGCGGAGTCGTCCGGCGCCCACCAGTAGCCGGTGTGGCGATCCATTTCCTCGTCGGCGACGAATTCGGCGACGCCGTTGCCGATGGTGGCCGAGCCGTCGAAGGTCAGTTGCCGTTCGCGGCCGCTGGCGATGTCCACCACCCATAGATTGCGAGCGCGAATGAAGCTGGCATAGCGCCCTTTGGGCGAGAGCTTGGGGTCGGTGGCGAAGCCCTCGCCCGAGGTCAGCTTGCGCACCGCCTTGGCCGGCTTGGCGCGCAGGTCGTACAGATACAGCTCGCCGCCGAGCGGGAACAGCAGGGTCTGCGAATCCGCACCCCATTGATAGCTGACGATGCCGCTCAGCGCGGCGATGCGCTGGCGCTCGCGGCGCGCCTTCTCCTCGTCCGACAGCGCCTCATTGCCGCCGCCGAGCAGGTCCGAATCGACCAGCAGGCGCGCCTTGCCGCTGGCAATGTCGTGGGCCCAGAGGTCGAGGCGGTTGCGGTCCTCATCGCGGCCGCGCAGAAAGCTGATCTGCTTGCCGTCTGGAGAGATCGCCGGCTGCAGCAAGGTCGGACCGGACAGCGAACGGTCGCCGGTGATGGCTTCAAGGGTCAGCGCGGACTGGGCAAGGCTCACAGCGGAAATACTCATGGCAAGCAGCAGGACGGACAGCATGGCAAGGCGTGGGAAGCGCAGCGTCATCAGGGCTTCCCCTTGACCTGGTTGGCCAGCGCCTTGAGCTTGCGGAAGTAAAGCTCGGGCAGCCAGCGCTTGAGCCGCCAGCGCATCGGCTCACGACGGGTGGGCAGGATCAGGAATTCACCGCGGCGGGCAGCGGCAAACACGGCGTCGGCCACGCTGTCGAGGGTATCGACCGAGGTGTTCATCATCTTCTCGCCGAACTTCTTCATCCGCGGATCGCCCTGCCAGCTCTCCAGCAGGTTGGTGCGGAAGAAAGCAGGGCAGATCACCGAGACCTTGACGCCCTGGTCCTCGACCTCGGCGCGGAGCTGTTCGGACAGGGCCACGACGCTGGCCTTGGAGACGCCGTAGCTCATGATGTTCGGCGCCCCGGCAAGCCCAGCGAAACTGGCAGTGTTGAGGATCTGGCCGTGACCACGCTCGAGCATGCCGGGCAGGAAGGCAAGGCAGCCGCGGACCACACCGAACACGTTGACCTCGGTCAGCTTGCGCCACTCGGCCATGTCGGTGCTCACCATCGCACCGCCGCTGGCGATGCCGGCATTGTTGTAGAGCACGTCGACCCCGCCCCAGGCGGCGATCACGCTGTCGCGCAGAGCCTCCATCGAGGCATCGCTGGCGACGTCGGCGGTGAACGCGGCATGGCCTTCGCCTGGCAGCGCGCTGCAGGTCGCCTCGGCCCGCCCGCCATCGAGGTCGACACAGGCGACACGGTCGCCAGCGCGCGCGTGGCGCTCGGCCAATGCCTTGCCAAGGCCGGAGCCGGCACCCGTGATCAATACCCGTCGCTGCGTCATCCCTGGCCCCTGCGTTTCGGTTAGGCTCGCGAGAATAGCAGCCCGAAGGAGAAGCCCCCGCATGTCCGATACCCTGTTTGATCTGTCCGGCCGTACCGCCCTTGTCAGCGGCGCCTCGCGCGGCATCGGCGAGTCGATCGCCCGCCTGCTGGCGGCGCACGGCGCCCACGTGATCTGCACCAGCCGGCGCAAGGACGGCTGCCAGGCCGTAGCCGACGCCATCCGCGCCGACGGCGGCAGCGCCGAGGCGATGGCCATGCACGTCGGTGAGCCGGAGTCGATCGAAGGCGTGTTCGCCCATCTCGAGGCGCGCGATGCCAGCCCGGAACTGCTGGTCAACAACGCGGCGGCCAATCCGTATTTCGGACCGGCCATCGACATGGACCTGGCCGCCTACGAGAAGACCGTCGAGGTCAATCTGCGCGGCTACTTCTGGACCACGGTGCAGGCAGCGCGGCGGATGAAGGACAAGGGCGGCGCCATCGTCAACGTGGCTTCGGTAAATGCGCGCCGCGCAGCGCCGGGCCAGCTGATCTACTCGATGACCAAGGCCGGCATCGCCAACATGTCGGAAGGCTTCGCCAAGGAGTTGGCCCCGCATGGCATCCGAGTGAATACCGTGCTGCCGGGCCTGACCGACACCAAGTTCGCCTCCGCGCTGACCGGCAACCCGAAGATTCTCGACATGATGCTCAAGCTGATTCCGCTAGGCCGCGTCGCGCAGCCCGAGGAGATCGCCCCGCTGGTGCTGTTCCTGCTCTCCCCGGCGGCCAGCTATGTCAACGGCGCGACCTTCACCGCCGACGGTGGCTATCTGGCCTGAGCGGCCGAGCCCACCGCGCGCGCGGCGCTTGCCCGGCGGCGCACCCGCGCCGCCCGCAGCAGGCGCCGGAACAGGGCCTGCTGATCATCCCGCCAGGGCAGATATTCGGGGTGCCACTGCACCCCTACCACCCAGCGCGGGCCCTCGGCCTCGATCGCCTGGGTCATGCCCCGGGACTCGCGGGCGACCACCCTGAGCCCATCGCCCAGCCGATCCACGGCCTGCCGATGTAGGGCATTGACGCATAGCCGCTCGCTGCCCAGCGCCTCGGCCAGCCGCGAGCCCGGCTCGACCTCGATCTCGCGCAGCGGGCGTAGTGTCCACAGCGCCGGCGACTCGCGATAAAAGCCGGACAGGTCCTGATGCAGGCTGCCGCCGGCGGCAATGTTGATCAGCTGGGCGCCGCGGCAGATTCCCAACACCGGCAGCCTGCGCCGCCGCGCGGTCTCGATCAGCTGCAGCTCCAGCACGTCGCGGGCCATGTCGCCGCGCTGGTACTGGCGGGTGCTGAGCAGTAGCCGCAGCAGAAACAGCAAGGGCGCAATCAGGGTTGCCAGCAGACCGCTGCGCCCGGGCTCGGCCGGCGCGCCGTCCCACAGGCCTTCGCCATAGTGGCTGGGATCGACGTCCGCGCCGCCGCCGATCAGCAGGGCATCGAACTCGGGCAGCCGGCCTCCGTCGCGTGGCCGAAAGCGCAACGGACGCCCACCAGCGCGGCGGATTGCCAGGGCAGCGGCCCACCAGGCCAGCGTGCCGCCCCGGTCCGGACCGCTGACCAGCACGCTCAGCGGCCGCGTCAGCAGATCACTCATCGCGGGCCGCCATATGCGCTTCGATATGTCGACGCCAGTCCCCGGTCAGACCAGCCAGCCAGCGGGCCTGGGTCTTGCGCCAGTCCTCGATCAGGGTCTGCAGACGCTCTTTGTCAGCGGCAAGCCGCTCGACCTCGACCCAGGCGTTCCAGGCATCCGCCACGCGCCAGCCGGGATCGCCGATCTGGCAGTCCGGCAGGCGGAAATGGAAGGTCGGACGGCCTTGCACCAGCTCCGGCTCGTCGACTTGCTCGCGCAGTTCGTCACCCTCCAGGTGGACCAGGGCCGGCAGCATGTCCAGTTCGTGATTGCGCGAGCCCACCAGGCGCACATAGTCCTCAGCCAACTCGCCGCGCGTTGGCGCGTAGTCGGGCTCCATCAGCGGCTTGATCCAAGCTTCCGGCCAGGGACGCACGTGGGGACCCAGACGCCGCGACCAGTCGAGTCCGGAGTGTTCGATGATCCACTCACGCAGCAGCACGAAAGCGCGCAGGTGGGCGACCAGGTCATCGGCTTCATGGCTGGGAAGCTCGGGGTTCAGATGCAGGCCGAACCCGTACAGCACGGAGTCGCCAGTGCCGCGTGCTTCGACCACGCGAAGCGTTTCGCGCAGCTCTTCGACCACGGGCAGCGCCTCGAGCGGCAAGGGCGGGGTCACCAGCTCATGCGGCACCAGCACCGACACCGCCGAGCGCACCGCGCCTTCCAGCCAGCCGCGCAGCTCGGAGGCGCTGGCGTCGACGCCGAGGTCTTTGAGGTAGTCGAGGTAGCGGCGCTCCTTGAGCACCCGGGCATCGACCTCCAGCCGAAACTCGCCGAGCGACTCGGATTCCAGCAGCAGGCAGAACGGGTTGCTCGCGTCGATTCGCGCATCAAGCAGTTTTGCGATGGCCTCGGCGGCCTGCTCGATCGGCACGCCGGCGTACTCGATCTCGACGCCCACGCGACGCAGCGCTCCGCCGGGCGTCTTGCTCACCGGCGGCGTGGCGAATCGGGATGCTTCGCGCTTGCCCATCACGGGCCTCAGGATAACGACGAGGCCGCCTCGTAATCCACCTTCTGCGCGCCCGCGCGCTGCAGCCGGGGTTCAAGCTTGGCGAGCAGATCTTCCTCGGCGTCCAGCACCAGCAGGATCTCGCCGCGGGCGATGCGCTCCTCGAACACGCGCTGGACCTCATTGGGCACCGCGGCGCCGATCAGGGCCGAGCTCCAGCTGCCGACCGCGGCACCGGCCACGCCAATCAGCGCAGCGCCAGCCAAGGTCACGCCAGCGCTGGGCACCGCGCTCGCTACAAGGCCTGCAAGCAGACCGATGCTGCCGCCACCGGCGGCGCCGCGCAGGGCAGCTGGGACGAAGTCCATCGGCGTCGAATCCTTCAGGTCGTCGGGAATCTGCTGCAGCTGGATGTCGCGCCGGGCAACCAGGGCGATGGCCTCCTCGCCAAGACCCTCCAGGCGCGCCTCAGCCACCGCGGGAACAGCCTGTTCAAGGCCGGCAAGGGTGAAAACGTATCGCTTCTTCATCAGCGTCTCCTTTGGGGTAGAGCTGCGCAGAACAGCGACTGAAGATTACGACAAAGGGGGTGAACAGCACGGCAAACAAGCGTTTGCCAAGAAAAGACAAAGGGCCCCGGAGGGCCCCTTGGATTCTCGCTGGAACGGCTGGATCAGCCTTCGCTGCCCTCGCCCTCGGCTTCGACCAGGGCCGCTTCGGCATCGGTGATCAGCAAGGTATTGACCGACTTGACGTCAGCCACCCCGACCACGCCCGCGGCCTGCTTGAGGCGCAAGGTGTTGACCAGGAAGTTGTGCCGCGACTCGGAGAAGTTGCGCTGCGCCTGGAACAACAGCTGCTGGCTGAGCAGCACGTCGACGATGGTCCGCGTGCCGACCTCGAATCCGGCCTCGGTGGCCTCAAGGGCCGAGCGCGCCGACACCAGGGCCTGCTCGCGCGCGCCGATCTCGCTCATGCCCGCCTGCAAGGCACGGAAAGCGTTGCGAGTGGTCCGGGTGACCGCACGACGCTCCTGCTCGAACTGGTCTTCGGCGGCATCGCGGGTGTGGATCGACTGCCGCACCCGCGACTGGGTGGCGCCGCCAGCGTAGATCGGTACGGTCAGGGTGACCCCGATGGTGGTGCCCAGATTGCTGCTGTTGGCCGGAAAGCTGACGTCATTGGAGCCGCTGTTGCCCCAGGTCGTGCCGTCGCCGCGACTGACGAAGCCGGAAAGCGTGGGCAGGTGGCCGGAGCGCGCGGTGGCGATGTCGTGATTGGCGACCATCAGTGCCAGCTCGGCAGACAGCAGGGAGGGGCTGTTGGCCAGAGCGGTCTGCACCCACTCGGTGGCGTCAACCGGCTCGGGCATCGCCGGGCTGAAGGCATCGCCCAAGCCGCGGAGGCCGTCGAGATACTGGCCGGTGATCTCGGCCAGCAGCTCGCGGCTATCGTCGAGGCGGTTCTCGGCGGCAATCGCGGCGGCCCGCGCGCTGTCGTAGCGCGCCCGCGCTTCATGCACGTCGGTGATCGCGGTCAGGCCGACCTCGAAACGCTGCTCGGCCTGATCCAGCTGGCGCTTGACCGCGCGCCGCTCGGCACGGGCAAAGACCAGCCCGTCGATCGCGGTCAGCACGTTGAAGTAGTTCTCGCTGACCCGCAGCGCCAAGGCCTGGCTGGCCGTCTCGTAGTCGGCCGTGGCGCGATTTGCGCTGGCGCGGCTGGCTTTCAGCCGGGTGTAGTCGGCGTGGTCGTAGATCGACTGGTCAAGGCGGATATTGTACTGCCGCGAACGGGTATCGCTGAAACCGCTGGCAGGTCCGAAGCTGACCGAGCCATCCGGATTCGGCCGCTCGCCGATGCGGGTGCTGGTGCCGTCGGAATCGGTCAGGCTGACCGAGCCGCCGATCTGCGGCAGCAGGGCAGCGCGCGCCTGGGTGACGCCCTCGCCGGACGCCAGACTGCGCGCCTCGGCGGCGGCCAGCTGTGGATCACTGCTGCGGGCAAGCTCGTAGGCCTGCATCAGATCGGCGGCGCCGACGTGGCTGGCAGCGCCCAGCAACAAAGCGATGGCGAGAGGGCGAAGTCGGGGGGCGGCAGTCATTGCGGCTTCCTTGGTCTGGTTCTGAATGGCGGGATCAGGGCGGTGTAGCCGGCCGGACGGGCGCAACACTGCACCAGCTCGGGCGAAGACGGCGTCGCGCTGCCCCGCGGGCAGGCGCGTCCGTCAGAGCACGAAGCGGGCGCGAGGCTCGGCACCGTGCAGGTAGGGAATATCGGTTTCGAACAGGCTTTCCTCGCGCCAGGCGTCATCGGACAGCCGAGTCAGGGCAACCGCCTCCTGGACCGGCGACTGGCCGCGCACGACGACAATCCGACCACCCACCCGCACCCAATCGCGGAAGCCGGTGGGCAGCTCGGAGACCGCGCCGCCGACCAGGACCGAGTCGAACTGCCGGCCAGGTCCGAACTCGAAGGCATCGGCGCGCTCGATACGGGCGCAGGAAAAGCCAAGGTTCTCGACCCGGCCGCGCGCCCGCGAGACAAAGTCCTCATGCAGGTCGATGCTGGTGACCGCGCGGGCGATGTAGGCAAGACAGGCGGTGAGGTAGCCGGTGCCGGTGCCGATCTCCAGCACCTCGTGTTCGGGCGCCAGTTCCAACGCCTGCAGCAAGCGGCCTTCTACCACCGGCTTGAACATGAATTCACCGTGCTCAAGCGGCAATGCCACATCGGTGAAAGCCAGGCGGCGCTGTCGCGGCGGCACGAAATCCTCGCGGCGCACCTTGGAGAACGCCTCCAGCACCAGGGGGTCGATGACTTCCCAGGGGCGGATCTGCTGTTCCACCATGGTGTGGCGGGCGATGTCGAAGTCCATGCTCATGACCTGATCGGCTCCTGCTGCCGCGGCGTGCGGGCAAAGCGGACAGTATAAGGGGCTGCCAGCGGCGGGGGCATCAAGGATCACCGTATCCGTGCGCCAGCGCGCAGTGCCGGAAGTCATCCGGGCTTGCCGCCGCTCCCACCCATGACCTCCTGCACCCTAGCCAACGGCACATGGCCCGGCCGGCGCGGTGGCGCAGACTCGGCACCTGCCCCCCCCACAAGGACCCGCCATGACCCGCCTTGCACTTGCCGCCTGCCTTGCTCTTGCCTGCGCCGCCCCGGTGGACGCCGGCACCCGCCTCGACTTCGACGAGTGCAAGGTGCGCTCGGATTTCGGCCTGCAGGTCAGCGCCGGCAGCGTCGTTCTCAAGCGCAAGTCGGGCGAGCCGCGAGAAGTACGGATGCAGGACGGCCGCCTGTGGCTGGATGGCGTCGAACAGGACCTTGGCGATGATGATCGGCAGCGCGTGCGCAGGATCGAGGCCGAAGTCGCCGCACTGATGCCCGAGATACGCATCATCGCCGAGGAAGGCATGAACATGGCACTCGATGCGCTGACCCATGTCGCCGCTGGACTGGGTGGCAATGACCCGGCCCTGGTCGAGGAGATCGAATCTGCGCGCAGCGAGTTCGGCAAGGTGATCGAGGCAAGGATGAACGACGGACGGCTCGACGAGACAGCGCTCGAGCAGGACATCGAGGCCCTGGTTGAACGGCTCACCCCGCAGATCGCCGGCAAGGTCGCTGCACTGGCAATCAGCGCCGCGCTGAGCGGCGACGAAGCCGCAGCCAAGGACTTCGAGCGCCGCGCCGAGGCCATGGGCAAGGAGCTGGAAGTCGCCATGGAAGCCCGCGGAAAGGGCCTGGAGAAGCGCGCGAACGCGCTGTGCGGCCGCATCGGCCGCATCGACGAGATCGAAAACGCACTCGACCTCCGCCTCGCCGACGGCTCGGCGCTCGACCTGGTGCGCATGTAGGGCAGCGGGCTACGGGCCTGAGCGCCGGTCGGGGCGCAATGCTGCCGTTCGCAGGGCAATCCGGCGAGCTGTTGCGGGAGCGGATCGTATCCGCGACCGCAGCACTACAGGCTTGCCACTGACTGCGGCC
>CAYGMG010000047.1:0-12162 GCA_964350895.1 uncultured Lysobacter sp.
TGCCTCGACGACGCATCCGCGTCGCGACTTCAACAACATACTTCCGGGACAGGACCCTAGTTGCAGATGTTCTGGTAGACGCAAGCCACCCACTCAGGGTGATCGACGAAGGGATTGCGGTTGCCCTGGTAGCTGTACACGGCGTCGTTGCGCAATCGTTCGGCGGCGTCGACGGGGTCGTCGGCGTGCCACTGCAGCAGCACCGACAGGCTGCCCATGTAGGCGACGCTTGCGTTGCCATTGGAGGTGGTGACCAGGGACAGGTTGTCGGTCAGACGCAGGTCGGGCTCGGTCGCGGCCGAGGCGCCATGAGTGCCGCCCTCGTAGCGCAGGTCCATGTAGAACATGGCGCGAGCCACATTGCCCTTGAGCTTGCGCCAGACCTGCCAGATCGTGCCGTTGCTCCAGTTCGAGTTGCCCGGGAAGACGCCACTGCCGCCGCCCGCGCCGGCATGCGCCTGGGTCGGGAACTCGGTGCAGCTGGCCGTGCAGTTGCCGAACGGCAGGTTGCCGCGCGAGGCGTTGTAGTTGATCTCGCTGAGCATCAGCATGTGCAGGTCGGTGTACGGATAGTTGGCCGGGCCGTCGGTAGGGAAACCGAGCGACTTCGGCCAGCTGTGCTCGCGGTTGTAGAAGCTGTTGCCGCCGCCCGCCTTGGCGTACGAGACGTTCTTGTAAATATCGAGGATGCGGGAGGGATTCAGCGGGTCCTCATCGGCGAACTCGAGCACGTCCCAGCTGTCGGTGGTGCTCGCGGTGTACGGGATCTTGCTGTGGTCGTCGATCACCGGATGCAGGCTGCCTCGGAGGGCGCTGGCGCTGCTGGTGCTGACTCCCGCGTAGTAGCCGCCAGGAACGCTCCCGCCGCCGTCGGAGGCCGGCGTGTAGTCGGCCAGCATACTGACGCCGCTGAAACTGGTGTAGGCGCGCAGCATGATGTGCCAAGTGCCGGGCTGCGGGCTGGCGACGTTGCAACGCTCGGTGTTGCCGGAGAGATAAGGCCGGCAGCTGTAGCTGCTGGTGGTCGGGGCGCTGGCATAGCGCAGGTAGAGATCTGCATCACCACTGCCGCCGCTGCTGTCGACCTGCAGGTTGCTCGCCCCTGCCGGCACCTCGATGCTGTACAAAAGCGACTGGCCGGTGCTCGCCGCCAGGCCATTGATCGGCACGCCGCGGCTGAGCGCGCTGCTTCCGCCGCCGCCGCCGCCGCCGCCGGTCAGCGTCTGACCTGGATTGCAGGCGCCGAAGCTGCTGGCCGCTGGCGCCTGCCAGGCGAAACTGCTGGCGCTGATGCCGCTGCCGCTCAGGCGCAGCGAGTGGCCGACCGGAGTGCTGCTGGTCTCGGCGACGCCGACGTCCTGGCTGGTCTGCCCGGCTGCCGGCCCGTCGCTTGCGGTGAAGCGACCCTCGTAGGACAGGAACTGCACCACGCCGCCCGCGGCGTTGACAAGAGCCAGGCCATCAGGGCCGCCATTCTGCATACCGGCGGCATTGACCACAGCGGTGCCGTGTCCGCCGCACTGGTTGGCCACCGTGCCGGACAGCGACAAGGTGGCGTAGCGGCGGCCGTCGCTGCCGTTGTAGAGCACTATCGACCAGCCAGCCAGCGAGGTTCCCGCCGGTGCGATGACCTCGACCCGTTCACCACTGTCGGTGTTGAGGTTGTCGTAGTGGAACTCGTTGATGAAGACGTCGGCGTGGACGCCGTGGGCGAAACAGGCCAGACCGGCCAGGGCCAGGCCGCGGCCGGCGCCGGATACTCGCTGCAACATGCAAACCCCCGAGTTGGACAAGCAGCGCTGATCGCAGCGTCGCGACGTCGGCTCCCAAGGCGCGGGCCAGCACGGCCCTGCCCCCGACGCGTCGCGGAGTCTAGCCGGTTCAGATTTCGTTCATGTTAAACGACGGGGGCTCAGCCGATCGTACGTCCCTGCAAGGTGGCAGGCTGCCGGGCAACGCGGCGCTGGCGGCGGCGCAGGCCCAGGGCGAACAGCCAAGCCAGCGGCCCACCGCTGTCGAGCAAGAGCAGCAGCAGGAGCAGGCTGTGGGCGTCATGGCTGGGCGGCAGGCTCCACCAGGCAAGGATGATGCACAGCGTTCCCAGCGCCGGGATCCCCAGCGGCAGGGCCAGCGGCCAGTGCCCTTCGCGCAGCCGGTGCACCAGCAGGGCAAGCAGCGAGTAGTTCAGGTTCAGCGCAACCAGCAGGATGGACAGACTCAGCACACAGGTGGCAAACAGGCTCATAGCGGTGTCCTCCGTTCGCCAGCCCTGGCTGGATGCAGGCTCATCGATTGGTCAGCTGGATCTCGATCCGCCGGTTGCGCGCTAGCGCTGCCTCGCTGTCGCCATCGTCGAGCGGCTGGAACTGGCCAAAGCCGTTGGCGGCAAGATGCTTGGCGGGGATGCCTGCAGTGACCAGATACTTGACGATTGCGATCGCCCGAGCCGAAGAAAGTTCCCAGTTGCTGGGGAAACGAGCGGTGTTGATCGGTCGGCGATCGGTGTGGCCGTCGATGCGCAGCACCCAGTCGATGCTCGAAGGAATCTCCGCGGTCACTTCACGCAAGGTTTGCGCGAGCTGGTCGAGTTGAACCTTGCCGGCCGGCTGCAGCTCGTCGGAGGCCGACGGAAACAGCAGCTCCGAGGGCACCACGAAGCGGTCGCCGACGATCTGGATATCGTCGCGGTTGCCGAGGATCTCGCGCAGCTTGCCGAAGAAGTCGGAGCGGTAGCGGGCCAGCTCGTTGACCTTGTTGGCCAGGGCCAGGTTCAGCTGCCGACCGAGGTCCTCGATCTGCCGGTCCTTGCTCTCGGTGGCCGCGCGCTGCAGGGCCAGGGCCGCGCTGATCTCGTCGAGCTGCTGGCGCAGGGCAGCCATCTGCCGGTTGAGCAGTTCGACCTGTACCGCCGACTTCGCCGACAGCTCGGTCTGCACGGTCAGCTTTTCCCGAGTGGTCTCGAGCTCGGCAAGGCGGGTGGCGATCTCGGCCTCAAGCTCCTGCTTGAGCGCGGTAAGGGCGGCGATGTCGGCGGCCAGTCGGGCCGCCTCGCCCTGGCTGGACTCCAGCTGGGCCTGGGTCTGGGTCAGCGCCGCCGCGGTCTCGTCAAGGCGCAGGCGCAGGGCGTCGCGCTCGGAAGACGTGGTCAGCAGGGAGGCCGACAGCTCATCGACCTTCTGCAGTGCGCTGGCCTTGGCCTGGCGCTCCATCGACAGCACGTCGGCGAGCTGGGCCAGTTCGGCGTTGAGCCGCTCCAGCGCCTTGTCGCGACCGCTGAGCGCATCGCTGAGCACGAACTGGCCGACGGTAAACACCATCAGCAGGAACACCAGCACCATCAGCAGGGCGCTGAGCGCATCGACGAAGCCCGGCCAGAAATCGACCGGCCGGCGGCGGCGGGCAGCCAGACTGGACACCGCCTAGCCCGCCCGCTTGCTGTCGAGCGCGTTGGCGATGGTTCGCGAGAGCAGGCGGAACTCGGAGCGCAGGTCCTCGCCCATGCCGCCCTCCTGCTGGGCCAGGGTGCGCAGGGTCGCGCGCAGCTCGGTCTGCGCCTCGGCAAGACGCGCCAACTGGCTGTTCAGTTCCGACAGTTGCTCGTTGTTGGCGCGGCGCTCGCGGTCATTGTCGACGATCGCCCGCTGCATGCGCTCAAGGCCGTCCGCAGTCTGCTCCAGCAGGGCCTGCACATAGGCCGGCACCGAGGTTTCGCCATCGCCGCCAAGGCTGCTGCCCGAGGACAGCCGGGTCATCCCGGACAGCCAGTCTTCCAGTTCGGAATAGAACCGGTTGGAGGCGCGCCCGGCGAACAGGTCGAGCAGGCCGAGCACCAGGGAGCCGGCAAGACCGAACAGCGAGGTCGAAAAGCTTGTCGCCATCCCGGTAAGCGGCTCGCGCAGGCGGGTCTTGAGGGTGTCGAACATGGCCAGCGCATCGCTGCCGGCGGACAGCCCGCCGATGATCTCGGCGACCGAGGCGATGGTCATCAAAAGGCCCCAGAAAGTGCCCAGCAGGCCGAGGAAGATCAGCAGGCCGATCAGGTAGCGCGACAGGTCACGCTGTTCTTCAAGGCGCAGGTAGATGCTGTCGAGCAAGGAGCGCATCGAAGCGGTGGATAGCGACATCGGCTTGCGCTCGCCCTGCGTAAAAAGCTTGGCCATCGGCGAGAGCAGCACCGGCTGCACGCTCGGCGGGCGCTCCGGATTGGCACGTCGGAAGGCCTCGATCCAGCGCACCTCGCCCTGCAGGCGCAGCACGCCGCGCAGGTTGACCAGCACGCCGAACACGAACACGGCAACGATCAGCCCGTTGAACCAGGGCGTGGCGGCGAAGGCATTCAGCAAGGGCTGGCCAAGCACGGCGACGACGGCGGCGAGTGCGCCGAGCACCAGCAGCATCGGCAGCAGAACGCGGATCGGTTGCGACATGCGGGGAATCCTTTGGTGATGTGGGGTCCGGCGGGCCCAAGCTGCTTGCGACCGCCAGCGCAGCGGATCGTTCCTTCGGATCAGCGTGACCGGCAGGCACTGCCCGGAGCGCAGGCCTGATCATGCCCGCTCCGGGTGAATCTCCAGCCAATCGATGGGCAGCGGATTCAGCCGCGGTTACAGGCCCGGCGGAGTGACGCTGTCCAGCTGGCCTAGCGCGTACTCATAACCTGCCGTTTCGGCACGCTCGAAGGAATCCCAGTCGAGAAGGTCGATGCCCTCCAGCGGCGGGGTGAGCAACAGCCGGGTCAGCTTGCGCGCGCGCTGGGTTCCGAGCGCCGAGTTGACCATGCCCGAGCGCAGCAGGATCTGCCCGATACGCGGCCGGCGGCGCGCGCCGAACAGCTCGGGCAGGAGCTGCCACCAGGGCGGCAGATGATCTTCTTCCAGCATCGCCGGCAGGCGGTACTCGCCGCCGACATCGATGGCGACGATCGGGCCGAATACCCGTTGTCGCATGTCGGTGACCGGCAGATTGTCGATGACGCCGCCATCGACCAGCACCCGGCCATCGCGGAACACCGGTGGCAGCACGCCGGGTATGGCGCTGGAAGCGCGCAGCGCCCGCCACAGCAGGCCGCTTTCGTGGACTGCCAAGGCGCCTTCGGTCAGGTCGCTGGACACGCAGAAGAAGGGAATCGGCAGGTCCTCCATCTCACGCCCTCCGAACGCATCGCGCAGCCGGCGCACCACACTGCGCCCGGAGCGCAGCGCCACCAGGGGCAGGGTCCAGTCGGAGAGCGGATTGGAAGCGACGAAGGCGCGGTGGTAGACCTCGCGCAGGGTGGCATCGTCCCAGTTGCAGGCGATGCCGGCGCCGATGATCGCGCCGATGCTGGTGCCGCCGACGTAGTCGAACACCCAGCCGGCCTCGCGCAGCGCGCGCACCACGCCGAGGTGGGCAAAGCCGCGGGCACCGCCGCCGGACAGCACCAGGCCGACCGCGCGCCGGGTCAGCCGGCGGACCAGACGCGCGACATCATCGGCGTCGCGGACGTGATGGTGGGCGCGGCCCTGCGGCAGGCGCTCGAGCCACGGCGCGGTGCTGCCGAACGATGCACCCTTGGGGTTCTGCAGCACCAGGTGTACTGGCACCGCGGGGCCGCGCGAGGGCAGCGGCAGCGGCGTGCAAAGCTGGGCCGGACGACTGGCGTCGGCAACCAGCAGGACGCAGTCGCTCTGCCGCACGCAGCGTTCACGCCAGGCCGGGTCCTCGTTGCCCAGATAGACCAGGTGCTGCATCGCCGCCTCGCGTTCGGCGAACCAGGCCGGCGGCTTGTCCAGCGCCTTGGCGGCATCGATCAGCTCGATCTGTTCGACCTTGCCGAGCGCGGCGATGAAGTCACGGGCGAAGCCGTCCAGCGGCCAGCCGGCGTGTGCCGGGAGCAGGGCAAAGCAGGCCAATCGCTCGCTCTGGCCGCGACTGCCATAGCTGCGCTTGAGCGCCAGCTGGACCAGGCGCAGCATGGCCTCGGGATGGACCCGGGCCAGCTGCTCGAAGCCCAGCCGCGGCAGGAACAGCAGCTCACAGTCGCGCAGCGCGACCACCCGGGCATTGCGCGGCTCGCCGGCCAGCAGGCCGGTTTCGCCCACCGTCTCGCCCGCGGCGATGGTCCCCAGCGTGCGCAAACTGCCATCGGCCTGCTTGCGGCTGGCGCTGAGCCGGCCATGCACCAGCAGGTACATGCCGTCCGAGTCCTCGCCCTGATCGAACAGCAAGCGGCCGCCGCCAAGCGCGAACCATTCGACAAGATCAGCCAGTGCGGACAGCGCGCTGCCGCTCATTCCGGCGAACAGCGGCTGATCGGCGAGCGCCGCCAGCACCCGGCTGCGAATGGTCTCGGCGCGGCTGCTCATGTCGCGCAAGCCTGCTCTGCCAGCACCCGCACTGCGCGCATCCCGCCCTCCCGCGGCCACCCCCGGCCTAACCCAGAGTGTAGCGCCGGCCCTTGTTTTTCCGCGCATCGGGCCTACCTTGGGCTGATGAACCAGACCCCCGCATCCGCATCCAACCCGCTGCTGGACGACGCCCGTCTTCCGGCCTTCTCCGCGATCAGCCCGGAACACGTGGTGCCGGCCATCCGCCAGCGCATCGAGGCGGCGCGGGACGGGGTCGACGCCCTGGTCGACAATCCGGAGGCGCGCGACTTTGCCCGACTGATGGCGCCGCTGGAGCGGCTGCAGGACGCAGTCGGCCGCAGCTGGTCGCCGGTCTCCCACCTGCACGGAGTGAAGGACTCACCGGCCCTGCGCGAGGCCTATGCCGAGGCCGACGCCCTGCTCACCGATTTCCATACCGACCTCGGCCAGCATCGCGGCCTGTACGAAGCGGTGCGTCAGCTGCGCGAGGCGCCCGGCTTCGAGCGCCTCGACCTCGCCCAGCAGGCCCTGGTCGAGGACAGCCTGCGCGGCTTCGTGCTCTCCGGCGTGGCGCTCGAAGGCCCGGCGCGGGAACGCTTCAAGGCAATCCAGAGCGAACTCTCGCAGCTGGCGACCGGCTTCGAGGAGGCCGTTCTGGATGCCACCGACGCCTGGACCCGTCCGCTCGCCGAGGCCGAACTGGCCGGACTGCCTGACTCGGCGAGGTCGCTGCTGCGCGGCATGGCCCAGCAGCACGACGTGGACGGATACCTGGCGACGCTCAAGGGGCCCGCGGTGCAGGCCGTTCTGAGCTATGCCGACGACCGCGCCCTGCGCGAAGCGGTCTACACCGCCTACAACACGCGCGCCTCCGACCAGGGTCCGCAGGCCGGACAGTTCGACAACGCGCAGCGGATCGAGAAGATCGTCGCCCTGCGCCACGAGGCCGCCGGCCTGCTCGGCTTTGCCAATGCCGCCGAGCTGTCGCTGGACGACAAGATGGCCGGTACCCCGGAGCGCGTGCTGGCCTTCCTGCGCGATCTTGCCGCCCGCGCCCGTCCGGTCGCCGAGCGCGAGCTGGCCGAGCTGCGCGAATTCGCGGCCAGCGAGCTGGGCATCGCCGACCTGCAGCCCTGGGACGTCGGCTACGCCAGCGAGAAGCTGCGCCAGCAACGCTTCGACTTCAGCGAGGAGGACCTCAAACCCTACTTCCCCCTGCCCTCAGTGCTCGACGGGATGTTCGTCATCGCCGGTCGCGTGCTGAACGTATCGTTCCGCCGGCGCCAAGACGTCGAGGTCTGGCATCCGGACGTCGCCTACTTCGACGTGGTCGATCATGACGGCGCGGTGCGCGCCGGTTTCTACGTCGACCACTACGCCCGCGCCGGCAAGCGCGGTGGCGCCTGGATGGATGTCTGCCGTTCGCGTTTCCGCGATGGCGGGCTGCAGCATCCGGTGGCCTACCTGACCTGCAACTTCCCGCCGCCGGTCGACGGCCGGCCGGCCCTGCTGACCCACGACGACGTGCTGACCCTGTTCCATGAGTTCGGCCACGGACTGCACCACATGCTGACTGAAGTCGACTGGCCGAGCGTGGCCGGCATCAGCGGCGTGGAATGGGACGCCGTCGAGCTGCCCAGCCAGTTCATGGAGAACTTCTGCTGGCAGCGCGAGAGCCTCGACCTGTTCGCCCGCCACGTGGACAGCGGCGAGCCGCTGCCGCAGGCGCTGTTCGACAAGATGCTCGCAGCGCGGCACTTCCACGCCGGCCTCTTCCTGGTCCGCCAGCTGGAGTTCGCCCTGTTCGACTTCCGTCTGCACCTGGAGTACGACCCGCAGCGCGGCGCACACCCCATGACCCTGCTCGAGGAGATCCGTCGCGAGGTTGCGGTGATCCAGCCGCCGTCCTGGCAGCGCTTCCCGAACAGCTTCACCCATGTGTTCTCGGGCGGCTATGCGGCCGGCTACTACAGCTATCTGTGGGCCGAGGTGCTGAGCGCCGACGCCTTCGCAGCCTTCGAGGAGGCCGGGCTGTTCGATGCCGAGACCGGCGCCCGCTATCGCCGCGAGATCCTCGCCGTGGGCGGCTCGCGCCCGGCGCTGGAAAGCTTCGTCGCCTTCCGCGGCCGCGAGCCGGATGCCTCTGCCCTGCTGCGCAGCTATGGTCTTGCCGCCTGAACAGGCGGCTTCCGCGAAGCGCCCGGAGCGGCTGAGGCCGGACCTGCGCTCCCTGCTGTTCTGGCCCGGGCTGCCGCTGATCGCAGCCCAAGGGCTATGGCTGCGCCGACGCGCCTATCGGGCGCCGGTGGCCGGCGGTGATCCTCGTGGTGCGGTGGGCGAGGGCCCCCCGTTCCGGCTGCTCGCCCTGGGTGATTCGATCACCGTCGGCGTCGGCCTGGAACTGATGTCCGAGTCGCTGCCGGCACAGCTTGCTGTTTCACTCGCAGCTCGGCTGGGGCGGCGGGTGCACTGGCAGACCGGCGGCCGCAACGGCGCCACCACCGGCAGCCTGCATTGCCAGCTGCAAACGCATCGGGAAGCGCTGGCCGCGGCCGATCTCCTGCTGCTCTCGATCGGCGTCAACGACGCCACCGGCCTGCGCCCGCGGCGCACGGTGGCCTACGACCTCGGCGCCGCGCTGGCCACGATCCGCCAGTTCAATCCGCTGCTGCCGGTGCTGCTGACCGGCCTCCCGCCGCTGGATGCCTTTCCGCTGTTGCCCAGCCCCCTGCGTCACCTGCTCGGCCTGCGCGCGCGGCAGATCGATGCATTGCTGGCCTGGATCGCCAGCCAGCAGCGCGGCATTACCCATATTCCGATGCCGATGGCACCGCAGCCCGGCGAGTTCGCCGCCGACGGCTTTCATCCGAACGCCGCCGCTTGCACGCGCTGGGCGACAGCACTGTCGGAAATGCTTGCCGATGACGCCCTCTTGTCGCCCGGCGCCTGACACTGCGCACAGGAACGTCACCGGAGCAGCAAAATGAAGGCAGTCTGGAACGGCGCGGTGCTGGCCGAGAGCGACGCCACCGTGGTGGTTGATGGCAACCACTACTTCCCCCCTGACTCGCTGCGCGAGGCGCACTTCGCAGCCAGCACCCACACTTCGCGGTGCAGCTGGAAGGGCACTGCCCACTACTACGATGTGGTGGTCGGCGAGCAGCGCAACCCGCAGGCCGCCTGGTACTACCCCGAACCCAAGCCGGCCGCCGCCGAGATCGCCGGACGGATCGCCTTCTGGCGCGGGGTCGAGGTGCTGGCCTGAGCATTGGGACAGCGCCCTGTCACCGAGGCGCAGCAGGTCCTGCCGGGGCAGGGCTTGCCGCGCGAGGTGGCGACGCCTCCTGGTACGGGTTAAGCCTGGCGCCGGAGAGCAACAACGCGCAGTTTGCGCGATGGGGGGCTAAAGCGGGTTAGCGTTGGCAAGGGCGCGCTCGTCACCTGCGCAATGGGCGGCCGGTATCCGACTGTGCCGAGTCTGTTCATTCGTCCGCAATGCGCATGGCCGAACCGGCTGCAGCGTACGTACTGCAGGGGCTGCAGCGGCCTCCGGCAGGGCCGCGGAGCGGTTTGACGGCGTCGAGGCATGACTTTCGGCAGGGGTGCCGGCGCCGCAGCGATGAATCATTCCTGAACTTTGCGGTTTATTTACCAACTGCATCACTGAACTTTCAGGTTCCATCCGTAATCTATGCATACGGACGGTGCAATGCCTGTCCGCGGATTCACTCCTCCCCCCATGAGTGGATCTATCGGGACCGGTCCTCCCCTACCGCGTCCCGGCCCCCCAACCCCGTCGGTGCCCCCTCACCGGCGGGGTTACTTTTTTCCAGATATCGAAATACGCGCGCCGAGCGCGAGCGGCATGCCGCTCACAGCCCAGGCTGGGCCGGCGCCAGCTCGATGCGCACCAGCTTGATCACGCTGTCCTCGACCCGCTCGAAGCGCATCGCAAGGCCGTCGATCACCGCCTCCTGACCGACATGCGGCATCGACTCCAGACGCTCGATGATCAGCCCGCTCAGGGTATTGGCCGAATCGGTCGGCAGTTCCCAGCCCATCCGCCGGTTGAGGCTGTGCAGGGAGATCCGCCCATCGACCAGGACGCCGCCGCCGGGCTGCTTCTCGATCTTGCGCACGCTGTGGTGCGGGGCGCTGGTGAACTCGCCAACGATCTCCTCGAGGATGTCGGCCAGGGTGACCAAGCCGACGATGTCGCCGTACTCGTCGACCACCAGTCCGGAGCGCCGCTGCTGGCGCTGGAACTCCAGCAGCTGCTGCGGCAGACGGGTCCCCTCAGGCACGAAGTAGGGCTTGCGCAGGCGCGCCTCGACCGCGTCGGCGTCGAGCTCGCTGAGCTGGTGCAGGGAGAGCAGGCTGCGCAGGTTGAGAATGCCGAGCACCTGGTCGATACCGTCGCGATGCACCACCGCGCGGCCGAACGGGAACTCGGCCAGCTCGCGGCGCAGGTCCTCGACGTCCTGATCCAGGTCGATGCTGCGGATCTCGTTGCGCGGCACCATGATGTCCTCGACCCGCGCTTCCTCCAGGGCAAGGATGTTGAGCAGCATGTGCCGATGCCGCTCGGGCAGCAGCTGTCCGCCCTCCTCGAGCAGGGTGCGCAGCTCCTCGGGACTGAGTGCGTCCTCCTCCTTCTTGCCACCGCGGTGGCCGAACACGCGCAACACGCCCGCGGCCAGCATGTTGATGATCCGGACCACCGGATACAGGGCACGCAGCATCGGCCAGAGCACGTAGGAGGCCGGCAGGGCCACGCGCTCAGGCTTGAACGCGGCCAGGGTCTTCGGCGCGACCTCGGCGAAGATCAGCACGACCACGGTCATCACCACGGTCGCCAGCAGCACGCCGCTCTCGCCGGCAATCCGCACGAAGGCCAGGGTGGCGAGTGCCGAGGCCAGGATGTTGACGAAGTTGTTGCCGAGCAGGATCAGGCCGATCAGACGGTCCGGCTTCTCCAGCAGCTTGGTCGCGAGCAGGGCGCCGCGGTCGCCCTCGCGGGCAAGATGCAGCAGGCGATAGCGGTTGAGCGCCATCAGCGCGGTCTCGGAGCTGGAAAAGAACGCCGAGCAGCAGAGCAGGACGAACAGGACGCCAAACAGCAGGCTTAAGGGAATGTCGTTCATGGCGGCGATCCGCACGCCGCGGGGGCGCTGGATCGAAAGAGTCTCGTGTTGGAGGAATCGGACGCCCGATTATGCCCGGCATGGCGCCGTGCTGTCCGCGGCTGCGGCCGGGAAAATCACCGAACAGCCCTGGTCCGCCACCTTACGGCCCGGTGCGCCTGGCTCTCCGGACTCCGCATCCCATGGAAACCCTGTGGGAGCGGATCGTATCCGCGACCGTCCCGCAGCAGGCCTGCCGCTGACCGTGGCAGACCCTGACCCTGGGGTCGCGGATGCGATCCGCTCCCACAGTGCAGGGTGAGGCTTGCGGCAGTGCGCGGCTGCGCGGCTGCTCGGCTGCTCGGCTGCTCGGCTGCTCGGCTTCGTGGCGATGTGGCGGTGCGACGCTGCCGCGCAGCGCAATGTGGGGCTGCGCGGCGACGTCTCCGGGAGGGCCTTCCCGCAAGGCGGCCCGTCCCTGTGCCGTGCTTTCCGGACCCGTATCGCGCGGAAACCCTGTGGGAGCGGATCGTATCCGCGACCGTCCCGCAGCAGGCCTGCCGCTGACCGTGGCAGACCCTGACCCTGGGGTCGCGGATGCGATCCGCTCCCACAGTGCAGGGTGAGGCGCGGCGTCCATGCAGGCGCCAGCCTGCATGCCGCGACGAACGCCCGGAGCATGGAATGCGCAG
>CAYGMG010000047.1:12262-26297 GCA_964350895.1 uncultured Lysobacter sp.
GGCCGGACCCACACGATGAGGCAGGGATGCCGAATCGATGTGGGCTGCACCCCCGGCAATCAGCCTGATCGCGGTTTGGCGCGGTGCGTGGGGGTGGCGGTCCAGGGGTCGTCGGGCCAAGGGTGAGGCGCGGCGTCCATGCAGGCGCCAACCTGCATGCCGCAACGAACGCCCGGAGCATGGAATGCGCAGGGCCGGACCCACACGATGAGGCAGGGATGCCGAATCGATGTGGGCTGCACCCCCGCAATCAGCCTGATCGCGGTTTGGCGCGGTGCGTGGGGGTGGCCGACCAGGGGTCTTCGGGCCAGGGGTGCTTGGGATACCTCCCCTTCATCTCTTTGCGTACCTCAGGATAGGTGCGCTCCCAGAACCCCTTGAGATCCTGGGTCACCTGCAGCGGCCGGCCGGCCGGCGACAGCAGATGCAGGGTCAGCGGCAGGCGACCATCGGCAATGCGCGGCGTGTCGGCGAGGCCGAACAGCTCCTGCAGCTTGACCGCCAGTACCGGCCCGCCCTCGCCGCCGTAGTCGATCTTGCGCTGCATCCCGGATGGCACGTCGATGCGGGTCGGCGCCAGCCGGTCCAGGGCGCTGCGCTGGGACCAGTCGAGCCGGGAGCGCAGGGCCGCGTCGAACTCGCTCTCGCTCAAGGCGTCGAGCCGCGACTTGCCGGCCAGCGCGGGCTGCAGCCAGTCCTCCAGCGAGTCGATCAGTGCCGCGTCGGAAAAATCCGCCAGGCCCTGCTCGGGCAGCTGCACGCGCAGCAGCTCGGCCCGCGCGCGCAGCTGGCGCAGCGACTCGGTCCACGGCAGGGCATCGAGCCCCAGCTGGCGCACCGCGTCGACCAGAGCCTCGGCAAAGCGCGAGCGATCCGGCGCCGGCAACGGTCGCGCCTCCAGCAGGATGCGCTCGAAGCGGCGCTCGCGCTGGGCCACGATGGCACGCCGTCCGGCGTCCCAGCGCACCGCATCCACCTCGCTGAAACTGTCGGCGAAGTCGCGTTCAAGGCGCTGCGGGTCGACCGGCGTGCCGCGCAGGATCAGCGCGTCGCCCTGCTCATGACGCAGCTCGCTGATCACCAGCCAGGGTTCACCGAACAGGGCACTGTCCTCGAACAGCCGGGCGCTACGGCCGTTGGCCAGCTGGTAGCGGCGCGGATCCTGGCTGCCCTGCCGGGCGACCCGATCGGGAAAGGCGTGCGCCAGCAGGTTGCCCAGGGTGTGCGCTGTGCATTGCGCAGGTGGCGGCCCGGCTCGCAGCCGCCGACGCCACTGCGCCGCTTGGCGCTCGATGGCCTGCAGGGCGCCGCGATGAGCGGAGGACTCATGGCGTCCGGCGCGCGAGGCGGCGAGCGCCTGCCAGCGCGAGAGCAGATCGTCGCGGCGCTCGCGCAGCGGGTCACGGGCCTCGATGATCGCAGCGAGGTCGCAGGCGAGGGCCAGCTCCTCGCCCGTCGCGGCGGCCAGCATGGCGGCCAGCCGTGGCTGGGTGCCGAGCGAGAGCATGCGCCGACCCAGCGCGCTGATTGCGGTGCCGTCCAGCGCCCCCAGCCGCTGCAGCAGCTCGCGGCCGGCGCTCAAGGCACCCGGCGGCGGCGGGTCGGGGAAGCGCAGCTCGAAGCTGCCCCAGGCCGCCAGCTCCAACGCCAACGCCGAGAGCTCGACCTGGGCGATCTCTGCCCGGCGCTGCGGCTCAAGCCGCTGCGAAGCCGGCCACAGCCGGTAGCACCAGCCTTCGGCAACGCGCCCGGCGCGGCCGGCGCGCTGGTCGGCCGAGGCCTGGCTGATCGCCACCGTGGCCAGCCGCGAGAAGCCGGAGTTCGGATCGAAGCGCGGCTCACGGGCAAGCCCGGCGTCGATCACCACGCGCACCGCCGGCAGGGTCACCGAGCTTTCCGCGACATTGGTCGCCAGGACCAGCCGACGGCGACCATCGGGATCGGCCTGCAGCACCTCAACCTGGCGTTCCACCGGCAGCTCGCCGTGCAGGCTGAGCAGGCGCACTCCGGCGGCATCGGCAAGCTCGGCAAGGACGCGCTCGGCCTGGCCGATCTCGCGCAGGCCGGGCATGAACATCAGCAGATCGCCCGGATGGCTTGCCAGCGCCGCGGACACGCAGCGGCGCAACTGACTGTTCAAGGGCTCATCGCGCAGGGCAGCGAAATGGGTGGTCGTTACCGGATAGCTGCGCCCCTGCGAGCGCAGCTCGGACGCATCCAGCCAGCGGGCCAGGCGCTCGCCGTCCAGCGTCGCCGACATCAGCACGATGCGCAGGTCGGGGCGCAGCTGGGCCTGCACGTCGAGCGCCAGGGCCAGGCCGAGGTCAGCGGCCAGATGACGTTCGTGGAACTCATCGAAGATCAGAGCGGCCACGCCGTCGAGCGTGGGGTCGTCCTGGATCATCCGGGTCAGGATGCCCTCGGTGACCACTTCGATTCGGGTCCGCGGCCCGACCTTTGACTCGAAGCGGATTCTGTAACCCACGGTTTCACCAACGGCCTCGCCGAGCGACTGCGCCATGAAGGTCGCCGCCGCGCGCGCCGCGACCCGGCGTGGCTCCAGCATCAGGATCCGGCCATCTGCGCGCCACGGCGCATGCAGCAGGGCCAGCGGTACACGGGTGGTCTTGCCGGCGCCGGGCGGCGCCTCCAGCACCAGGCGCGTGCCCTGCGCCAGCCGGGCGAGGATGTCCGGGACCAGCGCGTCGATCGGCAGTTCGGCGCGCGCCTGGCTCATCGGTTCAACGCGGCGGCAGGCTGCGAAAGAACTGCCAGAGTGCCTGCAGCTCTTCCGCACGCATTCCAGCGAAGGCGCGCCATGGCATTAGAGGATGCAGCATGCGCCCTTCGGGCCGCTGCCCCTGCTGCATGGCGCGGATGAAATCGGCCTCGCTCCACGCGCCCAGGGCAGCGGGGGTCAGGTCCGCGGCCGGCGGAGTGTCCGGCGCCAGCACCCGGCCGCCCCGGAAGTCGGCGCCGTGGCAGCTGGTGCAGGTTTCCGCGAGATAGGCGCCGTACTCCACACCGACTACCAGCTCAGGTGTGGGGCGGGATCGCGGCGTGTGATCGAGCGCTGCCGCCGGATAGGCAGTAAAGCCTCCAAACAGCGCCAGCACCTTTCCCAGGGGACGCAGCGTGCTCGACCCTGGATCGCCCGACTGGTCGGGCAGGCTGAGCAGGTAGGCGACCAGGGCCGCAGTGTCTGCATCACCAAGGTTCTGCCAATCGCTGACCGGCATGAAAATCAGCGGGGTGCCGTCGGCGCGCACGCCATGGCGGATCGCCGCGGCGATGCGGTCGGCGTCGTAGCCGCGCTCGCGCAAACGACTGGGCGTGATGTTGGCACCGACGATGCGCGCCACCGGGCCGGCGTCGAATACTTCCAGCCCGCCGCCATCATCGCCATGACAGTCGGCACAGCCGCGTGTCGCGTACAGGTGGGCGCCATGCGCCAGCGCTTGGCTCGATCCACTCAGCTGCAGCGGCGGATCGTCGACCGCATACACCGTCGCTGCAGCGCGCTGCTCGGCCAGATGCGCCCAGCCGAGTACAGCAAGGCCAAGCAGGGCGATGCCGCAGAGTAGCCAGGCGGTCCCTTTGAGCAGTCGTTTCATGGCCGATCTCCCCTATTGCGGCGTGGACGGCCTGGCTGGCAGCACGGGCCGCGATGTCGCCCGCCGCGCCGGGCGGCGGTCCCTGGGTCAGCTGCGCGTGGCGTAGTTGGCCAGCTCCGACAGCCGGTGCCAGGACCAGGCTTGGCGCTGGAACTTCTCGTAGGACGCCCAGACCTTGGCCGCGAACGGATCGCGGGCGGTGATCTCGCCGATCACCACGGCGGTCTGCGCGCGCAGTGCGGCGATCACGCTCTCCGGCAGGTTGCGGAACTGCACCTTGTGCTCGTCGACCAGGGTCTCCAGCGCCTGCTGGTTGCGCGCGGTGTACTCGGCGAGCATCGAGTTGTTGACCGCCTCGCAGCAGGCCGAAACGATCGACTTCAGGTCCTCGGGCAGGCCGTCGAAAGCGTCCTTGTTGACGATGCACTCCAGGGTCGGTCCGGTTTCCTGCCAGCCCGGCATGTAGCAGTAGCGGGCCACCCGGTGCAGGCCGAAGGCCAGATCGTTGTACGGGCCGACCCACTCGGCGGCGTCGATGGTGCCGCTCTGCAGGGCCTGGAACAGCTCACCGCCGGGCAGGTTGACCGGGGTCGCGCCGACCCGCGCCATCACCTCGCCGCCAAGGCCGGGGATGCGCATCTTCAGCCCGGCCAGATCAGCCACGCTGTTGATCTCTCGATTGAACCAGCCGGCCGCCTGGACGCCGGTATTGCCGGCCGGGAAGGGCACCAGGTTGAACGGTGCGTACAGCTCGCGCCACAGCTCAAGGCCCCCACCGTAGTAGAGCCAGCCATTCATCTCCTGGGCGTTCATGCCGAAGGGGATGGCGCAGAAGAAAGGCGCCGCTTCGGCCTTGCCCTTCCAGTAGTAGCTGGCGCCGTGGCCAAGCTCGGCAGTGCCGCGGCTGACCGCGTCGAAGGTCTCGAAGGCCGGGACCAGTTCGCCTGCGGCCAGCACCTTGACCACGATCCGGCCGCCGCTGGCCTGGGTGATCAGCTCGGCAAGCCGCGCCGCGCCCGAGCCCAGGCCGGGAAAGTTGGCCGGCCAGGTAGTCACCATCTTCCAGTGGCGCACCGGCTGGCTCGCCGCCGCGCCACCCTCGGCGGCAGGCTGCGACCCCCCGCAGCCCGCAAGGCCCGCACCCAGGGCGGCAATACCACCCGCCCGCAGCCATTCGCGTCGTTGCATGCCGCCCTACTCCCCGGTGCAAAGCGTCGAGTGTAGCGGTGGGCCCCGATCCGCCCAAGCCGCCGCCCGGCGGACGATCGACGCCGCTGGCTGAACGACAGCACGCCAGCGCGCATCCGTGCCGGACCGCGCGGCGTAGCAGTGCTAGCATCGTGAAGGGTGCGTGCAAGGGCTGGATCACCACTATGAAGACGCAACTGGGTCACTACGAAATCGTCGACGAGCTGGGCCGCGGCGGCATGGGCGTGGTCTACAAGGGCTACGAGCCCGCGCTGAATCGCCATGTGGCGATCAAGGAGCTGTCGCCCTCGCTGGCCCACGATGCCAACCTGGTCGAGCGCTTCCTGCGTGAGGCGCGCTCGATGGCGGCACTCAACGACCCGCACATCATCCAGATCTATTTCATCGGCACCGAGGAAGCCACCGGCCAGCCGTTCTTCGCCATGGAATTCGTCGAGGGCGATTCGCTGTCCGGCCTGCTCAAGCGCGAAGGCAAGCTGAGCGTCGAGAACGCGCTGAAGATCCTCAACCAGACAGCGCAGGGCCTTGCCACGGCGCACGACGGCGGCGTGATCCATCGCGACCTCAAGCCCGGCAACCTGATGATCACCCCACGCGGGCACGTCAAGATCGCCGACTTCGGCATCGCCCTCGCCACCCAGGATTTCTCCAAGAAACTGACCTCGACCGGCGAGTTCGTCGGCACGCCCGGCTATCTGTCGCCCGAGGTCTGCCTTGGCAAGACGGTCGACCAGCGCTCGGACATTTTCGCCCTCGGCATCGTCCTCTACGAGATGCTCAGCGGCAGCATCCCGTTCACCGACGAGTCGCCGCTCGGCCTGATGCTGGAGGTGGTCAAGGCCGAGATCCCCGACATCCGCGGCCTCAACGCGGACGTAGATCCGCAGTGCGCAGGCATCCTTGCCAAGATGCTGGCCAAGGATCCGGCCGAGCGCTTCCAGGACTGCCACGAGCTGGTCGCAGCGCTGCAGGCGCATCCGGCCGTGGCCAAGGGCGGCACGGTGCAGTTCAACCGGCCCAAGGCCGCGCCCAGCGACGCCACCGTGGTCGGCGCGCCGACCCCCGCCTCGCAGCGCCAGCGGGTGCCGACCCCGCCGCCCGTGGTCGGCCGCGCCACGCCGGCCTCGCAGCCGGCCGCCGCTGCGGTCCCGCCGCCCACGCCCGAGGCAGCGACCAATCCGAGTGCCGGCGCCGCCGCCAGGCCGTCGGTCATGGATCGCCAGAACGGCCCGCGTCGGAGCAAGGCGCCGCTGTGGATCGCCGCCGCCGCCATCGTCCTGCTGGTCGGCACCGCCTTCGCACTGCGCGGGGCGATCGGCGAGTTCCTGATCCGCTCCGATGAGCCGGCCAATGCGGCCAGCCTGCAAGCCAGCCCCGACGGCGCCGACAGCAACGCCGCCGCCCCGGCGACCGCGCAGCCGGTGCCGGGTGAGCCGGCCGCCGACGACACCGGCACGATTTCGACCCTCGCCAGCGGCAGTCCCGACGGCAGCGACTCCAGCGCCGTGGAGCGCGGAGAGTCCGGCGTGGCTACCGCCGCCAGCGATGCCCCGCTGCCACCGCCCAGCGGCCCGCAGTCCGAGGCCGAATCCGCCGCCGCCGAGCCGCGCAGTCCGCTTGCCAAGGCCCTGCTGGCCAGGCGCGATGGCGACAGCACGCAGCTGGCCCGCGTCGATCCACCCAAGCCGGCCGCAAAACCGGTGCCGCCGCGGGTCGCCGTGGTCGCCCTGGGTGATCGTGCGCTCTCCGACACCGCCAAGCAGCGCATCGAAGAGCGCCTGCTGGCCGAAGGCTTCGACGTGCTCGACACCGAGCTGGTCGGCGGCCTGGAGGGCCGTGACCTGCCCGGCATCCTGCAGACCCTGCGCCGCGAGGCGACCATGCTGGTGGTGGTGCGCGCCGACCCGATCGGGCAGCAGCAGCTCAGTGCCTATGGCGAGTACTTCACCCTGTACTCGGCCAACCTCAGCGTACGTTCCTACCTGATCGGCGAGCGCCGCCCGCTGGGCGCCGGCTTCCGCGAGAAGGTCGACTTCAGCACCATGAACGTCAACGAGATGACCGGCGACGCGCTCAATCAGCACCTGCCGTCCCTGGTCCGCGAGCTGACCCCGCACCGCAGCCGCAGCGCCACCGGCTGATCCGCGGGCCGGCTCTTGCTACCCTTGCGGCCTCAACCGCCGCGGGGGTCCCATGCCGTCCTTTGATGTCGTATCCGAAGTCGACAAGCACGAGCTGCGCAACGCCGTCGACACCGCAGGGCGTGAACTCGACAAACGCTTCGATTTCCGCAATGTCGACGCCGGCTTCGCGCTGGAAGGCGAGAACGCGATCAGGCTGCACGCCCCCAGCGACTTCCAGCTGGCGCAGATGCGCGACATCCTCGGCGCACGACTGATCGCCCGCGGCATCGACGTCCGCTGCCTTGAGGAAGGCGATGTCGAGACCAATGTCGCCGGCGCGCGGCAAACCGTCACCGTCAAGCAAGGCATCGAGCAGGCCCAGGCCAAGAAGCTGGTTGCCGCGATCAAGGGCGCCAAGCTCAAGGTCGAGGCGCAGATCAATGGCGACAAACTGCGCGTCACCGGCAAGAAGCGCGACGACCTGCAAGCCGCCATGGCCCTGCTCCGCCAGGGCGAGTTCGAGCTTCCCCTGCAGTTCGACAACTTCCGCGACTGAGGCGTCGCGGAGCACGCGAGCTCGCAATCGGGCGATCACGCAATAGGCGAAGCGGCCTTCCTGCGAAGGCGCCTTGCTGTCAGGGGAAGCAGCCCACCCCTCCCCGATCCCGTCACCTCCGCGAAGGTGGGGCCCAGCTTCTGCTCTCGACCCGTTGATATCGGCCCAAAGAGCCCCATCCCCGCCTGCGCACTGCAGTCCGGGGAAAGTCAAAACCCTCGCAACCTCGTCACCCCCGCGAAGGCGGGGGTCCAGCTCCTGCTCTGCAAACCGTTGATAAGCCTTCGAACAGCTGGATCCCCGCCTACGCGCACTGCTGTCCGGGGAAAGTCGAAACCCTCGCAATCTCGTCACCCCCGCGAAGGCGGGGGTCCAGCTCCTGCTCTGCAAGCCGTTTATAGGCCTTCGAACAACTGGATCCCCGTCTACGCGGGGATGACCTTGCAGCGTTGCAGGACGTTCGGGCCGAAGACGAGTCCTCGCACCTTCGCATTCCGCTGAAAGTCGCCCACTACGCGGGTGCGCGCCGGAGGCCCGCACCTTTCCCCGGACAGCAGTGCGCCTGCGCGGGGATGACCTCGGCACGTTGCAGGACGTGCGAGCCGTCAGCGAGTCCTCGCACCTTCGCATTCCGCTGAAGATCGCCCACTACGCGGATGAGCGCCGCAGCTCCGCACCTTTCCCGGACAGCACTGCGCCAGCGTGCGGATGACCCGGGGAGGTTGCAAAGGGTGAACGGGGTATCGAGTTTCTGATGCCGTGCATTCGACCGGGATCCGCTGGCTACGCAGTTGAATGTCGGCGCGGAGGGCTTGCCGCTCTGCACGGGCAGGCCTGCCGTCACTACGCACCTGCTTCCACCGCACCCGCTCTCGGGTAGACTCCGGCTTTCCCAACCCGGAGCCTTGCCCATGCGCAGCGGCAACCCTGCACTCAGCGACAACACCTTCCTCGATGTCGGCAGCGGCCAGCTGCGCGGCGCCAGCGCCGATGGGGTGATGACCCTGGAAGGCACGGTCAACAAGACCAGTGTCCTGCTCGCCCTGGTCCTGCTTGGCGCGTTCTTCTGCTGGAGCCAGTACGACGGCCCGGAGAGCGTCGCCAAGGTGATGCCGCTGGCCATCGGCGGCGCCATCGGCGGCCTGATCCTGGCCCTGGTCACCGTGTTCAAGAAGACCTGGGCGCCGGTAACCGCCCCGCTCTACGCCCTGGTCCAGGGCGTCTTCGTCGGCGGCATCTCGGCCATCTTCGAGGCCCAGTTCCCGGGCATCGTCATGCAGGCCGCGGGACTGACCTTCGCCACCATGGCCGCCATGCTGATGGCCTATCGCAGCGGGCTGATCAAGGCCACCGAGAACTTCAAGCTCGGCGTCGTCGCCGCCACCGGCGGCATCATGCTGATCTATGTCGCCAACATCGTCGCCGGCTTCTTCGGCTACCAGTTCGGCCTGATCCACGACAGCGGCTGGATGGGCATCGGCTTCTCCCTGGTCGTGGTCACCGTCGCCGCCCTCAATCTGGTGCTCGACTTCGACTTCATCGAATCCGGCGTCGACGCCGGCGCTCCCAAGTACATGGAGTGGTACGGCGCCTTCGGCCTCGTCGTCACCCTGGTATGGCTGTACATCGAGATGCTCCGCCTGCTCGCCAAGCTGCAGTCGCGCGACTGAGCCAGGGGGCGCCGCAGCGGCAAGTCCCGCTGCGGCCGGGAGCGTTCAAGGTCCGGCTGGCAGCTCGAAACCGTGCCCGAAGATCAGCGCGGGCAATCCAAAGGCGATCGGGTCGGAGAGCTCGCTGGAGTTGCCGTCTGCGTCGGTCGCGATCGCCACGATGCGCCCGGCAGCAGTGCCCGTTGGCAATGCGATCCCCGTCAGCGATTGCTGCAGGCCGGCCTGTGCGGCGGGTATCGACACCGTCGCAATGGAGCGCATGTCGACCCCGTCGGCCGCGATCAGGAACAGCTCGACCGTGAGCGGGTAGCTGGCCTGCGTCGTCGGCGTATCGACCCGCAGGTCCAGACGCGCCTGGTCCGCGCTGACCACCAGGTTGCCCAGCATGGGATGGTTCTGCAGCCGGTTGGTGCCCTCGTCCAGATCGCCCTCGTCGTTGCGGGTTCGGCCGTCGAAGCCGATGTCGATGGCCAGCCCGGCATTGCCGAAGAGCCGGTTGCCTTCAAGGCTGTTTCCCTCGCCCCCGCCCTCGATGACGATGCCGTCGCCTGCATTGAAGGCGACCACGTTGTCGCGCAGCAGGTTCGCCCCCACCGGATCGCTGATGAAAATGCCGCTCGACGCGTTGGGTGCCGGGCTGCCGTCGGCCGCGCTGCCAACATGGTTGCCTTGCAGCACCGAGGCCTGCAGCCCTCCGGCCGCTATCCCGTAGCCGTTGTTGCCGATGACGTTGCCCGCGCAGCTACCCGCCTGGCCGAGCACCAGCCCGACGCCGTTCTCGATGAATACACCGGCGCCGTTGGGAATCGGCGGAAGCGAACCGGGCAGTACCCCGATGTGGTTGTTTGAGAGCAGCTCGATCGGCGCCGGGTGGAAGCCGATCACGTTGTCCTCCAGCTCGGCGCGGTCGGCCTCGATCGAAATCCCCAGCAGCGAGCCGCCGAGGTCCCGGCCGCTCTCGTCGGTGCCGATGAAGTTGCCGCTGACCACGGCATCATCGCCGAGTACCCGGATCGCATACTGGCGCGCCCGCCAGATGCGGTTGCCGCGCACGCTTGCCCGGCGTGTGGCGACCCGGATTCCGGTTTCGGCACCGCTGATCGTGTTGCGCTCGACCAGGACGTCGTCACTGCCGCCGGCAAGCAAGATGGCCTCGCCGCGCATACCGCTCCACGAGTTGCCGATCACTTGTGCATTCACGACCGGCAGAAAGACCCCGACATGGAGCCCTCGCTCGCCGTCGATGAACTCGTTGCCCTCGCCCGCGCCGGGACCGCCAACGATGCTCGCCTCACCGGACAGCGCCACATCGGTACCCTGATTGCCTTCGAAGCGATTGCCAACGATCGTATTGCGCGCGCCGATCGCGGACAGCGCGCCGCCGAGAATCCCGATAAAGCGATTCCGGCCGCCGAGACTGCCGATGCGGTTGTCGTTGCCGGTTGGCGACAGCCCCAGGCCTCGCACCGTGCCGGAGGCGGCCTCGCCGAGCTCGGCGGCCGGGTTGCCGATCAGGTTGCCGATCACCAGATTGCCGTCGCCACTGATCTCGATCGCATTGCCGATGGCTGCGCCGAACACATTGCCGCTGCCTCCCCCTCCGATCAGATTGCTGTCGGTCTCCACGCGCAGGTGAACCCGGTTGCTTGCGGCCGATAGCCCCGCTCCCGCCGGTACCACCCCGAACCAGTTGTCGCTGACCACCACCCCGTTCGCCGAGCCGCGCAGCACCATCGCTCGCCCGGAGAACCCACCGAAGGCGATGCCGCTGACCGCGCTCAACGCGCTGCCGCTGCCGAACACCAGCCCGTCAGGGGAATTGCCGGTTCCGAACAGCCTGAACTGCGGCGTCCCGTCGTAGCCCTCGGCGACCCGGGCATCGATGTACACCCGGTCGGTGATCACCGGCAATGGACTGCCGGGGCCCAGTACGCCGTTGCTGCGGATCTCGATGGTGTCGGTACCGGGCCGGGCATTGGCATCAAGAATCGCCTGGCGCAGCGTGCAGCCACCTGTGCAGTCGTCCCCGGTGCCATCCAGTGCGCTGGTGACGATGAAGGTCGCAGCGGCGGCCTGCGGGCCGAACAAGGCCAGTGCCAGTAGGCCAAGTGTGTGTCTTCCCCTGTTGGACATGGCGTATGCCTCGCGTAGCGGTACAGCACCGCATACGAAATTTTCCGCTGCGACCTGCCACACAGCCCGAGCGCGCTGCGGGAGCGGGGCGTCGCGGATGCTGGCGGCATAGAACATGCTGCTTGCGCGAGCATGGCGGCGCACCCTCTCATACCAGCGGACAGCAGCGCAGCCTTCGCGCAAAGCACAAGTGATGAACGGCCATGGCGATCAGCACGGCGGCGGCGTAGCGCGCCGGGCGGGCTTTCTGGCTCCAGGCCTGCAACCGGGCGTATCCTCGGCGACGTACTTCTGAACGACGAGAACTGGAGTACCGACGATGTCCCGGATCCTGCCGTTGGCCCTGGCGGCCGCATTGTCCTGCTGCGTCGGGCTTCAATCGGCCGTCGCCACACCGACGGTCGACCTTGCCGGCCTTCGCGGCAAGGCCGAAGCGGGAGACCCGGCGGCAGCGCAAGCGCTCGCCTCCGCCTTGCTCGTGGCAGGCTGCAATCGTGGACACTGCAATCGTGGACACCCACATCCTAGGCGATTTCCTACACCCCGTTGCGCCCTTGTCCGATACCGGGTTTCAGGCCGTCCGATCACACTCGGCCCATGGGCTATCCGCGATCACAGCTTGTACAGGTCGGCACTTCGGGCACCTTCCACTGTGTCTCGCGCTGCGTGCGGCGCGGCTTTCTCTGCGGCAGTGATCTGCAGACAGGACGTTGCTTCGAGCATCGCAAGGTCTGGGCCGAGTCGCGCCTGCTCGAGTTGGCAGGGATCTTCTCGATCTCGGTGCTCGCCTACGCCGTGATGAGCAATCATCTGCACCTTGTCCTGCGCGTTGATCCGACCCATGCAGCAGGCTGGAGCGACCAGGAGGTGGCCGAACGTTGGGTACGGCTGTTTCCGGTCCGGATCGACGGCCAGATCGACGCCGAGGCCTGTCGCCGAAAAGCCTGGATGCTGACCGGCAATGCCGAGCGGATGGCGACGTTGCGCCATCGCCTGAGCGATCTTTCCTGGTTCATGCGCTGTCTGTCGGAGAAGCTGGCACGCATGGCCAATGCCGAGGACCGCTGCAGCGGGCGATTCTGGGAGGGTCGCTTTCGCTGCCAGGCTCTGCTCGATGACGAGGCCGTGCTCGCCTGCATGGCCTATGTTGATCTGAACCCGGTAAGGGCCGGGGTCGCTGACGATCTGACGGGCTCGACACACACCTCGATCCACGGCCGCCTTGCACAGCCCCTGTCCAGCCATGGCCAGCCTGTTCGGGCCGTTGCCGGCCCGCCCGCGGTAGGCTTTCTGCCGATCAGCGAGTCCGACTACATCCAGCTGGTCGACTGGGCCGGGCGTCAGCTGAAGCCCGGCAAGCGCGGGCTGATTTCCGCATCCGCCCCGCCCGCGCTGCCAGGCCAGTGCGACCCTGAGCGCTGGCTGGCAACGGTATCGGGCATCGAATCACGCTTCTGCCGGGCCATCGGCAGCGCACAAGCGCTGCTCGACAAAGCGCAGAAGATCGGTCAGCGCTGGCTGATGGTCAGACGGGTCGCGCTAGCGCCGATGTAGCGAGCACTGGAAGCAACGCTGGGCGGGGAAAGATTCGACGCGCACGCCGGACGAGGCGCGCTGTGTTCGACCAAGCATGGCAAGGCTCCGCGTGCCTCTGGCGCCAAAGCAAGTCGCCTCGTTCGGCCTCAGCAGGCCTCCGTTGGACCTCTCCGCGCGGGGACTCCGGGATACACGCACGCCATCGCATTTGCCGATGACGATAGTGGGTGTCCACGATTGCGCGCGTTGCTAGACCTGACCTCGTTCTTTGATCCCGTTCTTCCTCAGTGATTGGATTCGATCAAAATTCGAATGGCCTTGCTTCCAGGCTCTTCACCCCAGGATTCCATCAACTGACTTGTATGCCGATGGAGAATCTCGATGACACCTGGTTCGTCGACTATGTCGCCATGGTGTTCGATTCGACCGTTGACGGCTGAGGCGAGGCGAGCTAGGAGTGTTGCGAACTTTGGGATGTAGGACGCCTCCAGCGTAGCAAGCGGATACGAAGCCACCAGGGAGTCTGCCCCATCCTGTGCGTCTGATCGCTCCCCTTCGAGATAGGTGTCTAGATTGAGATACGTTTCTGATTGCCATGATTCCGGTCTGTCGGCTCGAGGCATCGCGTATACATCGTAGTAGAGCCTCATTCCAAGGGCCCTGACGGTGGAATTGAGCTGCCCGGCAGTGATAGGCGCGGCCATCCGGACCAGAAAATTCACCTCTTGATGAAATGGGTCTTCGGCGGAGTTCTCATAAACATCAACCATCAACGAGTGCCTCTGGTAGTTGGAACCGTGTTTCGGTACGGGTCGACTGCACCGTGCTGATCTGGGGTCAGCTCTCTCAGATTTAGCGGATCGCTCGCTCCTCCGTAACGCTGCGGTTTCACATGGTGGAGCTCTCTGGACTCGAACTGATCGGTTCGGGGATTGTAGTCTTGCGGTGCACTCCCCCTCCGCATTCTTCGGATGTTCTCACGACTAAACTCAGAGGTTTCTGCGGTCGCTTCGGCGCGATTCTTCCAGTACCTCGATCTGACCGTAGCCCATTCGGGACTCGTCCCGTCGGGCAGCGGCTTGTCGATTGCGTCACCTCGTTTCCAGCGCTGGAACCTTACGGACCCGTCTGCGGCAAAATGAGCGAGCTCCGCTTGCCGATCGTGGATGCCACCCGAATGGCCCGGCGCAATTT
>CAYGMG010000048.1:0-25958 GCA_964350895.1 uncultured Lysobacter sp.
GCCGCGCGGCCAGACCGAGCGAGCTACTTTCGATTTGTCCGTTACAGTCCACTAGGCCCCGCCAGGCCCTGCGCCAGGCTTGCTGCCCGACCCGCGCTGACTCAGTCGCTCGCCTTGGCGCCCTTCTCCAGCGCCAGCGCATTGATGCAGAAGCGCAGCCCGGTAGGCGCTGGGCCATCCGGAAACACATGGCCAAGATGCGCATCGCAGACGTTGCACACGGTCTCGATGCGGATCATCCCGTGCGTCTCGTCAAGACGATAGGCCACCGCGTTGTCGCGGATCGGCTGGGTGAAGGACGGCCAGCCGCTGTGCGAGTCGAACTTCAGCGAGGCGTCGAACAGCTCGTTGCCGCAGCACACGCAGCGGTAGATGCCGGGCTCGAAGATCGCGCACATCTCCGAACTGAACGGGCGCTCGGTGCCGGCCTGACGGGTCACCCGGTACTGGTCCTCGCTGAGCTGCGCCTGCCACTCGCTTTCGCTGCGCTCCACGCGCCGATCCGGCGCCGGGTTGCCGTGCCGTGAGCGGGACATGACTTCTTTCCAATCAAGCATTTCGGGTCTCCCTTGCCGGCCCTTGCCGACGTTGTGGCGCAAGTGTGGCCCCTGTTCCGCGCTTTTCGCGTGGAGGGAGTATCGACTAGCGAGGACGCTCCATGAACCCCTGCCTGCCCACTGCTCTCGTCACCCGGCTGTACGCCGTCCTGGCGCTCTGTTTGCTGCTGGGGGGCTTGCCCGCCAACGCCCAGCGGATCGACGACTCGATCACCGCGCACTATCCGTTCGAGGACAGCCTCGACGAGGCTGCCGGCGTGGACACCCGGCCGGTGGTCCGCGGCAGCCTTGAGTACGCCACCGGGGCGCTGGGGCGCAGCGTGCTGCTCGGAGATGACGACGAGATCGACTTCGTCGGCATCCCGGCGTCGACCTTCTCCGGCAATTTCACCATTGCCTGGTTCATGAATCTGGAGTCGGTCGGCGCGCACCCGCTATTCGGCAAGGAAGCAGGTTGCCTTAATGCAGACCGGTTCCTTGCCTCTGTCGCGGACGGCAATCCCGCACGGATCGAGTTCCGTCTCGGCAACAGCAGTAGCGAGGCGGCTGCCACCGCCAGCGTTCCGCGTCGGCAATGGGTGCACGCAGCCATCGTTCGCGAGGGCAACCAGGCGATGGTCTACGTCGACGGCGTGCCCGGGCGAGCGGCGACACTGCCTACGCTGAACCTGGGCGCCATCAGTGCACCCTTGGCAATGGCCAGTTCGCCCTGCCTTGGCAGGATCATCGGACTGTCGCGTCCGGCGGGCCGGTTCGACGAACTGCGCATCTACCCGCGGGCCCTGAGCGCGGACACCATCGCGGGACTCGCCCGGCGCCCGAGTTTCACCGCTACCCCTACAAGGGTCTCGTCGGGTGGCTCGCTGACTGTGCGCGCCTCGCATCTGGTGGTCGACCGGACCTATGAGATCCGCCTGGCAGGCAGCCGCAACACCAGCCTGTTCCGCGGACCGGCCACCGCGACCAGCATGAGCTGGCCGGTGAGCATGCCGGAGGTAGCCAGCGGCCAGTACCAGCTACAGCTGGTGGCGGTCCTGCTAAGGGGCATCGAGAACGTCGAACGCTCGGTAGCATTGACCGTCTCGCCGCGACTCGGGATCACCGTCAGCGCCGCCGCACAGGCCGGAAAACGGGCCAGTTTCGTGATCGAGAATCTGCAGCCGGGTGGCCTTACGCGGCTCTTCTACGCAGGTCGCCTGCTGGCCGGACCGGAACCCGCATCAGGCTCAGCGCACCGCTTCACCGTGGTCCTGCCGCGCGACTTTCCTTCCGGCTTGCCGACCAGCGTCGCACTTCGCGCCGAGCAGCTGCAGGGGCGCACCGTGTCCCACACCGGCACAGCCAGCGTCAGTGTCGCAGCGCCTTTCAGCGGCCGCTTCGCTCCGCTGCAGCAACTCAGCAGTGATCGCAGCCTGGTACCTCCAGACGAGAAGGTCAGCGTAACGGGGCGTTTCACCTTTGCCGATGGGGCCGGCGCCGACAACACCGATGTCAGCGCCTTCTGGATGGGTGACGACGGTAGCGTAACCCCACTCCCGACGTCGGCGCTGGCCGTGGCAACCGATGGCGCGCTGCGTCTCGATACCCGCCCGCCTTCGCTGGCTGCGATGACTGCCGTGCGCCCGCAGTCCGGAGGCCGCCTGCGGCTGGTCATGAAGCGGGTCAACGAACTGGGCCGGGATCAGTGGGAGATCCAGGAGGGTCCGCGGCTCGAAACCTCCAACGACACCGATGCAGACACCGACATCACGGTCCGCGTCTTGCGCAGCGGCACACAAAGCACTGATCCGCTGGAGGGTGCCTATGTAGTGCTTTCTTCAGCTGCGCCGCTGGGCATCACCGTCAATCTGCCCAACAACGGAAACGGCGAGTCAGGGGCCAACCTGGGCGGTGGCAGCTTCTACCAGCCACGACAGCCCAGCCTGCGACGGGTCGGTGCAGAGGGCAAGGCGCTCACGGGGCGGCCCGCCGCGGTGAATCAGCTCAACAACCAGATCGCTGACCTGCCGCCGCCGCCCGCTCCTGCCTGCGGAGAGGATCTCTACCGACGCTACACGGACAGCACGGGGCGTGCCGAATTCCCGGTGCTCGGTGGACCTGAGGAAGAGCCTGCCAACTGGCAGGCGCAAATGGCCACGCAGTACGTCGCCAATGAATGCACATCGATAGGCTGCGGCAGCGTGCGCTTCAGCCGCCTCTACCATTTCAGTCTGGCGGTCTACACCCTGCATCTGGGCGCGGGCTATCGGGATCCCAACTCGCGCGCCGAAGTGCCCACCCGATTCGACATCTTGTACGACCGCGACAACGAGACCTTCACCATCAAGAACCTGCGGACCGGCGAAACCACGGAGCAGCAGGTCTCGGCGAACCTATCGGTCGTCGTGCCGCTGCTCACCGGCACCGACAACTTCGTCAGTTTCGATGACCCCCTCATGTACCACGAGATCGGCGGCCAGCCGATCAACCTGGTCAACCGCCATCTGGGCGGATTCGGGCGCTGGATCGATTTCAGCGACACCCGGGTCTCGGGGTTCTCCAACCCTTCCCCCGACAAGGTCCTGCAGTTTGGCCACCGCCCCGATGTCAACGGATCGATCACTTCGGCCAAGCTCTACCTCACCGGCATCAATGGCAACGTCAACGCCATCGGAGACTTCCAGCAGATTTCTCTGGTCGATGGCTGCAACCTGCAGGACAACCCTGCCAACAACCGCACGGAGACCTGGCGCCTGAAGCTGCGCTCCGAGTTTGCCAACTCCTGGCGCTTTCCGCGCGGCGTGTTTTACGTCGACGGCGGGCCGCGGCGCTCGTGCGGCTACATAGAGGCGCGCAATGCGAGCGGCGGGATTGGCCGTCACAACCTGTGCTTTCACTGGCGCGAAGCCCCGGGTTTCATGTACGGGCCCGGCGGCCCGGTCACCGTCAATGACGCCGACATGTTTGATGTCCTGGTCGAAGAGTCCAGCAACGCGCTGGGCGCCGCGGCCACCACGGTGCCGAAACGCCAGGCCGACCTGCTCGGCGAGCCGATCGACAAGCCCGGGCGCATCGACAACAGCACCAATGCCAATAATGGCGTCTACGCCACTATCGGTCCCAACGGCCCCACCGGCGGCTCGCGGCGACTCGCTGGCAACAACCCCAAGCAGTTCAGCGAGGGGGCGGGCGGTCAGCAATCCCTGCTGAACACCGCCGAGGGCGCCGCCACCGTGCATTTCGGCACGGACGAGTACCAGACCATCCTGGATACCACGATCCCGCTCTTCCAGTGGTACTGGGGCGTGCCCGAGATTCTGTCGGCCGAGGTCTTCGCGCGCCTGCGCCTGGTCGCCAAGTACTTCTTCGGTGGAACGATCCGCACAGTCAACGGCCGCGAACGGTTGGACATGCTGACCAATGCCACGTTTTTCACCTTTATCATAGTCGGCGTCGACATCGACGTGCTGTTCGGTCTGATCGTCGATGCTGGCGCCTCGCTGACCGGCGCGATCCTCTCGGAGATGCCGGTCGTGGTCGAAGACGGGGTGAGCCGCGGGGTGGAGCCCTGCATCACCTTCCAGCTGGATTTCAGTTACTACGTCGACCCCTGCACGCTCTGCCCGACGCCCGCGATCACCGGCGAGGCGGAAATCCTGAAGGAGCGCGTGCCAAGTGGCTGCGGCTTCTACAGCGCCGGCAAGGGTGCCGGCACGGCTGCGGCCGATCCCGACGTGGCAGCCATGGTTCGCGATGGTGCCAAGGCCACCACTTTTGGCTTTGCCGAAGCGCGGCAGCTGCGCCGTCATCCTGCGCTGGCCTTTGATACACAGGGCAGTGGCCAGATGGTCATGCTCGACGAATCCGGCGAGCTCACCGCCAATCCACTGGGTGAAGTCGGACTTGCAACACCGACCAAGCTCAGCGTCGCAATGGGCTTGCGCAACCCGGAAATCGCCTATTTCGACGTCGACCGCGCCGTCGCAGTATGGTCGGAGAACGCGCTGCCCGAGTCCGAGTTCCGCGTCGCCGGATACGCAACCCTGGCGCGCAATCAGCGACTTGCCTGGGCCGAGTGGGACGGCGAGCGATGGAGCGACAAGCGCATCCTCACCGCTGCCGGCACGGGCGAAGGCCATCTGCATCTGGCCGCCTGCCCCAAGGATCAGGCCGGATGCCCTGCCGGCGGCGAGGTGATGGCCGTCTGGCAGCGAGACGCCAACGGCAATGCGCTGAACACACAATATCGTCTGTGGTACGCCCAGTTCCGGCCGGCCAGCGGGTTCACTACGCCAGCGTCGATCGATCCCACGCCGACGGCAGGCGTGCAGGACATCACGCCCTCGGTGACCTACGTCGGCGGAAGACCCGTCGTGGTCTGGACACGGCAGTTCGGCGGATCCTTGAACAACTTCGCGCAGCGTAACCTAGCCTATCGCGTGCTCCCGGACGGCGTTCCGACGGCCGTGGCTGCTGCCCCCGGCGCCACTGCGCCTAGCGCGGCGAACTGGGGAAGCAGTGGCCTGCGGGTTGGCTGGCTGCGCGCCGACGACAGCACCTCTTCGAATCCCAATTCGGCAAGCGCCGGCGCCGTCGGCACCCGGAATGCGTTGTACGTGACCCAGGCAATTTGCGGCGCCACAACCTGCAGTTTCCCCACCGCCTTGGTCCCGTCGACGCGCGACCTGCACGGCCGCAGAATCTACGGCGAGCGGCCGCGGCTGATTCGCGGAGAAAACGATGTCCTCGTGCTGATGCGTGCATTCCGCTTCGAGGGCGATGGCGAGCAGCAGGTCCAGCCCGGAGACCCCATCGGCACGGTGATCAATGCCGCCGATGTAGTGATGGTGTCGCCCAACTACGCCACCGGCATTGCGCGGGTGACGGCAGTGACCGCCGATGGCCTTACGCATTCTGGGGTGTTCGGTGCCTACGATCCGGCTGCACGCGCCATCATCAGCGGATCGGCGGTGTTCGCACCGCCCCGCCTGGCGCCCTTCCGGGACGCGCTCAAGGCCACCGGCTTCAGCGGACACAAGGCGTATGCCAAGCGCATCGCCAGCAACGGCCCGATCGAACTGCGCGCCCTGCTTGATGCGCCGGATGTGGCGCTGGAACAAATAGTTAATCTCGCCGAACTCGCACCCTCAACGGCCCAAACCACCAGAGTGACCGTGGGCAACCGTGGCACCGGCTACGACCCCGCACGGGACGGCGAGGTAATGATCGAGCTGCGCTGGAATTCACCGGGCGGCACCCTGCTCGCCAGTGCTCCGCTGGCTGCGATCAGCGCAGGAGATGGGATCGATCTGGAGCTGCGGTGGACCGCACCCGCATCCGCCTACCCGGACGAGTCTGCGGCGCTGCATGCGCTGGTTGTCGCTTCTGCGGGCTTAGACGAACTGACCGATGACAACAACCAGTTGAAGCTAGAATACCCGGGCATGCCCGTGCCAGAGAATCTGGCGTCCAACGCCCTGCCAGGAGTGCCGCAGGTGCAACTCGGCTGGGATCCGATCAGCGACCCGCGACTGGCTGGGTTCCGGGTGTATCGCCAGGAGGCCAGCGGCGACTGGACCCCGATGGGCGCCTCTCCGGGACAAGGCTTCCTGGACTTGTCGGCAAGCTTCTTCACCCCGCGCACCTATGCGGTCAGCAGCTACTCCAGCCGCGGCATCGAATCAGCGCTCAGTGCCCCGATTACCGTGATGCCGGTTATCGCGGGGCAGTCACTGATGCCGTTCAGTGATGGCTTCGAGGGCACCAATTAGCGGACTGCATTAGCGGACTGCAAAGGAGGAAGCGGCACAGGTATCGCGCCCAGACCACCAGCGGTGAAATCATGCCGCCAGAACACCTGGATACCCTTCGCGATCAGCGCGAAGGAATCAGCAGGGAGCGCGCTGACAGGGCAGAGGCCGTTTCCTCGTGCGATTGACCGAAGCGTTCGGTGTAGCTCGCGATCACCGCGTCCTGCAGGGCCAGCGCCTCGTCCGTGCGGCCAAGGGCGGCAAGCGCTGCCGCCTTGGCCTGGTCCGCCTGTCCTTTTTCGCTGACCAGATCGCCATCCAGGGTCTGCAGCGCTGCGACCGCTGCATCGGCTTCAGCCAAGGCGGTTTCCGCTTCGCCTGCATAGGCCAGCATCTGCGCCCGGTTTGCGCGGATCACCACGCAGATCTGCTGGGCCTGCATGCCATTGCGTTGGCATAGGTCCCACACCGAATCGAACACCTGACGCGAGTCTTCGGTGCGGCCCGCGCGGCGCAGTGCCACAGCCAGCCGGCGCATCGCGCTGACTGCCTGGACCGGCCCAAGCCGGCGGTTCATCGCGATGCTTTCCCTCATCAGCCCCTCGCCTTCTGCAAGGTCGCCGCCGCGGGCGAGCATCCAGCCGACATCGCTGAGCGAATAGGCGACCCACAGGTGGTCACCGGGATAGTTGTGTCGAGCGACCTGCAGTGCGCGCCTCGACAGCGCGAGCTCTTCGGCGTGGTCGCCGCGAACATAGGCAAGGCCCGCAAGCGCGACCAGATTGGGCCAGAGATGAGGGGATTTGTCGCCCTGCTTGGCCTCGACCTGACGGAGCACGTCGCGGAAGACCGTCTCGGCTTCGCTGTTGCGCCCCTCGCTCTTCGCCACCATCGCCAGATTGGTCTGCGCGGCGAGGTACTGCGGGTCATCGGGCGCGTGCTTGCGGAAGATCACCACGGCGCGTTCCATGGCATCGCGCACGCCTGCGGCGTCGCCTTCCACTTGCCGCACCCGCCCCAGCGCCGACAGGGCGTTGGCAAGGTCGGTCGGCTGTCCGCCGTCGTCTTTCTCGAGGATGGCGACGGCTTGCTCGACATACGCCTTGCCGGAAAGCGGGTCCCCTCGCATGCCCTGAATGACCCCAAGATTGAGCAGCGACTCGGCCACCATCGGATGCACCCCCCCATACGCGCGGCGCGCCGCGGCCAGGGCGCGCTCGATCAGCGCCTGCGCCTCATCAAGACGGCCTTGGCCTGCCCTGATCTCGCCAAAGTCGTCCAGCACCGCTGCCTGTAGCGACGGGTCGTCGTCCAGCTCGCTGCCGGCCCGGGCGATGGCTGCGTCGAGGGCTTCGGCCACCGTCGCCGGACTGTCGGTGTCGCGGCGCATCGGATCGGCATGCAGGAAGGCTTCGACGAAGAAGCTCTTCACCCTGCGCGTGCGTGCCGCCTGCTCAAGGGCCTCGGCTGCTTCGCGCTCGGCGCGCGCAGCTTCACCGGCCGCACGCGCGGCCTCGGTGTCGGCGCGCTCTGCCTGGGCCCGTGCCAGGTCAGCCTGCCAAAGCGCAAGGCCCAGGCCGCCAAGCAGGGCGACCAGCACGGCAGCCATGCTGGCCACCACCATTCGGTGGCGGGCGACGAACTTGCGCGTACGGTAGGCGGCCGAGTCCGGCCGCGCTGCGATCGGACGGCCGTCGAGCCAGCGCCGCAAGTCCTCTCCCAGCTGCAGTGCGCCCTGGTAGCGGCGTGCCGGATCCGGCTGCAAGGCCGCGGCGACGATGACGTCCAGCTCATCATCGATCTTCAGGCCGCCGGTCACTCGCGGCACGCTGCGCTGCTGCCGGCGCAGCGTGTCGCTGGGCCGAGGCGTTACCTCTTCAGCCAGCTCGGCCAGAAGGCGCTCCGGAGAGGCGCTGCGCCGCGGATACGGCGGCTCATCGGTCAGCAGCTCGAAGAGTACGGCGCCCAGGGCAAACACGTCGGCATGGGTGCCTGCGACCTCACCACGGATCTGCTCCGGCGCCGCGTAAGCAGGAGAGAACACGCGAACGCCGGTCGAAGTCAGGCGCGAATCAAGGCTGTCATCAAGAAGCCTCGCAATGCCGAAATCGAGCACGCGCACGCGGCCTTCGCCGTCGACCAGAATATTGGAGGGCTTCAGATCGCGATGCACCACCAGCTGCGCGTGCGCGTGCGCCACCGCGTCGCAAACCTGCACCATCAGCTGCACCCGCGCTCGCAGGTCCAGCTGATGCTGGTTGGCGTGCGCGACCAGGGCGCTGCCGCGCACGTACTCCATCGCGTACCAGGGGGTACCGTCTTCAGCGACCCCGCCATCCAGCAACCTGGCGATCCCTGGATGGTCAAGACGCGCGAGGATCTGCCGCTCGCGGGCGAAGCGTTGACGCAAATCCACGCTATCCACCAGCGGACGAATCAGCTTGACCGCGACCTGCTGCTCGAAGTCGTCCTCGCGCTGGGCGCGCCACACCTCTCCCATGCCGCCGCTGCCGACCCGCTCGACCAGCCGGTAGTGGCCCAGCTGCAACCCGCTGCCTGCAAAGGGCGGGTCGGCCCCGGCAAGTCGCAAGCCCAGGGACCCGCTGCCGGCCAGGGCGTTGACGTCGAGCACACCGCTGCGCTGATCGGCGGCCAGCAGCCGCCGAAGCTCAGCGGCCAGTTCGGCATCCTCCCTGGAGAGCCGGGCAAGTCGTTCTTCTCGCGCTGCATCATCCAGCTCGAACAGTTCGTCGAGCAGGGCAGACACCTGGCCCCAACGGGATTCATCCATTGACCACCTCCTCGCCATCCAGCGCCGCGTGCAGCACCGCTCTTGCCTTGCGCCAGTCGCGCTTGAGCGTGCGCTCGGAGCGCCCGGTCAGCGTCGCGATCTCGTCCAACTCCAGCCCGGCGAAAAAGCGCATCTCGACCAGGGCGACGAGGGACGGATCGAGCGCCGCGAGGCGATCAAGCGACTGATCCAGCGCGACCAGGCGCTCGGCCGAGCCGATCTCGCCGAGTGATTCCGCGACCTCGTCGAGGGACTGGGACTCGCGCCCTCCGCCGCGCTTCTGCGCCGCGCGCGCCCGGGCATGGTCAACCAGCAGCTGGCGCATGGCGCGCGCTGCGAGGGCAAAGAAATGCTCGCGGTCAGCCGAGCGCAGGCTCTCTGGCCGGGCAAGCCGCAGATAGACCTCATGAACCAAAGACGTGGCACTGGGACCGTCCTGCGCGCGCCGCAGCTGACGCCGCGCGAGCCGCTGCAGCTCCTCATAGACCAGGCTGAAGGCGCGATCCCCCGCGGCGCGGTCACCCGCACCGGCAGCCAGCAGCAACCCGGTGACCTCGCCCACCTGCCGCCTCCCCTTGCGCCCTGGACGACCGCAGCAGTGTAACGATGTGCAAGGCGCTGCGCGCAGGCGCCTGGCCGGAATGCGTCGTTGTCGGTGGCCGTCAGCTGTCGCGTCAGGTGCCGGCCGCCAGCACCCGGTTGCGCCCGGCCCGCTTGGCCTCGTACAGCGCCCCGTCGGCCCGCGCGTACAGGGGGTCGGCACTGCTGTCGCCCTCGCGCAGCGCGGTCACCCCAAAGCTTGCCGCGACCGGAATCGGCTCGCCCTGTTCATTCAGTTCCAGGGCCTGCAGGGCAGCGCGCAGGGTTTCGGCGCTGGCCATGGCCTGCTCTTGCGTCTGTCCGGGCAGCAGAACGGCGAATTCCTCGCCGCCGATCCGACCGGGCAGGGCCGGCGCCGACGAGTGCTGACGCAGCACCGCGCCTACCGCGGCCAGCACACGGTCACCCGCGGGATGACCGAAGCGGTCATTGATGTGCTTGAAGTGGTCGACGTCGAGCACCACCAGGGACAGCGCGCCATCCGGCGAAGCCAATTGAAATGCCTTCTCCATCTCGGCGCGGAAGTAGCGCCGGTTGGCAAGGCCGGTGAGCTGGTCCTTGGTGGCCTGGTCGTGCAGCGCCGCGACCATGGCGTTCTCGGGGCTCTTCGGACCGAGCAGCTTGAGCATCAGGTCGCCGACGGTGAGCAGATCGCCTTCCAGCAGCGGGCTGGCCTTGACCTGCATGCCATTGACCCGGGTCGGGTTGGTCGCGCCAAGGTCGGTGACCCAGTAGCCGCCGCGCTTGCGAAAGATATGACAATGCCGCCGCGAGACGCTGGGCTCGGCAAGGCGGATATCGACCTCGCCCTCACGGCCCAGCACCGCAGCGTCGTCCAGCTCGAAACGTGAACCGATCAGCGGGCCGGCGACCACCACCAGGCACCACGGCCGCGTCTCCGGCTGCAGCGAGGGCGCCTGCACCCGGACCGTGTGTTCGCTCAGCAATCTGGCCCGCAGGGTCTTGTCTTCCACGCCCTCTACCATGATCCTGGAATGCTCCGATTATTCCAGACCCGGCCCACACTTCACAGCGCCAGCGCGCGCGGCTTTGGGTATGCTCGGCGGGCCAGTCCGGGAAGCCCCCTCCATGACCGACCACCGACGCGCCGCCGCCTCCGGCAACCTGCTGGCGGTGCTGGCCCGCCCGCAATCAGAGCAGCCGCTGCTGGCCGCGCTGGGCAGCGCGCATCGAATGGTCAGCGTTGTCGGCCTGGATGCCGGCGCCGAGGCCCTGCATCGCGACAGCCCCGATCTGCTGCTGCTGGACGCCGCGCTGTGCACCGACGCGCAGGCGACCGATGCAGCGCTATCGCGCCTGCACGCCGCGGACCTGCCGATCGTCCTGCTCGGCGACGCGGATGCCGAAACGGTGGAACGATCAGTGCAGTCCGGCATTGTCGAGTGGCTGCCTTCAGCGCTTCCCGCGGCCCTGCTGCTGCGCCGCGTTGCCGGGCTGCTCGATCTGCACCACGCCCAGGAGCTGCTGCGCGCACAGACCCTGCTGGATGGCCTGACCGGGCTTGCCAACCGCAAGCGATTCGAGGATTTCCTGCACGCCGCGATGGGCAATGCGCGGCGGCGCAAGGAGTCGATCGCCCTGATCCTGTTCGATGTCGACGAGTTCGCGCGCTTCAATGAGCAGGCCGGCTCGCAGGCCGGCGACGAGGTCTTGCTGCACATCGGGCGCACCCTTGCCAGCGCGCAGCGCCGCCCGCTTGACCTGTTCGCCCGCTTCTCCGGCGACTGCTTCGCCTGCATCCTGCCGGATACCGACCTGCAAGGCGCGCGCGCCGTGGCTGAGCTGTTCCTGGCCGATGTCGATGCGCTGGAGATCGCCCATCCCGCATCCGAGGTGGCCAGCCACGTCACCATCAGTGTTGGCGTTGCCGCCTGCGTACCGCAGCCGAACGAGCATGCGCTGGCCCTGCTGGACAAGGCGAACCAGGCGCTGCGCCGGGCCAAGCTGGCCGGTCGACACGCCGTTGCCGACTGAGCGGGGCTGTGCGCTTTTGACGTGGCTGGCCGCGAACGCGATCATCAGATGCCCGAGCCCCAGCGGACCGCGATGCCAGCCCAGCAGCCAGAATCCGACGTCGTGATGTTCATGTCGGCCGATGTCGTCGGCTCGACCAGCTTCAAGGTCCAGGCACAGCGTGCGGAAGCGGACTGGCTGGAAGCCTTCGCCAGCCTGTTCCGCGAGCTGCCCCTGGTCTTTATGGGCCAGGTCGCTTTGGCCTTCGACGAGCATGACGAAGTGCCGCAAACCGGCGTCTGGAAGGTAATGGGCGACGAGGTCATCCTGATCGCGCAGCCGGAAACGGCGGCAGCCGCCGAAGCGTTCACGGTCGCCTTCTGCAACACCGTGCGCCAGTGCGACCGGCGGCTTGCCGAGCGCTGGCCGCTCAATCTGCGCGGCACCTGCTGGGCTGCCCGCCTTGGCAAGCGCAACCGGCGCATCGAGATTCCCGAGATGTTCGGCGGCCACGACGGATCACCCTACGTCGACTTCCTCGGCCCGGATGTCGATACCGGCTTCCGCCTGAGCGCCCACGCCGGACACGGCGAGGTGATCGTCTCGCCCAACCTGCTGGAAAGCCTTGCCGCCCGCGAGCACACGCCGCTGCGCTTCCACGACGCCGGCAGTGCATCGCTAAAGGGCGTCGTCCAGGGCCAGCCGTTTCCGCTGTGGATCGCCTCGGCAGATGGCCAAAGCCCGCGCCCGAGCAGCCCGGCGGCCGCAGTGGGCCGGGCGCTTTCCGACTTCCGTCGCCGGCTGCACGACGACCACGGCATAGCCTGCGCGGCGCCGGTGTTCGCTTGAGCTGCGCGCCGGCAGCCGCGGCTTTGAGGCGGCTCGCGGCCTGTGTCAGAGTAAGCACCATGATCGGCGGAGGGCGCAGATGAAGTGGGACGCCACGTACAGCATCGCCAGCCGCCGCGCCGATGTCGCGGCCTTCGCCGATGTCTTCGAGACTTTCTGCACTGAACATGACGTTCAGACCGCAGTGATGCGCGCCTTCCAGGTCGTCTTCGACGAGTGGCTGACCAATATCGTCGACTACGCCCACGCCGGCCGCGAGGATGCCAGCATCGAAGTGGCTCTGGCCCTGTCGCCCGAGCAGCTGACCGCCGAGATCCAGGACCACGGCGAGCCTTTCGACCCGCTCAACGACAGCGTCGAGCCGTCGCTTGATCTGGATGTCGAGGACCGGCCGATCGGCGGTCTCGGCGTCCACCTCATCCGCACCCTGATGGATGACCTGAGCTATCGGCGCGAGCAGGAGCGCAACATCCTGCGCATCAGCAAGCGCCGCCCGACTCCCACTGCATGAGGAACCGAGCATGTTGAACGTCAGCGAATCCACCGAAGGCGATATCGTCGTGATCAGCATCGAGGGCCGGCTCGACACCGCCACCTCGGCCGACTTCGACTTCGCCCTTGAACCACACACCGACAAGGCGACCCGCATGCTGGTCGACCTCGCCGGCATCCAGTACGTCAGCAGCGCCGGGCTGCGCGTGTTCCTGATGCTGGCCAAGAAGCTGCAGAAGACCGGCGGCAAGCTGGTCCTGTGCAACATGAGCAGCAGCGTACGCGAGGTCTTCGATATCGCCGGCTTCAGCAAGATCCTGCACATCGAGGAAGACCGCGAGTCTGGCCTCAAAGCGCTGGTCTGATTCGCAGCACCACGAAGCGTTCATTGCCCGCCGGGCTTGCGCACGGGACGCTGCTGCATCCCGTCCGCGGAATGGGACACGCTGGCAATGCCCCCGCGCCGTGTGCAACCCGGACGCGGTTCGCAACCTGCTGGCTGCCCACTTGATACCGTGATCCTCGTTCGCCAGCGACGTGCCGCTGCTGCGACGGGGCGCCAGCCAAGCAGCCCCGACCCTGCCCGCGAAGGAATCTCCATGAATCGCCTGTCCCTGCTCGCCCTGCCCTGGCTGCTATGCCTGCTGCCACCCGCCTTTGCCTGCGAGGGCGAGGACTGGATCCGCATGGAGGTCATCGCCGGCGAGATCGCCGGGCATGAGGTGGCGCAATGGGTCGAGATTGATCGGGATGGCTGCGTGCTGAGCCGCTTCCCCAGCTGGGACCTGCGCGCCGGCATCTATCAGCGGCAGCTCACCGAGTCCGAGCGTGTCCAGCTCGCATCCCTGATCGACGGGCACAACCTTTATCGCTGGGACGCCGACGCCGAGCGCGAGGCGCTGCGTGAGGCCGACCGCGCCTACGCCAAGGTCAGCGGCGAGGGGCCGCTGCTGTTCTCGATCCAGGACGGCGACCTCGTGCACCTGCGGCTGGCGCAAGCAGGCGCGGTCCAGCACATCCGCTGGCTCGCCCCGGACCAGGAGCAGGATTTCCGCCAGCGCGTCACCGGCCGCCATGCCTTTGCCAAGTCGCGCGGGCTGAACGGCCTCGACGGACTGGTGGAGACCCTGCAAACACTGCGTCGCCTTGCCGACCACCCGGACAAGTCGAAGCTGGCTGAGGTGCAGCCGTGAGGCCGCGGCGCAGGTGGGCCATGGCACTCGTGCTGTGCTGCTGTGCGCCGTCGGCGTTCGGCGGCGCGTTCATCTTTTCGGAGAGCACCGGAGTGCCGATCGACGTCATCCTCCATCCTACCGGCTACACCGGAACCGGCGGCACGCTGACCAATACCGTCTGCCTCAACACCACGGTGTTGCCCAGCGGGGTCAGCGCCGACACCGTTGAAGCGACCCTGCTGAAAACGCTGCGGACCATGAACCGGCAGCGCGCAGTCACCCGCAATCTGGCGCCATTCGGCAGCAACAACGATATCGCTGTAAGCGCCCAGATCGACTACGAATCCACCCTGCTTCACGAACTCGGGCACTGCGTGGGCCTGGCCCACCCCAACCTTGCAACCGAGTCGGGCCTCAACGATCCCGAGCGCAACTCCACCCAGGCGCGCCAGGGCGCGAACGGTGTGTTCAATACCAATGCCGGCAGCGATACCCGGATGGGCTCCCGCGACGACCTGCGCGGCGACGACGTCAACCGCTACTGGTTTCGCATCGGCAGCAACGATCCGATGGCATTCCCCTCGATCATCGACCCCACCACGTTTTCGGTGGGCCTCGGCAGCCTGCCGGGTGGCGACAGCTTTGCAGCCAACGGCGATCGCGACGTGCTCGCGGCGCTGGGCTACGCCAACACCGAGTCGGCGATGCAGCAGGGCCAAACCAATGACGAGGCGCAGCGCCGGTTGACCCCCGAGGACGTGGCGACTCTGCGAATCGGCATGGCTGGACTCGACCGTACTCAAGGCGGCACTGATGACTACACCCTGGTGCTGAGCTACGTCGGCCGCACGACTTCGCGCAGCTGCGATATCACGGTCGAATTCAACAGTGCGGGCAGCTTTGCGTTCTGCTCCCTGGGCGCCTCCTTCATCAACGCGAGCCACCTTCGCGCCACCGGCGCCTACGTCAGCATGAGCGACAGCACAAACTGGTACTTCAGCCCCGCCGAGAACACTCAGATCAGCGGCAGCACATCGCCGGCCTCGCCGGCGCTGGGTGCCAGCACCACGGTCAATGTCGCGGTCGACCGATTGTCCAGCGCCATGACCGGCACGCCCAGCGGCAGCTTCGAGGCAACACTCGCCGGCGGCAGCTGCAGCGGCACGCTGTCGGCCAGCGATGCCGACACCAGCGCCGGCAGCTGCGCGCTCACCCCGACCAGCAGCGGCAGCCAGACGCTGAACGTGGTCTACCTCGGCGACGTCGGCTTCGATGCCTCGGAATCGAGCAGCGCGGTAACGGTAAGTTCAGCGGCGGCCACCGTGACCATCGGCAGCGTCACCCCCTCGCCGTCCGCAGTTGGTCAGTCGTACAACGTGCCGGTCACGGTCAGCGGCAGCAGCGGCACGCCGACCGGCTCGGTCAGCGTTTCCGACGGCAGCGCCAGCTGCAACATCACGCTCAGTGGCGGCAGCGGCAGCTGCGCGCTGACCTCGACCACCGCCGGAAGCAAGACACTCACTGCGACCTATGGCGGCGACGGCACCTACCCCGGAAACAGCGGCACGCGGGCGCACACGGTCGGCAAGGCTACGCCCACCGTCAGCATCAACAGCGATACGCCCGACCCCTCGGCGCTCGGCGCGGCCTACACCGTTGCCGTCAGCGTCAGCGGCTCGGGAGCCACGCCGAGTGGCTCAGTCAGCATCAGCGACGGCACCGACAGCTGCAACGCCACGCTCAGCGCCGGCAGCGGTAGCTGCGCGCTGACCTCGAGCACTGCGGGCAGCAAGACACTCACCGCCAGCTATGCCGGTGACGGCAACTACAACGCCGGCAGCGACACCGAGCCGCACACCGTGCAGAAGGCCACGCCCACCGTCACCATCACCGGCGATACACCTGACCCGTCGGCACTCGGCGCGGCCTACACCGTCAGCGTCAGCGTCAGCGGCTCGGGAGCCTCGCCAACGGGCTCGGTGAGCATCAGCGACGGCACCGACAGCTGCAACGCCGCGCTCAGCGCCGGCAGCGGCAGCTGCGCGCTGACTTCGACCACTGCGGGCAGCAAGACCCTCACTGCCAGCTACGCGGGGGACGTCAGTTATCTGTCGGCCAACGGCAATACGGCACACTCGGTCGACAAGGGCAATCCGACAGTCAGCATCACCAGCGACACGCCCGACCCCTCGGTGATCGGCGCGACCTACATGGTGTCGGTGTCGGTGTCCGGCGCAGGCGCGACGCCGAGCGGCACGCTGTCGGTGAGCGACGGCACCGACAGCTGCAACATCGTGCTGTCATCGGGCACCGGCAGCTGCGCGCTGGCCTCCAACAGCGCCGGCGTGCTTACCCTGACCGCCAGCTATCCGGGCAATTCCAACTACAACGCCGGTAGCGATACCGAGGCGCACACGGTGCTGAAAGCGAGCGCCCTGGTCAGCATCACCAGCGATGCCCCGGACCCGTCAGCGATCGGCCAGGCCTACACGGTCGCGGTGAGCGTAGGCGGCGGCGTTGGCACGCCCACCGGCAGCGTCGCCATCAGTGACGGCAACGTCGGCTGCAATGCGCTGCTGAGCAGCGGCACCGGAAGCTGCCAGCTGAGCTCGACCAGCATCGGGGTCAAAACGCTCTCCGCCAGCTACCCGGGCGATGACCGCTATGCCGCGGCCAGCGACACCGAACCGCACTCCGTGGTACTGGCGATTCCCACGGTCCTCATAACCGACGATTCCCCCGATCCGTCCGCGGTTGGCTCGCCGGTCTCGGTATCGGTCAGCGTCACCGGCAGTGCGGGCGTGGCGAACGGCTCGGTGCAGATCAGCGATGGAGAGGTCAGCTGCAATGCGCTGCTCGCCGCCGGGAGCGGCAGCTGTAGCCTGAGCCCGGTCAGCATGGGCGCCAGGACCCTGACCGCCAGCTACGCCGGCAGCGCGGTCTATGCCGCGGCCAGCGATACCGAGCCACACACCGTCAGCGCGGCGGCCTCGATGACCAGTATCCAGTCGGTTACCCCGGCAGCGCCTTCGGTCGGCGACGAGGTCGAGGTGGCCGTGCAGGTCAGCGGATCAGCAGGCACCGCCAGCGGATCGGTAAGCATCAACCTCGATGGCGCGGCCTGTGTCGCCACCCTCTCCGCGGGCAGCGGCAGCTGCCGTCTGGTGGCACAGCAAAGCGGCTCGCGCACCCTCCAGGCGGACTACTCCGGCGGCGGTGCCTACGCGTCCAGCAGCGCCAACGCCGTGCTGTCCGTGAGTCAGGCAACGTCGGCGCTGTCGATCGACGCAGTGCAGCCCGACCCGGCCCTGATCGGCCAACCCTATCTCGTTGAAGTGAGCGTCGGCCGCGGCGGCGTGCCGGCCAGCGGCAACGTCGACATCAGCGACGGCGAGACCAGCTGCGAGGCCGTACTGAGTGCAGGTGCCGGAAGCTGCAGCCTGACCCCCACCTCGCTGGGCACACGCACCCTGCAGGCAAGCTACGCCGGGGACGCTCGCTTTGCCGCCGACAGCGCGAACCGCAGCCTGGAAGTGGCGCCAGCGTCGCCGCGCATCTTCGCCGACGGCTTCGAATCACCCCCCTGAACGCCGCGGCGAACGATCACGGCGTCGAGCGTCGCCGCCCTGCGCGCCTGATCCCAGGCGGTGTTGGAAAGAGGAGCCCCTCGAGTGGCCCGCTGCACCGGCAGGCGCAGCGTCAGGGCAGCGCAGGTCATTGATCTGATTGGTGCCCCCGGCGCGATTCGAACGCACGACCTTCCCCTTAGGAGGGGGACGCTCTATCCAGCTGAGCTACGGGGGCAGGGCGCGGATTGTCACATACGTGGCGCTCCGAGGTCATGGCCGACGCCGACGGTCGGGCGCACACTAGCCCGGGCCGTCGCAGCGGCCAAGACCGAGGGCAACGCCATGACCGAGCTGTCGCAGACCGATCCTGAGCGCGTCGAACGCATCCTTGCCTGGGCGCAGGCCGATCCCGCCCTGCAGCGGCGCTTCCGATCGCAGCTTGCCGAGCGCTGCGGCTGGAGCGCGCAGCGCTGCGACCGGGCCATCAGCGAATACCTGCGCTTCTGCGCCGTGGCCGCCGAGCTCGGCGGGCGGGCCGTGCCCAGCGCGGCGGTGGACGAGGTCTGGCATCTGCACCTGACCTGGACCCGCGACTACTGGGACGACTTCTGTCCCCGCCGGCTCGGGTTCGCCCTGCACCACCAGCCCGCCACCGGCGGCGCCAACGAGCGCGAGCGGCTGCGTCTTGCCTATGCCGAAACCCTGCACGCCTACCAGCGCCTGTTCGGCACGCCCGATGCTGACTGGTGGCCGGCCTTTGCCCGCGTCCCGGCGCGGCCTGCGCGCAAGCGTTGGGCACGGATCGCGGCGTCGCTGGGCCTGCTGCCCGCGGCCAGCGCCGTCGCCTTTCCAGGCCCGCTGGACTGGCGCGGGCCGGAGTTCCTGCAGCTGTACCTCTTACTCGCCGCAGCCGCGCTGCTGTTCAGCCTGGGATGGCGGCTCTGGCAGCGCCATCGGCCGCAGGTCGCCAGCAGTCCGCAGGCCCAGGAGCCGCCGATCTGGCAGCTGGCCTATCTCAACGGCGGGCCGCGCGGGGTGGTCGACAGCGCTGCCGCCAGTCTCTACGAAGCCGGTGCGATCGGCTGGGACGCCAATCGACGCGAGATCATCAAGCTCGACCAGGAGCCGCCCGATGACCCAATGCTGCGTGCCTTGCTGCCGCATCTTGCCGGCCCGGCCACGCGCATCGGCACGGCGGAGAAATCCTCACTGATCGAGCGCATCCGCGAGCAGCTGGTCCGCCTGGGCTGGTGGCTGGCGCCGGATGCCGCGCGCCATATCGCCTGGATCAGCGCCCTGCCCTGGTGGCTGCTCAGCGCGCTCGGCGTGCTCAAGATCGGCATCGGCATCGCCCGCGACCGGCCGGTGGCCCTGCTGGTGCTGCTGGTGATCCTGAGCCTGGTCGTGGCCCTGGCCTTCCAGTTCAGCCGACCGGGAATCAGCGCGGCCGGTCGCCGCGCTCTGGCCCATTTCCGTGGCCGCCACGCGGTGGCGGCGCGCGCGCCGCGAGCCGGCCAGCTGGGCCTGGCGGTGGCCCTGGGCGGTACCGCCGTGCTGGCTGCGACCGGGTTCGCCGACTACCATACGCTGCGCCATCCGCCCTCCAGCGGCGACGCCAGCGGTGATTCGAGCAGCTCGGATGGCGGCTCGGACGGTGGCGGCAGCGGCTGCGGTGGCTGCGGCGGCGATTGAGCGCCGCGCAACCGCGCTCCACGGCACACAGATTCCGGTGACCGCCCAGGGATCACCGGCCCCTGCTCATTCCTCGCCCGATACATCGGCGCGAGCAAGCGAGCCACCCAGACAGCGCAGGAAGCCGGGTGCAGGACCTGGAAGCAGACATCGCAATCATCGGCGGCGGCCCGGCCGGACTAATGGCCGCTGAGAACGCCCTGGCGCAGGGACTCTCGGTGCATCTGTTCGAGGCAAAAGGGTCCTGCGGGCGCAAATTCCTGCTGGCCGGCAAGGGCGGACTTAACTTGACCCATAGCGAGGCGGCTCCCGGCTTCCTTGAGCGCTACGGCAGCAGCCGCGAGATGGTTGAGCCGTGGCTCGATGAGTTCAATGCCGATGCGCTGCGCCAGTGGGCGCGCGAACTGGGTGTTGAGAGCGTGGTCGGCAGCTCGGGGCGCGTCTTCCCGGCTGACTTCAAGGCCGCACCCCTGCTCCGCACTTGGCTGCGTCGACTGCGCGAAGGCGGCCTGCGCATCCATGTCCAGCATCGCTGGCGCGGCTGGGTTGGCGAAACCTTGTGTTTTGATGGTCCGGATGGCGAGCAGCGGGTGCGCGCGAAGCGCACCGTGCTGGCGCTGGGCGGCGCCAGCTGGCCGGTGCTCGGCTCGGATGGCGCCTGGGTGCCGTGGCTCAACGCCGCGGGCGCGGCCGTCGCGCCGCTGCGGCCGTCCAATGTCGGCTACGGCGTCGCCTGGAGTGAGCTGTTCCGCCAGCGCTTCGCCGGCCAGCCGATCAAGCCGGTCGCCATGCGCGTCGCCGGCGGGGCCTTCCGCCAGGGCGAGCTGATGGTGGCCGACTACGGTCTCGAGGGCTCGCTGATGTATGCCCTGGGCCAGGCGCTGTCGGCAGCCAGCGATGCCGAGGGCGTCGACGTCGAGCTGAATCTGATTCCCGGAAGCGACCCGCGACGCCTGCGCGAGGTGCTGCGTCAGCCGCGCCAGGGGCGCTCTTTGTCCGAGGTCCTGCGCAGGCGGCTCGGCCTTGGCGGAGTGCGCGCTGCCCTGCTCCGCGAGTGCCTGTCAGCCGAGCAGCTGGGCGATCCCGACACGCTTGCCGAGGCCATCGCCTGCCTGCCGCTGCGCCTGGGGCTGCCGCGCGGCATGGACGAGGCGATCAGCAGCGCCGGCGGGGTGCAGGCAAGCGCGCTCAACGCCGACCTGTCCCTGCGCTGTCGCCCCGAGGTCTACTGCGCTGGCGAGATGCTCGACTGGGATGCGCCGACCGGGGGCTATTTGCTGACCGCCTGTTTCGCCAGCGGCCGGCATGCCGGAGCGGCCGCGCGGCGTAGCCTGGAGGCCGCGCGTGGCGCGGCTTGACTGCCAGCACTATGCGCGCGGCGAATGCCGCAGCTGTGGCTGGATCGAGCGCGACTACGCCGATCAGCTGCAGGCTAAACAGGCGGCCTGCCGCGACCTGCTCGACGGCGAGCGACAGATCGACTGGCTCGACCCATCGCCGAGCGCGCTGTCCGGCTTTCGCAACAAGGCCAAGCTGGTCGCCGGCGGCAGCGTCGACGCGCCGACCCTGGGCATCCTCGATGCCGAAGGCGCTGGCGTCGACCTGCCCGATTGCCGACTGTACCCGCAGCCTATCGTCAGCGCCCTGCCGGTGCTCAAGCGGTTTATCGGCCGCGCCCGCATCGCGCCCTACAGCGTTGCCGAACGTCGTGGCGAGCTGAAGTACCTGCTGTTGACCGTCGACCCGCCAAGCGGCGCACTGATGCTGCGCCTGGTGCTGCGCTCGCGCGAGGCGCTTGGCCGCATCCAGCGCGAATGGCCCTGGCTGTTGGCGTCACTGCCAACGCTGCAGTGCGCCTCGGTCAATCTGCAGCCGCGGCATGCGGCCATTCTCGAGGGCGAGGAAGAGATAGCGCTGGGTCCGGAGCCTCGACTGGCGCTGCAGGTCAATGACGTGCACCTGGCGCTGCAGCCGGGCGGCTTCTGGCAGACCAACAGCGAGGTCGCGGCAGCCCTGTACCGCGAGGCACGCGACTGGGTGCGCGACCTTCCCCTGCATCGCGTGATCGATTTGTACTGCGGCATCGGGGGCTTTGCCCACCATCTGGCTGCGCCCGGACGCGCGGTGCACGGCATCGAGCTGCATCGCGCCGCGGTGGCCTCGGCCCGCCTCGGCACCCAGAACGGCCAGCCGACCGGCGCGCAGTTCCAGGTGGCCGATGCCGATGCCCTGCTGCAGGCCGATCTGTCTTCGGTGGATCTTATGGTGGTGAATCCGCCGCGTCGCGGGCTGAGCGAGGGACTGTGCAACGCGCTGACAGACGCCGCGCCGCGCTGGATCCTGTATTCCAGCTGCAACCCGACCAGCCTCGCCCGCGATCTGGGCCGCTTGCCCGGCTACGCGGCACTGCGTGCGCGGCTGTTCGACATGTTCCCTCACACCCCGCACGCCGAGGTGCTGGTATTGCTTGAGCGCAACGACACGCCAGGAAACTCGACCAAAGCATGACCCGATCCAACCCGCGTAACGCTCTGCTCACCCTGGCCCTTGCCTGCGCGACGCCCGCCGGCGCCGCCGAACCCGCCGAACTTGCCGCCATCGAAGTGGTTGCCGCGCCGCTGGACAATGCCGACCCGCAATCCCTGCCCGCTGCGCTCGACCGCATCCTGCTCGAACGCAGCGCCAGCACCCTGCAGGTAGGCGTCAGCGAAGCGCTGGCCGGGGTGCCCGGCCTGCAGGTGCGCGAGCGGCAGAACTTTGCCCAGGACACCCAGGTGTCGATCCGCGGCGTCGGCGCGCGGGCGACCTTCGGCATCCGCGGCATTCGCCTGTATCTCGACGGCATCCCGGCCACCCAGCCCGATGGACAGGGCCAGCTCTCGCACTTCCTGCTCGCCTCGGCCGAGCGCATCGACGTGCTGCGCGGGCCGTTCTCCGCCCTCTACGGCAATGCCGCTGGCGGCGTGATCCAGGTCCGCTCGGCGCGTATGGAGAACGGTCAGTCCCTGCGCCTGCGCAGCGCTGCAGGGAGCTTTGGCGCGCGCAGCAACAGCCTGCGCTGGCTGGCCGGCAAGGAGGGCCGCGACCTCGCGCTGACCGCCGCCCACTTCGAGACCGACGGCTTCCGCGAGCACAGCGCGGCACAACGCAGCGGGTTGAACGGCGTGTTCGGACTGGCCGAGGTCGGCCCCGGCAGCCTGAGCCTCGCCTTCAATTTGTTCGACTCCCCCGACACGATGGACCCGCTCGGCCTGCGCCGCGAACAGTGGCGGGAGGATCCCGCGCAGGCCGACAGCGCCGCCCTGCTGTTCAACACCCGCAAGTCGGCCGAGCAGCAGCAGATCGGCGCAGTCTGGGAGACCGACAGCCGCCTCGACGCCAGCTGGCGCCTGGCGCTGTATCGCGGCTGGCGCAACATCGAACAGGTGCTCTCGGTGCCGGTCGGCGCGCAGCGCAATCCGCTCAGCAGCGGCGGCCTGATCGACCTCGGCAACGTCTACGACGGCGTCGACCTGCGCCACGCCCGGCAGTGGAGCACCGCAGGCGGCGAGCTGTCCCTGACCCTGGGGCTCAATGAGGAGCGCCTTGACCAGCATCGTCAGGGCTTCGAGAACTTCATCGGCGAGCGGCTCGGGGTGCGTGGCGCGCAGCGCCGTGACGAGCGCAACGCGGTGCGCTCGCGCGACCAGTACGCCCAGCTGCAGTGGGCACCCGACACCCAGCGCAGCTTTCTGTTCGGCCTGCGCCGCGCCGATCTCGACTTCGACTCCCGCGACGACTACATTGCCGCCGGCAATCCGGATGACAGTGGATCAGCACGTTATGCGCGGACCACCCCGGTCGCCGGCTACCTGCAGCGCTTCTCCCCGACCCTGCGCGGCTGGCTGTCCTGGGGCCGCGGCTTCGAGACTCCGACCTTCAACGAGCTGAGCTACCGCAACGACGGCGGCGCTGGCCTGGCCCTCGATCTGCGCCCTGCCACCAGCCGGGCGATGGAAGCCGGCCTTGCCGGCGGCGGCGCGGGCCTGGCCTGGCAGCTCGTCGCCCACCGCAACGACACCGAGGACGAGCTGGTCGTCGCCCGCAACGTTGCCGGACGCAGCAGCTTCCGCAACGTCGGCAGCAGCCGCAGGCAGGGCATCGAAGCCCAGCTCGACTGGCGGGTGGGCGACACCCTCGACCTGCAAGCCTCGCTGAGCTGGCTCGACGCCCGTTTCCGCCAGGGCTTCCTGCGCTGCAGCGGCGCCGGCTGCAGCGACCCCACCACCCTCGTCCCCGCCGGCAGTCGGATCCCCGGCATCGCCGCCCGCCAGGCCTACCTGCGCCTGGGCTGGCGCCCTGCCGTGGACTGGGAACTCGCCCTCGAAGCCCAGGCCCTGTCCTCGGTCGTGGTCAGCGACGGCAGCCCCGAACGCGCCCCCGGCTATGCCCTGCTGAACACCCTGATCAGCCGCAGCTGGACCCTGCCAGGCAGCCAGCTCAGCACCTTCCTCCGCCTCGACAACCTCACCGACCGCGACCACATAGGCTCGGTCATCGTCAACGAAGGCAACGGCCGCTTCTACGAACCCGGCCCGGGGCGCAGCGTGCTGGTGGGGGTGCAGTGGGATTGGGGCAGCTGAGCACTTCGCAACGGGAGCGTGGCTCGCATTCCACGCAGCGCTCTGGCAGCCAGCACTGTTGCAAGCCATCTGTGAGCGGCCCGATCATCTTCCGCGATGCGCGGGCTCCAGACCAGTGGTTTCGATTGTTGCTCGACGCCTGAAGATTTCGGATCCAGCAGGCAAGCCGGGGCGGCTCACCGCGATGCGAGCATGTGTGCGAAATACGCACCATAGGCGCCGCGACCATCGAACTGTTCGGCTGGCACCCCCCGAGGCGCAAGCTCGCGCGCGCGGGCCGACAAGCGCCCGCCGACCGCGACCCAATGTGCCTCGTCTCCTAGGCACCATGGGAACAGCTCGGCCATGAGCCCGACTACAAAGCAAACTTCAGCATCTTCTGCGTCCTCTCCTCCCAGCGCTTCGAATGCTTCCTTGAACATCGGACCAGGACGAACACCACCTGGCAGGCCGGTAAAGCACACCGGCTCTGAGCACGAGTACCACGCAAGGAAGGCAATGCGTAACGCCGTCTCCCTGTCCCGGGCACCTTGTTTCCATCGTGTCAAAAGCATCTCGAACGCTTCTCCAAGCGTAGGCCGGCTGGCAGCAGCGACGTAGCGATTCTCGACCTGAGTGATGGCATCCAGCGAAATCATGCGTTGGGCCGGGGCGCTTCAATCATCTGGGCAAACCTCTCAGCCGGCCACTCTTTGCGATCGGACACCTGACCGTCCCCCAGCTCCACCACGACCACTTGACCATCGGTGAGCGTGGCGGTGTCTACGGTGAAGAATGGACTGGCTATGCGCTTGGCGCACTCCTGAACAACCTGGGGGATATGCTCGTCGGCCGAGTGGGCCTTACCGCATAGCACGAAGAAGCGGCGCTCGGAGCCTGGCCTGAATCTCTGCGCTCGACGCACGCACACGCCTCCTTCGATCGAACCACGATACTTTCGCAGCTGCTCGACGACAGCCCCGACTTGGCTTGGGCTCGACACCAGGGAGCCTTCACCTGTGCTGAGAGACTTCACGAAATCCTTGACGAAGTAGCCCTCCCACGCGAGGTGACTCAAGGCAGCCACGTAGTCGGACTGGTCTTCAAGTACGACTGTCTCGGCGGTGAATTCCGAGACCAATGGGTACCACTCGGGCAGGTGGTGACACAGACGGTAGCGGTCCGCATCAATCAGCGCCCTGGCACCCGCCGACTCGATTTCCTGCACAAGCCGGAAATAGTCAGGCACCCGGAGCATCCACCCCCGATAGAGCATCGTGCTGCCTGGCGGGAGAGGCGGAATTGCCTGAAAAGCGCCGGCTTCGAAAGACTCGAACGAGAACAGATGTGTGTCCACACGCCGCGCTCGAGCGGCTTCATACTCCTCGGCGTAGGCTTCATCAGGCCGCCGAGAACGCATGGGGTCTGACGGATACAGTAGGCGCATGGCTGTGTTGGGATGACCGAAAAGCCCGGCGTGTGTGCCGCGCCCAACATGCTACAAGACGCAAGCGCTTTATGGCCTACAAGCCCCATCCAGCCTTGCGAACCGCCGCCCTGGCCAAGGTCGGCCCGCAAATGTAGGAGCCAGCTTGCTGGCGAAAGGCGCATCGGAAGGAGCGATCGCCAGCAAGCTGGCTCCTACACGCGGGTACCTCGCTCAGGTAGGGATTGCCGCGCCAGCGGGCAGCGGGCGGTTCGTCTGCGAGCACGGCGGACGTTGGGGGAGATCCGGAATCAGAATGGGCATGTCTGCCTGGTTGCAGCAACGGATGCTTTTGCCGCGAGCCTGACGCCATGCGAGCCAAGGCAACACGGGACACCGACCGGAGTGCTGCGCGTAATCGGCGCACAGGTAGTGTTGCAACCGGCCCTCGCCCCGGGGCGATGCACAGTGCTGGTTGCGGCGCCCTTGGCTACTCCCCGCCC
>CAYGMG010000049.1:0-25946 GCA_964350895.1 uncultured Lysobacter sp.
TTTCTTTGGGTCACCTTGCTTTGGACAAGCAAAGAAAGGTGACTCGAGCCGTCCGAAGGACGGTTCGAAACGCCCTTGATCTTGATGTTGATCTTGCTGTGCGACACCACGCGGAAACCGCTCAAAAAGCAGGCGTTGAGTTCGCTGCGCGAACGGCAAATATGCGCCCAATCCCGCCTGACTAAGCCCCTGATCGCGTCAGGCGCAAGAACTCGTCGCGGGTGCGGGCGTCTTCGCGGAAGCTGCCGAGAAGGGTGCTGGTGACCATGCTTACGCCGCGTTTGTGTACGCCGCGGGTGGTCATGCACTGGTGCACGGCCTCGACCACCACGCCGACGCCGCGTGGCTTGAGCACGCGTTCGATGCAGCCGGCGATCTGCGCGGTGAGCTTCTCCTGCACCTGCAGGCGGCGGGCATAGGTGTCGACGACGCGGGCCAGCTTGGAAATGCCGACCACCTTGCTGTCCGGCAGGTAGCCAACGTGGGCGCGGCCGATGATCGGCGCCAGGTGGTGCTCGCAGTGGCTTTCGAACTCGATGTCGCGGAGCACGATCAGCTCATCATAGCCAGCGACTTCCTCGAAGGTCCGGGCCAGGTACTCCTCGGGGTCGACCGCGTAGCCGGAGAACCAGTCCTCGAAGGCGCGGGCGACTCGTGCCGGGGTGTCGCGCAGGCCCTCGCGCGCGGGGTCGTCGCCGGCCCAGCGCAGCAGGGTGCGTACTGCCTGTTCGGCGCTGTCCCGATCCGGTCGTGAGGTATCGCTCATGACGAGGCTCCGTCGCTGGCCGCAGTCAGCCGGTAGGAAACGAAGAAGCCGACCAGGTCGCCGTTCTCGGCATAGGGTTCCACCGACACCAGCTGGTAGCCGTGACGGCCCCACGCCTGGTGCAGGGATGTCAGCGCGCGCGCTGCGCCGTGGGTGCGGTTGCCCCAGGTGGCGTCGACGAACACGGTGACCGCAGGACTGCCCGCCTCGCGGGCCTTGGCGGCGTCCTTGTCCTGATTGTCGGCGGCCAGCGGCAAACTGGCCAGGAGCATGGCTGTGGCGATCAGCAGCAGTGCCGGCAGGAGGCGGCGGGTTGGCGTCATCGTGGCGGTCCGGATCGGTGTTGCGACCAAGATACCCGAGCCCGCCGTGGCCCGCGCAAGCGTGCCGTGAAGCCGCAAACTCAGCGGCGCAGGTTGTTCTCCAGCGCGTCGAAATCGGGGATCTCGAACTCGTAGTCGGGCAGCAGGTAGTCGGGCAGCTCGTCCGAGCAGTCGATGATCTGGCAGCGACGGTTCTGCAGGTAGGCGTCGCGGACCAGCAGGTACTCGTCGGCGGCGCCTTCCAGCAGGGACTCCGCGGACAGCGCGCGGGCGCGGGCGTCGATACCGTAGAGCAAGCTGTATTCGGCGCCTTCCTCGCGGGCCAGCCAGTCGATCGGGCTGACCCGGGTGTTCACACCCTTGCCGAGGCCGTCGCGAACCGTGGCCGGTCCGAACAGCGGCAGAACGACGTAGCGCGACTGCTTCCAGCCCCAGCGGCCGAAGGTCTGGCCGAAGTCGCCGCGGTGCCGCGGAAAACGTGCTTCGGTCGCCGGGTCGAAAACCCCGCCGATGCCGAGCGTGGAATTGGTCAGGAAGCGGCCGAAGGATTGCAGCGCGGCCTTGGGCCGACCCTGCAGCAGCAGGTTCAGGGTGACCACCGGCTCCTGCAGGTTGTCGAAGAAGTTGTTGACGCCCTTCTTCGCCAGCGAGGGGGTGACCTTGTCGTAAACCTTGGCCACCGGGCGGAAGATGAGCCGGTCAAAGCCGCGATTGAAGCGGTACACCGGCCGGTTGAAGCCCTGCCAGGGGTCCAGCGCCTCATACGAGCTGAGCGCCTGGTCATTCTCGACCACGGCCTCGGCGAGGAAGGCATCGTCGGCGGTCTGCGGCACTTCGGCGGCGAGCGCCGCGCCGTGGCCGAGCGCCAGCAACAGGGCGAGGGCGGCCAGCCGACGCAGGAAGGGGGTCGGATCAGTCACGCGATTCTCCCACCGGCTGCAGGCGGTGCGCTTCCTCCAGCTGGCTGTAGTGGCCGGGCAGGTTCTCGACCGTGGCCTGTCCGCCGGCGTCCAGGCTGCGCTGCTGCAGCACCCGGATCAGGGCGACGCCAGCCGAGTCGATGCGCGCGACGGACGACAGGTCAATGGCGCTGATCGCACCCACGTTGCGATGACGCCGCCACAGCGCAGGCACGCTGTCGGCATCGAGGTCCCCGCTGAGCGCAAGACGCATGATTGATCAGTCCTTGCCCGCGGCGATCGCGCCCGAGGCCAGCTTTACGGTCAGGGTGTCGATCGATTCGCTGCGCAGCAGTTCGTCGAACTGGCTGCGGTAGGTTTGCACGTAGCTGATGCCCTCGACGATGACGTCGAAGGCCAGCCAGCCGTCGCTGGTCTCGCGGAACAGGTAGTCCACCGGCACCGGCGGGCCGGAGCGGCGCAGGATCTCGCTCGACACGCGAACGATCTTGCCGCCGCGCAGCGGAGTCTCGGACTTGACCGAGACCTCGACGCCGGGATCGACATCGAGCAGGGCGTCGCCGTAGCGCTTGAGCAGGTTCTCGGTCAGGGCGTCGGCAAAGGCGCTGATCTTGCCGGCCTCGATGCCGCGCGAATGCCGGCCGAGGACCAGCCGCGCCGAATACTCGCGGTCGAAGATCTCGCTCAGCTCGCTGCGCACGAAGGCGTGCAGAGCGGCCGGGTCGCCCTGGAATTCGGCGCGCCGCGAGGTCAGCTCCTTGAGCACCGCCCGCGAGCGGTTCTCGACCAGCTCGCCCGGTTTGCCGGCGGCAAGCGTCGACAGGCTGGCCAGCAGCAGGACGGCACCCAGAATCAGGGATCGCATCGATGTGTTCTCCAACAAGTTACCGGGACGCGTGAAGATCATTCGCCGGCCGGCGGCTCGCCGCCATCGCCGCTGCCGAACAGGTACTTGCCGATCAGCTGCTCCAGGACAACGGCCGACTGGGTCAGCATGATCTCATCTCCCGGGGCCAGCGGTTCGGGGTCGCCACCGGGAGTGATCCCAACATAGCGTTCGCCCAACAAACCGCTGGTGAAGATGCCCGCCGAGCTGTCTGCGGGAAGTTCGCCGGCGGCCGGAGTGAGGTGCATGGTGACCACGGCATCGAAGTTGACCTGGTCGAGTTCGACCCGGGTCACCTCGCCGACCTTGACCCCGGCAATCTTGACCGGCGCCCGCGGCTTGAGTTCACCCAGATTGCCAAAGCGCGCGGTCAGCTCGTAACCGCCGCCGCCGAGGCGGTCCTGGGAGTTGGTCGAGGCAAACGCCAGCACCAGGGCACAGGCCAGGCCCATGATGATGAACGCGCCGACACTCCATTCAAGTTTTTGCATGTGTGCAACCTCCGGTTGCGTGATTCGTGATTCGTGAGCGGTGATTCGTAGAGGCCTCGCGCTGCAGGCTGTTGCACTTTCGAATCACCAATCGCCAATCACCCATCACAGCTCTAATACAAAGTCGCGCCGAGTACGAAATCCAGGAACAGGACCATCAGCGAACCCAGCACCACCGACCGCGTGGTGGCGATGGAGGTGCCCTCGATGGTCGGCTCGGCGGAATAGCCCACGTGCACCGAAATCAGGGTGCAGGCAAAACCGAACGCCGCCGCCTTGGTAAAGCACTGGCCGAAGTCGTCGACAAAGTCGACCGAGCCCTGCAGTGCGCTCCAGAAAAAGCCGCTGTCGATGCCCAGCACCCAGACCGCCTGCAGGTAGGCGCCGAGGATGGCGAAGGCGCAGAACACCGCGGTCAGCAGCGGCAGGGCGATGACGCCGGCGACAAAGCGCGGCGCGACGACCTTGCCGATCGGATCGATGGCCATCATCGACAGCGCGGTGATCTGGTCGGTGGCGCGCATCAGGCCAAGCTCGGCGGCCATCGAAGAGCCGGCGCGGCCGCAGAACAGGATCGCCGCCAGCACCGGGCCCAGCTCGCGGTAAAGCGGGATGCCGATCGCGGTGCCCAGCGCGCTGCTGGCGCCGATCACTTCCAGCGCGCGGTAGCCTTGCAAGGAGATCACCAGGCCAACGAACAGGCCGCCGACGGCGATGATCGGCAGCGAGCGCGCGCCGACCGTGTAGCACTGGATGACGATGTCGCGGAACTGACCGCGGCGCAGGTGCAGAGAACCGATGATCTGCGCCAGCAGCAGGCCGATGCGGCCGAGTTCGCGAATCTGCGTGCCCATCAGCGCTGGCCCCGGCGGTAGTCGAAGCCGATCGGGCCGTCCGGCTGGCCATCCAGGAACTGCCGCAGCAGCGGGTCCTCGGTGCCGTTGAGTTCTTCTGGCGTGCCGTCGAAGACGACCTTGGCATTGGCCACCACGATCGCGTAGTCGGCCACCTCAAGGGTCTCCCGCACGTGGTGGGTGATCACCACCGAGGTCATGCCGAGGTTGTCATTGAGGCTGCGCACCAGGTCGAGGATCACGCCGCAGGCGATCGGGTCGAGCCCGGTCAGCGGCTCGTCATAGAGCATCAGCGGCGGGTCCAGGACCAGGGCGCGGGCCAGCGCCACGCGGCGCGCCATGCCCCCGGAGAGCTCCTGTGGCATCAGGTGCCCGGCTTCGCCAAGGCCCACCGCCGACAGCTTCATCACCACCAGTTCCGCCAGCACGTCTTCGGGAAGGTCGGTATGCATGCGCAGCGGCAGGGCGACGTTCTCGAACACCGAGAGGTCGGTCAGCAGGCCGTTGCCCTGCAGCAGGACGCCCATCTTGCGGCGCAGCGCGTAGAGCGAACGCTGGCCGGGACGCGGCAGGCGCTGGCCGAGCACCTCGATCTGGCCGGCGGCGGCATCCAGCGCACCGGTGATCGCATACAGCAAGGTCGACTTGCCGGCGCCGCTCGGGCCGAGCACGGCGGTGACCGCGCCTTCGCGGATGCGCAGGCTGGCGCCGCCAACGATGGTGCGCTGGCCACGCTTGAGGTCGACGCGGTCAAAGGCGATGGCGGCGGGGCTGTCGGTCATGGGGAAACGGCGGGCTTTTGCCGCGAAAGGCCGCCCACCTTGGTCTGCCGTCTATGAAGGATGTCTGAAGAGCGCGGCATTATCACCCGCTGCAGCCCGTGGCGTCAGTGCCCAAGGTCCTGGCGCCGATGGCGGCCGGCTCCGGCTGCCAGCCGAACAGGTCGAAGGCGCGCTGGAACTCGGCGTCCCAGGGTGCCTCGGCCTGCATCGGCTGGCCATCGGCCCCGGTCCAGCGCAGGCGCCAGGCATGCAGCAGCATGCGGTGCACGCCGCGCATCCTGAACATCCGGTTGCGACGGCCGTCACCGTGGCTGGTGTCGCCGATCAGGTGGTGGTCGAGGTGCTTGAGATGACGCCGGATCTGCCGGAAGCGGCCGCTCAATGGTGCGCAGCAGAGCAGGGCAAAACGTGAAGTAGGGAAGCCGGCGCTGGGCTCGTCCAGTTCACCGCAGGCCAGCCGCTGGTAGCGGGTCTGCGCCGGCTTCTTCTGCGGTTTGCCCGGGCCGCCGTCCAGCGGGTGGTCGATCAGCCCTTCGGCTTCTGGCCAGCCGCGACATACCGCCAGGTACTGTTTGTCGACCTCGCGGGCCATCAGCTGGCGGCCGATCTGCGCGGCGCTCTCGCGGTCGAAGGCGAGCATCAGGCAGCCGCTGGTGGCGCGATCCAGGCGGTGCAGGAGGAACACCTGGCGGCCGAACTGTTCGCGCAGCCGGTCGGCGGCGAAGTCGGTCTCGCCACGGGCCAGGGCCGAGTCGTGGACCATCAATCCGGCGGGCTTGTTGACCACCGCCAGCTGCGAATCAAGGTAGAGCACCGGCAGGGCGTCCATGCGGCAGGTCATGGGAGCGGGCGGCAGAGGGTAGCAGTCCGGGCAGCGGGTCGGCTGCGGAGGCGTCGCTGCGGCGCATGCCGGCTCAGTTGTCGTCGTCGAGGTCGATCAGCATCAGCCGGTCGCGGCCGGCCTCCTTGGCCAGGTACAGGGCCTCGTCGGCGCGCCGCATGGCGTCCTCCGGCGTGCTACGCGCCGGGTCGAACACGCTCAGGCCGATGCTGGCCCGGAGTTCGATCGGTCTACCGTTGCCATGCTCGACGCGAATCGCGGCGACCGCCTGGCGCAGCCGGCTGGCAACGGCCGCGACATCGCCTTCGGCACCCCGTCCGAGCAGCATGCTGAAGGCAAACTCCTGGCCGCCGATGCGCCCGAAGCAGTCCTCCTGGCGAAAGAAGCGTTCCATGCAGCGGGCCACGGCGATCAGGGCGTGATCGCCGGTCTCGTGGCCATGTTGGTCGTTGATCGCCTTGAAGTGGTCGAGGTCGAGCATGCCGAAGGCCATCCGCTCGCCGCGCCGTCGGGCCCTTGCCACCTGCTGGGCTGACTGGTCGAGGAAACTGCGCCGGTTGGGAATCCGGGTCAGCTCGTCGTAGTAGGCAAGCTGCTCCAGCCGATGGTTGGCCTCGCGCAGCTCGGCGGTGCGTTCGCCAACCAGGCTGAGCAGGTTCTGCTTCAAGTCGCGCAGGTCGCGGTTGCGCTGTTCGAGCTGGTCGGCGTGAAACACCGAATCGCTGACGTTGCGTTCGATGGCGGCAAAGTGGGTGACCTCGCCGAAGCGGTTGCGCAGCGGCACGATGTTCATGTCCAGCCAGTACGGTGTGCCGTTCTTGGCATAGTTGAGCAGGGTTTCACGCACCGGCTCGCGCGCGGCCAGCGCGGCCCGGATCCGGTCGCAGGCCTCGCGGCTGGTCAGCTTGCCCTGCAGGATCCTCGGCGTGTCGCCATGCACCTCTTCGGCCGAATAGCCGGTCAGCGACTCGAACGCCGGATTGACGTAGACGATCCGCGGCCCGGTCGGCGAGCTGATGTCATCGGCCTCGGTGACGATGATCACGTCGGCGGCATGCTCGGCGATGTCGCGGAAGGAAAAGCTCTGCCGATCGGAGGTCACTTCGCTGAAGAACACCACGATGAAGCCCTGCTCCGCATCGCCGTTCTCGGCGTGACCCTCCGGATAGGCATTGACGGTGAGCCAGGTCACCTCCGGCTGGTCACGGTCGATGACGCCGACCACCTCGTTGCGGAGCGGTGTGCGGAAGCGCTTGACCTTGTTGACCGGGTACTCGCTGCTCTGCAGGCGACGGTTGTGCTCGTCGATGAAGTTCCACAGCGGGTCGCGGTCATCGCGACCGATCATTTGTGCGTAGCTGAGCCTGAGCAGGCGCAGCGCGGCCGGGTTGGCGTAGACGATGGTGCCGTCCCAACGATGGATAACCACGCCGATATGGGCGTGCTCGAAGAAGGCCTTCAGGCTGATGTCGGCGAACCCGTCCATCCCACCCCCGTGCGCTGGACCAGCGCTGATCACGACCCCCCGGCCGGATCCACAATGCCAGCATACGCCGGCGCCGCGTCCAGTGCAGATGGGGCCTGCAGCGCGATGCGTGGCGCTGCGCTGGTGTGCGCCCGCACCCGCGTTGGCCGCCCTGAACGTGGCACCACCACGTCCTACGGCGTCCGACTTCGTGCGAACGCACAGCGTAGCAACGCGGGGCACTGGACTTGGTCAGAGGCTCCCTACTGCCCGTCCGGCCCGCCGCGCGGGGGAAGATCCAGCCGATAGGTGAAGGCGCCGATCTTCAGCCAGCGCAGGCGCGAGGCGGCGCCATGGTCGATATGCACGCTCAGGCTGGCCAGCGGCGCCCCGGGGATTTCCGACCAGTGGCCGGCCTCGTCGGCGCCCAGGCCGGTCCAGCGATCCGCCGGCCCGAGCACGGCCTCGACCTCGGCGCGGCTCATGCCCGCATCAAGGCGCTGCAGGCGGCGCAGGAACGCGAGCTCCTCAGCGTCCATCTTCGCCAGCGCGGCTTCACCGGTGACGCTGAGCGTCCGCCAGCCGCCGATCGCGGCGACCAGCGCGGCGCCCAGGGCGAGCAGCAGGATCAGGTTTCGCAAAGGGCTTGCGCGCTTGCGCATGGTCAAACCGCCGGATTGATCGAGAGAGCGACGAGGCTAACCGCTTGCACTCAGCCGGCGCTGAACCGCGCGCCGTCCGGCGGCTGTCGGCGACCGCAGGGCGCCTTGCTGCGCGCCAGCTTTGCTCAGCTGCGCCGCGGCCAGGCGGCGTAGAAGGCACCGAGCGCGCCCAGCGCAGCAATCCATACCGCGGCCGGCACGCCGAGCAGGCCCGGGCCGCCGGCTTCCAGCGAATACAGCACCGCGGCAGTTACCATCAGGCCGGTGCCGAGGATCGCGTAGACCGTCTTGCGCTGGCCCTCGCGGCTCGCCTCGACCAAGGCTTGCAGTTCCACCGAGCGCATGCGGATGCTGTGCTGGCCGTTGGTCTGCTGGACCAGCCACTCGCGGATCAGGCGTGGCATGTCCGGTGCGTGGGTCATGATCTCGGGCATCCGCTTGCGCAGCTCGCGGCCGAGCTGGGCCGGGCTGTAGCGTTCGCGCAGGATCGACTCCAGCACCGGATGGGCCACCGCCCAGATGTCCAGCTGCGGGTCGAGCAGGCGGCCGACGCCCTCGATGTTGAGCAGGGTCTTCTGCAGCAGGATCAGCTGCGGCTGCAGGGTCAGCTCGTACTGCTGCGCGGTGCGGAACAGCTTGACCACCACCTCGCCCAGCGCGATCTCCGACAGCGGACGGGTGAAGTAGGGCTCGCAGACCGCTCGGGTGGCCGCCTCCAGTTCTTCGATGCGCACGCTGGCCGGCATCCAGCCCGCCTCAACATGCAGTTCCGCTATGCGCCGGTAGTCGCGCTGGAACATCGCCATGAAGTTCTCGGCGAGGTAGTACTGATCGCGGGTCGGCAGCTGGCCCATGATCCCGAAGTCGAGCGCGATGAAGCGCGGATTGCCGGGGCTGGTCGGATCAACCCAGATGTTTCCGGCATGCGCATCGGCATGGAAGAAGTTGTCGCGGAACACCTGGGTGTAGAACACCCGAACGCCCTTGGCGGCCAGGACGCTGCGGTCGACGCCGGCGGCGTCCAGCGCCTTGACGTCGTCGCTGGGAATGCCGCGCACCCGCTCGAGCGTCAGCACGCGCTGCGCGCTGTGGCTCCAGTACACCTCGGGGACGTAGAGGTCCGGCGAGTCCTTCCAGTTGCGCCGCAGCAGGGAGGCATTGGCGCCCTCGCGCTGCAGGTCCAGCTCGCCCTTGAGGGTGGCTTCGATCTCGGCAATCACTTCCAGCGGGCGGATCTTCTCGGCCCGTGGATGGTGTCGTGCGGCCAGCTCGGCCAGCGCGCGGAGCAGGGAGATGTCCGCCGCGATCTGCTTCTCGATGCCCGGGCGCAGCACCTTGACCACCACCTCGCGGCCATCGGCGAGGCTGGCGGCGTGGACCTGAGCAATCGAGGCCGAGGCCAAGGGTGTCTCGTCGAAGCCGGTGAACAGCTCGCCGACCGGTTTGCCCAGCTCGCTTTCGACGATCCGCCGCGCGTCGCCGCCGTCGAACGGAGCGACTCGGTCCTGCAGCTGGGCCAGCTCCTCGGCGATGTCTTCCGGCAGCAGGTCGCGGCGGGTCGAGAGCACCTGGCCGAACTTGACGAAGATCGGGCCCAACGCCTGCAGGGCCATGCGCAGCCGGGCGCCGCGACTGAGCGCGGCGATCTCGCCGCGGGCCTTGGGCACGAAGGGGCGCAGCAGGCGCAGCAGGGGCTCGGCGCCGCTGCCATCGAGCAGGGAATCGAGGCGGTAGCGAACCAGCTCGCGGAGGATCCGGGTCGCCCGCAGCAGGCCCCTCATCGGCGCGACCCGGCGGGCTCGAGCCGACCGATTCGGGCCTCGATGCGCTCGACCGCGTCGCGCAGGTCGTCGATGTCATCGAACAGCGCTTCCTGCTCGGCGCGCGAGACCAGGTCGCGGCGTTCCTCGACCAGATAGTCGACCGCGCCGCGCGCGGCCTGACCGCCCAGATCGCGCGCCTGCTTCAGCCCGTCGCGCAAGCCGTGGGCGATCTGCACGCCGAGCACCTCGCCGAACAGCGAACTGAACGCGCCTTCGATATCCGGCTGATAGCTGCTGGCCAGCTTCTGCATCTGCCTTGCCAGTTCGGCGTCGCCGGAGATCCGCATCTGCCCTGCCGGCCCCGGGCCAGCGGCGCCGGGGAGCAGGCGCCCAAGCACCGCGCCAAGGGTTGCCTGCAGGGACAGGTCGGGCTCGCCTTGGGTATCCGCCGGGCCGACCTTCAGCCGGCCCTGGGTCACCTGCAGTGACAGCGCGAGCGGCGGCGAGGCCAGGCGCAGTTCTATACGCCGGCCTTCAAGCCGGACCAGCGCTGACCGGGTTTCGGGATCGAGGGCGAGCAGCCGGTCGAGTACGGCTTCCAGAGCGCGACCGGCCAGGGGAAGTGCTGCGCGCAGAGGGGACGGGATCTGTTCCATGCGCGCATTGTAGGCGGCGTGGCCGGGAGCGCGCGTGGACGCGCCGTGGTCCGGCCGACGCGTCGGTTCAGTCAGCTGCGCAGCGCTTGCTGCGGACGCACGTCCTCGCCGCTGCTGCGCCGCGACAGGCCGGCGCGCAGCGCGCGACCCTCGCCGCGTACCAGGCCCTGCGGGCCGGCATGCACGGGCAGACCGTCCAGCCAGCGCGACAGCGCGCGCTCGTTCTGCAGCACCGGCACCAGGCTCACCCGGCGTGCCCAGTCCAGCGGCTCGTCGCTCCACACCGCGGTTGAGCGGACCAGGGCGGCATGTTCGCGGGCGCGGCCGAGCAGATAGCCCGAGGCGCCCTCCGGTCCGGGCGCCGGGACCACGACGACATGCGAGGCGTTGAGCAGGCCCATCTCCATCGCCGCCACCGACAGCACCTCCTGCAGCGGGCTGCCCTCCATCCCTGGCTGGAAACGCAGCTCATCGTGCGCATCCAGCCAATTGGCCATGCCGTGCACGTTGCCCAGATGCGACAGGCGCTTGGCGTCGACGATGTCGGCCTGGCGGAAGGCGACGTACAGGCGTCGCGGGCGGCGCCGGTTGCGCAGCGGGCGCAGGCTGGCCAGGAACTCCATCAGGGCGTCCTCGATCGGCGCCGGATTGGCCCTCGCCAGCGCGCCGCTGAGGTCGGAGAACCACGGCGCCAGTCCTTCCAGCAGCAGTTCCCACGCCCCGTTGCCGACGCACTGGGTGTCGGCATAGCGCCGGCGCAGCAGGGTATGCAGGGGAAGCTCCGTGTGGCGCGGAAGGCGCCCGTCAAAATTGCGTGCCATGGTGCAGATCCGTTGCCCCGGGCATGGGGGCTCTGGTGTAGAGGTGTCACCAGTGCGGCGTTTCTCCCACCCCGGGGCAAAAAATCTTTCGTTTGATGGGAAATCCCATCAAATCAGCATGGTTGCGGCTGGCAATGGCCAGTATGCTGGGGGCGTACTCATGACCAGGCAGGTGTCGTGACCGCGGAAAGCAGCAGCGCTCGCGCAGCACGCAGTGCCGGACCCGCGCTTCGCGCGGTCCCGGGGCAGCTGCGTTCCGCGCCCGACTACGCGGGTTTGCTGGCCCGGGTGCGGGCCGGCGACCGCGAAGCCGAGACCGCCCTGGTCCTGGCCCTGTCCGAGCCGCTTTCGATGGTCCTGCGCCGGCGTCTGGGCAGCGATGACCGCTGCGCCGATCTGCAGCAGGACACCCTGCTGACCGTGCTCGAGGCGGCCCGCGCAGGGCGCATTGACGAGCCCAGGGCGCTGGTCGAGTTCACCCTGGAAACCGCCCGCCGGCTGGCGCTCAATGCCGATCGCAAGCAGTACCGGCAGCGCACCGATGTCGACGCCGAGCTGATCGAGCAAGTGGCCGACGTCCAGCAGCAGCCGATGCTCGACGCGCTGGATGCCGACGAGCGCCGGCATTGCGTTCGCGCCGTGCTCGCTTCGCTCAGCAACGAGCGTGATCGGCAGGTGCTGTTCAGTTACTACATCGACGAACAACCAACCGCCCAGGTGCAGGCGCGGTTCGCGCTGGACAGTGTCCAGCTCGGCCGGGTGCTGCATCGGGCAAGGCAGCGCTTCCTGGCGGTATGGCAGGCACTGCGAGTGGATCCGACCTGAGGCTAGCGATGATGCTGATTCCCCCACCCGAACTTTCCGATCAGGACAACCGCCAGCTGCGTGCCTGGCGACGCGGTGAGCTGGACGATGCGGCCAGCCACGCCTTCGAAACCCGACTGTTTCTGGAGCCCGACCTGCTCCGTGCGGCCCAGCTCGACCAGGCCCTGCGCGACGGCATGGCCGATCAGGCCCGCGCCGCGCCGCGCCGGCGGCTTCCCGCCCGCGCGCTGGGCGGCCTTGCCCTGGCCGCGGGGCTTGCCGGGCTTGCCGTATGGCCCCTGCTGCCGCGCTCGCCCGAGACTCTGTCCACCGGCAATATCGAGTGGGTCAGCATCGACGTGCGGCGCGGCGCCGAGACCCAGATGCTGGTCGCGCCACGGGCCAGCACGCGCCTGCTGGCGCTGGAGATTCCGGCTCCCGAGCAGGGTGAGCTGTTCGACGTCAGCCTGGTGCCGCAGTCGGGCGGCCATGTGCCGGTCCAGATCAGCCAGCTGAGCGCCGAGGACGGCGTGCTCAGTCTGGCCTTTGAGCGCGGCGCCCTGAGCGAGGGCAGCTACGCGATTGAAGTGCGCGCCCACGGCAGCCAGGACAGCAGCGCGCCGCTGTCCCGGCTGGACTTCCGCTACCGGCCCTGAGCGGGCCGGCGCCGGCGTTCAGTCTTCGCCTTCGTCCGGATCGGTCGCACCACTCTTCGATTGGGTCGTTGCTGCATCCTCTTCATCGTCGAGGCCGACCAGCTCCAGCCACCAATCCAGCACGCCTTCGCTGCTGGTGGACGAGTTCGACCCCGCCGGCGCGCCCTGGCCCACATCGGCGAGGGCCAGGCCCGAGGCGCACAGGCCGAGTACCATCGCCAGCAGGATCGCCAGCGGTCGCTTGCCGCCGCTCATGAGCGTGCTTGCACGGCGCTCCTGGTCGAGCAGGCGCGGATTGAAGAACAGTTCGCGTTCCCAGCCCTGCTGCTCGTTCGACTGGCGCGACGGCGAGGCCAGGGGGTGGTTGCCGAGCGTGGCATTCGGGTTCTGCGCGGGGGATGAGGCCAGGACGCTGTGGTTCGAGGACATGACGCGACTCTCCGGGGCATGCCACCGGAATGGTGGCTTCGAAGACTCTAGGTGTCCCCTGAGCGCCGGTTCTCGCACCTTGCCCACGGCAGTGGGAAGGGCAGTAGCGCGGCCGGCCTGGCCGCCGCATGGGCGCAACACCCGCAATTTGATCGTGCCGGCTCAGTCTCCTCCGTTTGCGAGCGGTATGCCGCGGTAGAGCACGAACCAGCCGGCCCAATGGGTCGGATTGCGCAATGCTGGTCGCGCCCGCAGCGCTTCGCGCCCGCGCTCCAGCGCCTGCTCGACCGCTGCATTCTGGCCGCCTGTCGCCTGATGCAGGGCAGCCGAGAACACTCTGGCCGCGCGGTCGCCCACTGCCCAGCGGGCACCGACCACCCTGGCAGCACCGGCTTCGCCCAACGCCGTGGCCACGCTGCCGAGCGAGGTGCCGACCTGGCCCGCGCCGAGCCCGGTTTCGCAGGCGGACAGCACGACCAGGCCGGCCTGTACCGGCAGCCCGCGGAGCCGGTAGGCGCTGACAAAGTCGACCTTCTGGTCGGTTCCTGCCATCCACAGGCCTGACTCCTCGAAGCGGCTGGGCGAGCCGCGGCCGTGGCTGGCCAGATGGACGACGGCGCCAGGCGTCGACAAGGCGGCCACCAGGCGCTCACGCTGCGCCGGCGAGGCGCGCTGCGCTGCGCCCAGCCGCGGCCAGGCCGCGGCGACCTCGTCCAGCTCGCGCTGCACCGAGGCCAGTTCAGGCAGGCCGCTGTCTTCGGCGGCGGCAACACCAAGCAGATGCAGGCTGCCCGGGCCTGGCAGGCCAAGCGACTCCGGACTGAGCACCCAGCCGACGGCAAGCGACGACTCGCCGATCAGGGCCAGTTCGACCGGCAGGGCCGATAGCTCGCGGTGGGCGCCCAGCCACAGCGTGCCGACCTCGCTATCCAGCCAGCGCTCGGCGCCCAACGCTAGGCGCAGGGCGCTTACCTGGGCGGCGATTTCCTCGTCCTGCGCGTGGCCGCTGGCCAGCAGGGCTGGAAGGCTGTGGCGCAGTCGGGTAAGGGCTGGCCGGTCGATCGGCCACCAGGACCAGCCACTCCCGCTGCTCACCAAGAGGCCGGCGCTGGCGCGGCCGAATACCGGGATCGCCAAGCGCTGGCCTGCTGGCAGGTGCAGCGCCGGCTTGCTCGTCGACCAACCTTTGCTCGCTGCCGCCGGTTCCGCGGACTCCGCACCGACCAAGGCGAGCAGCAGCGAGCGCGGACCCTGCTCCGGCGCCGCCGCACCCTGAACCAGCTCGCTGCCGATCTGCTTCTCGAGCGCCAGCAGCAGATCAGGATCGGCGGCGGCGGGCGGTTGGCCCATGCCCGCACGAGCCAGGGTCGCCAGCAGCTCATGCAGGGCCAAGCCAAGTTCACCATCCATTGGCCCTGCTGCCTGCTGCGAAAGCAGCGCGGCAACCAAGCGATGCAGCTGGCCAAGCAGGGCATCGCGCAGCTGCGGCGAGCGGATTGCGGTGACCACCGGGCTTGCCCGCCGCACCAGCCGTTGCGCCTGCTTCATCGCCTGCGCCGGCTGTTCCTGCACGGACAGCTGGCGGACCCAGCGTTCACCGATCTGCACCGCCAACAGCACCTGATCATTGGCCAGGGCGGTCTCCAGCTCAGCCTCCCAGTCGACCCCCGCTGAATCCGATCCAAGATCGGCCAGCAGCAGTTCACGCGACACACGCTGCGCACCGCCGAGTGCCGACAGCCGATCCAGCGCCTCGCGGGCGGCACGCTGCTCGCCGCGTTGGATCTGGATCTCGGCCAGCGCCAGCCACATCGCATTGCCCAGGACCGCGTCGTCGGCGTCGACCGACTCGGCAATCGCCAGCTGCATGGCCTTGATGGCTTCCTCGTGCCGGCCGAGGTCGGCCAAGGCCATGGCCAGGGAGAGGTGCAGGCGGGCACGGCGCCAAGCGTGGTCGATGCCGATCAGATGGCGCTCGCCACTGCGGAAGTACTCGACAGCTCGCGCCGGCTCCCCGGCCAGGCTGAAGGTGCTGCCGATCAGTGATTCGGTCTGTGCCAGACTCAGATTGTCCTGCGCGGCCGCATAGTCCTCGCGCAGCCTGCCGAGCAGGCCCAGGGCACCCTCGAAGTCTCCGCGCCAGCGCAGCATCTGCGCCTGCTGGCGGCTGACGCTGGCGACCAGCTCGCGATCCTGCGCCTGATCGATCAACTCGGCGGCTTCGGCAAGCTGGACGGCGGCCTCCGCATAGCGACCACTGCGGCTGAGCGCGGTCGAGCGATTGAGCTGCGAGCGCAGCATGCCCTCGATCTCGCCGCCCGCCCGGTGCTCCTCGATCACCTGTGCGTAGCAGTCGAGCGCTTCCTGCAGAGCACCATCCAGACGCATCTGCAGGCAAAGATCGTGCTGGGCGAGCGTGCTGAAGTAGTCGTCTCCAAGGCGGGCGAAAGATTCCCGTGCCTGGCGCAGCGCAGCTTTCGCCTGCTCGCGATCTTGCAGGTACAAGGCCGTGCCGATTTCCTGTGATGCATGGGCTGCGAGCGACAAGTTCTGTTGCGCCTGTGCCTGCGCGCGAATCAGCCGCGCCAGCTCTGCGCGCTCGGTATTGCGCTCACTGAGCCTTGCCAGGATGACTCGTTGCGCGGCGACCCACCGATCCGCCTCTGGATCAGGCGCCGCACCGACCTCGGCCGGCCACAGGTCGAGCAGCAGGCCGAGTCCCTTCAGTGGATCAGCACCCTTGTGCAGTACGGCCATGCGCCGGGTCAGGGCCATGAAGGCGGAGAAGCGTTCTGACTGCGGATCACCAGCGTCGACGCAGCGCAGGGTCAAGCGAGGCGTGCTGGACGCTGCCGCGGGCCCGGGCAGCAGGCGGAGCACCGGCGGTGGCGCGTCGTGGCCGGCATGCAGCGGCAGGCTGCCGCCGCGCTCCGGCCACATCGGCACATTCACGCCATCCAGTTCCACTTGCCAGTCGACATTGTCGCGGTGCAGCCAGCCGATCACGGCCTGGCCTGCGGGCGGGACCGGCAGCCGTATTTCCTGGGTGACACCCGGCAGCGGCGGCGCGAGTTCGCACTGTCCGTGCGCCGCGCCCGCGCAGAGCACGAGCAACAGCAGGCATCCGCGTGGCAGGGCAAGTGGCATGCGTCAAAGAGCAGCGAGCGTTAGGCCGAGTCTGCCACGCCCGGAGCCTCGTCGCGCTTGATCATCGGCAGCATGCGATGGAACGAGCCGGCGAGCGCCTTTGCTGGATCGCGTTCTCGGCGCCGGCAGCGCAGCGCCACGGCACAAGCAGGGCGATTCACGGCGGCCTCGCGAAATGTCCGCGCTAACCTTGCCTCAACCCCGTGCCCGGACGCCTATCTTGAATACCCCGAACCCGCAGCCCGAGCGCGAGCTCGACATCCTGCTGCGCAGCCTGTCGCCGCGCCGCCAGCCGGGCGACTACGGATTCGTCCAGCTGCCCGATGACACGCCGATCCCGGCAACCGCCCTGGCCAGCTTTCGCGAAGCCGAAGGTCTCAGCCTGGTGATGCCCGTGGCCGAGGCCCGGGCGCGGGGCTGGCCGGTGCAGTGGGAAGCAGCCTGGATCAGCCTTGGCGCCTACTCGGCGCTGGACGCGGTGGGCCTGACTGCCGCGCTCGCCGCGGCGCTGGGCCAGGCCGGGATCGCCTGCAATGTGATCGCCGCCTATCACCACGATCATCTCCTGGTGCCCTGCGACCGGGTTGAGGATGCGCTGGCGGCGCTGGGCGCCCTGCAGGCCGGCGCCGCCGGTGCCAAGGCCGATGCCGATGCTTCCGCCAGCCCCGGCAAGCTGGAGATGCATGCCGGAGGCTGTCACTGCGGCGCGGTGCGCTTCGAGGTCGAGCTGCCGCCCGATGTCGAGGTCGAGGACTGCAACTGCTCGATCTGCCGGATGTCCGGATTCATGCACCTGATCGTTCCGCGCTCGCGCTTCCGCCTAGTCGCTGGCGAGTCGCAGCTGAGCACCTATCGCTTCAACACCGGCGTTGCCGAGCACCGCTTCTGCGCGTGCTGCGGGATCAAGCCGTTCTACGTGCCGCGCTCCAATCCGGACGGCATCGACGTCAATCTGCGCTGCCTCGATCACTGGCCCGAGGGCGTGCGTGTGCTGCCATTCGACGGTCGCAACTGGGAGGCCAATGCGGCGAGCCTGGCGCACAAGAGCCGCGATCCTGATCTGCCCGAGGAGAGCTGAGCGGCCGGCGAGGTAGTCGCGCAAACTATGAGTTCATGACGGTGAGGCCCGCGCTGGCAGCGCTTCGCCCTCCGGGGACTGGCTTTGTCTGCGCGCGTCCAGCCAGCGCTGTCGCGCGGGGCTCGGCTGCCAGTCATCCAGTTCCACTCCGCCCTGGTTGCCGCGCTGGCCAAAGCCGAGGATGGCGGCCACGCCCTCGCGCGCCGGGTCGAGGCCAAAGGCCTGCTCGATTTCGTGATCGTTGACCGCTGCGGTGACGAACGCGTCGAGTCCGCGCTCGGCCGCGGCCAGGTACATCAGCTGTGAGAGATGGCCGGCATCCAGGTGGGCGACCTTGAGCGCCTTGCTGTGGTTGCGGTACTTCCAGAACAGCCGGTCGAAGCGGCTGACCAGAACCCCGAGCAAGGGCGCGGCAAGGAACCAGTCCTGTCCGCCAAGCATGTGATAGGCCAGCACTTCGGCCTGCGCCGGTTCCAGTTCCTGCTGAAGCAGCACGCTGTGATGGAACGGGTTGTAGTGATAGAGGCCGCAGCGCAGCCCATCCACCCGGCGCAACAGCAGGCGCAGGTCGGTGGCGTGCAGGCCACCGCCGGCCGGCGCGTACTTCTTCAGCGCGTAGGCCCCCGGCGCGAGGTCGCGGCGTCCAAGACAGGCGGCAAAGCGATACAGGACGCTGCCCAGCTCGGCCGCCGGCAGCACCGCTTGTGGATCGAATCGGCGACTGGTCCGGCGTTGTTCGAGCAGGGAATCAAGTACGCCGGCTGCTGGCATGGGCAAGGCGATTTCCTGCTCGCCGGCCAGCGTGCTGGCGCGATCTGGCTCGGGCGCCGGACCGAAGGCGGCGACCATCTGCGCGCTGGCCGGTTTGCCGTGTCTTGACCAGCGCGCGGCGACATCGTTGCCCTGCCAGCGCCCCTGGGCATGGGTGATCGCCGCTGGCGTCCACCAGTCGAGGCTGCGCATGCCCAGGTCGCGGGCGCTGCCGGCGTCGGGCCGGTCGAGGTCGAACAGCAGGTGGTGATCGAGCAGGTGGCGGAGGTCATCCTCCTGCCAGCCGGCAGGCAGCGCATCGAGGCCGATCTCGCCCTCGACCGGCGCAGCTTCGAGCAGGGCAAGCTGGGTGAGGGTCACGTTTACCGGCTGGTCGAGATGTCCGCCGCGGGCCAACCAGCGGGTCCGGCTGATCCGCCCGCTGCGACCGGCCAGGATCTCGCTGAGGGCGATCCGCGGTCGCTCGTCCAGCTCGACCATCAGGTGCCGGCAGCGGCGCAGGCGCGCCGGCAGTTCGCTTGCGGTCATCGGCCGAGTCCCGTTGGCTGTGGTGGAAGGCTCCCGGGCGGCGTGCGGCCGCTACCCGGGTCAGCGCCGACAGGGCATATCGCATTGTCCGCCGTGCTTCGCTAGGCTCGCTTGCCGGCTGGACTTTGGCCCGGCGCCCTGACCGCGGAGCATGCCATGACCGACAAGCCGTACGAAGACCTTCCCGAGCCGATCGCCGATGCCCTGCTCTCGCGGCTGGCAACCGACGACGCCTTTCGCGCGCAGTTCGCAAGTGATCCGCGCGCCGCGCTGGCCGCTCTGGGCTATGCGCCGGCACTGGGCAGCGATACGCGCGGCATCTGGGAGTCGCTGGCGGTCAATCAGCTGGCCGACAAGGCACAGTTCGCAAGCGCCTTGGAGGATCTGCGTCGCGATGTGCTGAACGCGCGCTCGGCTGCCGACCCGGTGACCCTCGACCAGGCGCGAGGGGCCTGATTGAGGGCCTGGTCGGCGGCCAGGCTCAGCCCTCGATTGGAACCGCGCCGGGTGCCACGGCTGCTGGCAGGGCCGCGGCGAGGGCCTGTGCCGCGCTGTCCGGCGCGCACTGGCCGGGCATCTGTTGATTGATGCGCGCCAGCGCCAGTGCGCGCTCGGCGAGATTGACCGGGTGCAGGCTGCCGCCAGCGATGCGTTCGGCGACCGCGCGTCCGACCTGCGCTTCCAGCCAGGCGCAGTCCGGCAGCGCCGCGCTTGCATCCTCGCTGTCCAGCAAGGCGTGCATCCTGGTGACCCGGAACAGGTAGGGCGCGCGGATCGGGTCGATGGCCTGCAGCCCGGCCAGCGCGCCGCGGGCATCACCGGCGCGCAGCTGAGCCTGCGCTTCGACCAGCCGGGCGAGATCGCGCAGCGGCTGCGGTCCGAAGGCGTCGGCGGCCTGAGTCCAGCGGTCGAGCCGTGCCTGATCCGGGCGCTCAGCGTGCCGGGCCAGGACCCAGGCGATGGCGGCGGCCTGGTCGAGCAGGCTGCGTGCTTCCTGCCGCGAGCTGCTGGCGGCAAGCTCGACAAGCCGCGTCAGCTCGGCTTCGGCGGTCGCCTGCCAGTCGGCTGAACCGGCGTAGGGTCCGATCGCCGCCTGCATTGCTGCGACCATCGATTGTCCGGTCGGCGGCCAGGCGCTGCTGCGTGGGCCCAGCGTGGCGAGCGCGTCGCGGAAGCCGGCCCAATCGCCCTGCAGCAGGTGCAGCGACAGCCGCGCCTGTTCGGTGATTTCGCGCTCGGACTGCTGGCGCTCGGCGTCGCGCAGGTCGAGCACGGCAAGTGCGGCGGTGAACTCGCCGCTGACTGCCAGGGTCAGTGCGTACTCCGGACCGTTGCCGATCAGCCCCGAGGCATTGGCCTCGGCGAACTCCTCGCGGGCGCCGTCGAGATCGCCGCTGAGCAGGCGGCAGCGGGCGATCTCGTAGCGGCGCATGCCCTTGTCGGCGACGGTCTCCTGCGCGCCAGCCGGCAGCTCGTTGAGCGCCGGGCCGCAGTCGTTGCCGTGCTCGATGGCGAAGTAGGCGAGGTTGTAGCGCGCCCGCGCGTCGTCCGGATAAAGATCGACGAAGGCGCGCCAGGCGCCGAGCATGTCGCGGGTGCTGCCGTAGCTGTTGACCGTCGCCTCGACGAACAGCCGTTCGCGCTGGCTGAGCCGCTCGACCCGCGCGGCGGCGCGCATCAGGTCCTCCTCGGCTTCGGCGTAGCGCTTGTCGATCAGCAGCAGGGTCGAGCGGGCCAGATAGGCAAGGGCGAAATCCGGATCCAGTCGCAGAGCCTCCCCGACCAGGGCCATCGCCGCGTCGTAGCGCTGCTCGCGCTTGGCCTGGTTGCCGGCGACCAAGGCGCGCACCGCGTCCAGGCTGGGGCTGGTCACCTGGGCCAGCGGCGGACCACTGCTGTCGATGGCGGCAAGGGACTCGCCGAGATCGCCGCGCAGGTCGCGCAGCACGGCATCCACCGCGCCAATGAGCTGGTCCGGCTCCAGAGCGTCCTGGAAATGGCTATACACGGTGGCCTGGGTGTTCGGGTCGACTAGCTCGGCGGTGAAGCGCAGGCGGCCGCCGGACTGGTGGATGGTCGGCAGCAGCAGGGCGCGAGCGCCTAGCCGCAGGGCCAGTTCGCTGCCGCGGTCGCGGTCGACGGTGGCATCGCGGGCCAGCGCCATCTGCGCCAGGCCCTCGCGGGTCCGTCCTCGGCTGATCGTGTTGACGTGTCGCGACTGCTCCAAGCCCTGGCGCAGGGCGTAGTCGAGGGGCGCGTCGATGTCGCGGTCCTCGCTCAGGTTGCGCAGGTCGCCGACCAGCAGCCAGTCGCGCTCGACAAAGGCAATCGCCGGGGCCGGCTCGAACAGGTACCACAGCGGCGCCGCGGCGAGTCCAAGCGCGAGCACGGCGTAGATCGGCGGCCAGCGATACCAGGGCCGCAGCCGGCGCGCCTTGATCTTGTTCCGCGGCGGCTGCAGCGTCCGGCCATCGGCGGCGACCTCGAACACCGGCAGCGCGGCGCTCACCCCGTAAAGCCGGTACTGACCGTGTTCCTGCCAGCGCGGCTTCCATGCCGCCGGCAGCTCGCTGCGTGCCCTGAGTGCCAGCGAGTACGCCGACTCCGAGAGCAGGATCTGCCCAGGGTCGGCAAGGCTCATCAGGCGCGCCGCGATGGCCTTGGCCAGGCCCTCGACCTCAACCGGCTTGGCGCCGCCGGCGACTTCCTCGGGCCGGTTGCGCCAGCTCAACAGCTCGCCGACGTGGATCCCGACCCGGGTCCGCAGCAAGGCGCCGCTCTCGGCACCGAGCCGGGCCAGCCGCTGCTGGTAGTCGATGGCGAAGGCCACCGCTTCGATCGGCCGCTCGAACAGGGCGAGGAAACCATCGGTCTTGTCGATCTCCTGGCCGTGATGGCGGATCAGGGCCTGCCGGGCGATGCGATCGTGCTCGCGCAGCAGCAGTGAGGCCTCGGCATCACCCAGGCGCTCGATCATCGCTGTCGAATCTGCGAGGTCACAGACCAGCACGCAGCGCAGGCGCGGCGCGTCGGCAGTCTGGGCAGGGTCGACCTCGGGCGCCAACATGGCGGTGCATCCACGTACTGCGGTCGGCCGATTCTAGCCCCCGGCGGCAAAGCCCGGGCAGTCTGCGCTGCCAATGTTCCGACCAACGGCCACTCGGGGCCTTGGATCTGAGCGGCTCGACGCTGCGAGGCGGCCTGCTCGCGCCAGGCAAGGGACGCGCGCGTTCGGCCTTGGGCGAGCACTTCCGGTGGCGGTTCACGATAGGATCAGAGCCCGACCCCGGATGCAGAGCGCCCATGCGCGTGCCACCCCGCGCCAGCCGGAATATGCCCGCCCGCCGTGCGCCATCGCCGCTCGCGACCGGACGACGCGCGCCATGAGCAAGGCGCCGCGGGTGATGCTCCGTGGGCTGGTCCTGAGTGCGGCCTATATAGGCGCCGGTCTGTTTGGGCTCGGCCTGCCCTCGGTCGACGAGTACATCGCCCTGCTCTGGCTGCCCTCGGGCATCGCCCTTGCCGCCCTGACCCGCTGGGGTCGCGGCTACTGGCCGTTCGTGGCGCTGGGCTCGATCTCGATCAATCTGTGGCTGAGCGGGAGCCCGGCCATGGCGGTCTGGGCCGGACTGGGCGCCACCGCCGCTGCTGTGCTCGGCGCGCACCTGCTGCGCGATATCCACTTCGAGGCCGACGTGCTTCCGGTGCGCGCGCTGTGGCGCCTCGGGGTGCCGGTGGCGCTGGGCTGCTCCCTGCTGGCCGCGGCCAACGGCACCCTGGCGCTGTGGAGCCTTGGCATGCTTGCGTCCTCCGAGTACCTGCCGGCCCTGCTCGGCTGGACGCTCGGCGATGCGGCGGGCGTCCTGCTCGGCGGCCTGCCCTTGCTGTGCGTCAGCCGCGCCAAGCTGCAGCTGCCCGACAGCTGGTCGCGGCGCGCGGAACTGGCCGCCGTGCTCGGCCTGACCGCCTTGTTCAGCCTCGGACACAGCCTGCTCGGCATCGATCTGCTCAACGTCGGCATGTTGCCGGCCGCGCTGGTAGTGTGGATGGGTCTGCGTTTCGGTTTGCTGCACAGCGCTGGCCTGGCCAGCCTGATCGCGGTGCTCTCGGCCCTGCACCTGATCTATCAGCACCCGGTCGAGTCGCAGACGATGAGCGTGGGCGAGATCCTGCGCCAATGGGCGGGCGGCGTGAGCAACGCGCTGGCGGCGATGGTCGTCGCCGTACTGACCGCCTCGCGCGAACAGAGCCTGCTGGCCCTGCGCGAGAGCGAGCGTCGCTATCGCGACCAGATCGAGCTGGCCAGCGAAGCCATCGTGGTGGTTGACGTTGGCGCAGGCCGCTTCGTCGAGGCCAACCAGCAGGCGGCGCGGCTGTTCGGACTGAGTCGCGAGCGCCTGCTGCACAGCTCGCCGGTCGAGCTCAGCCCTGCGCGCCAGCCGGACGGCCGTACCTCGGCCGAGGCGGCTGCCGACTACCTGCAGGCGGCCGTGGATGGCCAGCCGGTGAATTTCTTCTGGGAGCACCAGCGTGCCGACGGCACCGTGGTCGCCTGCGAGATCTGGCTGTCGCGCCTGCCCGATCCCGAGCGCGTGCTGGTCCGCGGCCTGCTCGCCGACATGACCGCCCGGCGCAATGCCGAACGCCTGGAGCGCGAGAACGAGCAGCGCTGGGCACTGGCCCTTGAAGCCAGCGGCGACGGGGTCTGGGACTGGCATATCGTCGACAACATGGAGTTCCTGACCCCGCGGCTGAAGGCGATGTTCGGCTATGCCGAGGACGAGCTGTCCAACTCGCCCAATGCGCTCGACTCGCGCACCCATCCGGATGACATGGAGGCGATGCGCCGTGCCCGCGAGGAGCATTTCTCCGGTCGCGCCGCTGCCTATGTCAACGAGCACCGGGTGCGCTGCAAGGACGGTAGCTGGAAGTGGGTGCTAAGTCGCGGCGCCGTGGTCAGCCGGGATGCCGAAGGGCGCCCGCTGCGCATGGTCGGCACCCACACCGACATCAGCGAGCGCAAGCAGACCGAAGAGCTGATCTGGCGACAGGCGCACTTCGACCCGCTGACCGGCCTGCCCAACCGACGCTTGTTCCGCGATCGCCTGCAGGCCGCCATCGAGCGCTGCGAGCGCGAGGGCGGCAGTCTCGCGGTGATGTTCGTCGACCTCGATGGCTTCAAGGAGATCAACGACACCCTGGGCCACGAGAAGGGTGACCAGCTGCTGGTCGAGGCCGCCGCACGGATCCGCGGCGAAGTGCGCCTGGTCGACCTTGCCGGCCGCCTGGGTGGCGATGAGTTCACCGTGTTGGTGGCCGAGTCCCCGGACCGCGACGACGTCGACGAGCTGGCCGGCCGCCTGCTGGCCGCGGTGAACCAGGCCTTCGTCATCGATGGCCAGCAGTGCTTTGTCTCGGCATCGATCGGCGTCAGCCTGTATCCCGAAGACGCCACCAGCGTCGGCGAGCTGTTCAAACATGCCGACCAGGCCCTGTACGCGGCCAAGGACCGCGGCCGCAACCGCAGCAGCTATTTCACCGCTGATCTCGAGTCCGCCACCGAACAGCGCGTGCGGATCGCCCGTGAGCTGCGCAATGCGCTGCCCGCCGGGCAGCTCAGCCTGCACTACCAGCCGATCGTCGATCTGCGCTCGGGACTGCTGCGCAAGGTCGAGGCCCTGCTGCGCTGGCAGCACCCGGAGCTGGGCATGGTCAGCCCGGCCGAGTTCATTCCGGTAGCCGAGCAAAGCGGGCTGATAAGCGATATCGGCGACTGGGTTTTCGACAGCGCGCTGGCCCAGGTGGCGAGCTGGCGGCAGTCGTTGCATCCGGAGTTCCAGATCACCCTGAACGTGTCGCCGGTGCAGTTCCGCGCCGAGCCGGCCTATCTGGGCCGCTGGCTGGCAAGGCTGGCCGAGAGTGGACTGCCCGGCCGCGCCCTGGTGCTGGAGATCACCGAGGGCATCCTGCTTGATCCGGGCAGCGGACCCGAGGAACGCCTGGCGCGCCTGCGCCAGTCCGGCATGGCGATCTCGATCGATGACTTCGGCACCGGCTTTTCATCGCTGTCCTACCTGCATCGCTACGAGATCGATTACGTCAAGATCGACCAGAGCTTCGTCCACGGGCTGGGCGATGATCCGCGCGCGCTGGCGCTGTGCAACGCGATCATCGCCATGTCCCACGCGCTCGGTTTCCAGGTGGTCGCCGAAGGCGTGGAGCGCGCCACCCAGCTGGACCTGCTGGAGGCCTCGGGCTGCGACTACGCCCAGGGCTACTACTTCGACCGGCCGCTGCCGGCGGACCAGCTCCCGGCCAGCCTCGGGCGCATCGAGCAGAAGCTCTGGAGCCATGCCGCAACCAACAGCGGCGGCAAGCCGCTGCGCCCGGTGATCGAGCGCGGCCGTGGAGGCGGCGGATGATGCGCCGGGACAGGCTTGGCCGAGTGCGGCACCAGGCGGGCGCGCCGGGCCGCGGATGGAGCGCGCCGGCATGCCCCTGAGCATCCTGCTCGCCGACGACCACCCCTTGTTCCGCGACGCGCTGCGCCGGGTGGTCGAGCAGGCCGCGCCCGGGGCCGCAGTGATCGAGGCCGACAGCGTGCCGGCCCTGCTCGATGCACTCGCCAAACAGCCGCGGATCGACCTTGTCCTGCTCGACCTTGGCATGCCCGGCGCCGAGGGGTTCAGCGCGCTGATCCACCTGCGCGCCCAGCATCCCGCCCTGCCGGTGCTGGTGGTCTCGGCCAGCGAGGACGCCGCCCTGATCCGTCGCGCGCTTGGCCACGGCGCGGCGGGCTTCGTACCCAAGTCCAGCCCGCTGTCGCGGATGGTCGAGGCGCTGCGCGCGGTGCTCGACGGAGAGCGCTGGCTGCCGCCCGGACTTTCGACCGCGCCCCTGGCTGCCGACGAGGCCGAGCTGGCGGCGCGGGTGGCCGAACTCACCCCGCAGCAGTTCCGCGTGCTGGGCATGCTCTGCGCTGGCCTGCTCAACAAGCAGATTGCCTGGGAGCTGAGCGTTTCCGAGGCCACGGTCAAGGCGCACATGACCGCGGTGCTGCGCAAGTTCGGCGCGCATTCGCGGACCCAGGTGGCGCTGATGGCGGCGCGTCTGGGGATCGAGCCGCCGGGCAGCTTGGAGGCTCAGCCGAGCCCTGCCGGCGCGGATCCCCGTACCTAGTGTCCTGTCCCGGAAGTATGTTGTTGAAGTCGCGACGCGGATGCGTCGTCGAGGCAAGGCGCGAGAAGGAGGCATAGCAGCGCTATGGTGACGACGAGGAACGCAGCATCGACGGCGCAGACCG
>CAYGMG010000050.1:0-25752 GCA_964350895.1 uncultured Lysobacter sp.
CCGGCGGGTGGGAGCCCCGGCTCGCCAGCAAGCGGGCCGCCATGGTGGGGGACACGGCGCGCTCACCAACCACGAATCACGAATCACGAATCACGAATCACGAATCACGGCTCCTAGATCAACTTGATCTCGCGCAGCCGCTGCATCAGGTAATCATGCGAGCTGATCGGCTCCGGGTAGCGATCCGGATTGTCGGCGCTGATGCACGACGGCAGGGTCTTGATGATGAAGTCGGGATTGGGGTGCAGGAAGAACGGCGTCGAGTAGCGCGGCTGGCGCGCCGCATCACCCGGCGGATTGGTCACCCGATGGGTGGTCGACGGGTACACGTGATTGCTCAGCCGCTGCAGCATGTCACCGATATTGACCACGATGGTGTCGCCATCGGCGGTGAACGGCACCCACTCGCCCTGCCGGGAGCGAACCTCCAGACCCGCGGCGCTGGCGCCGACCAGCAAGGTGATCAGGTTGATGTCCTCATGCGCGCCGGCGCGCACGTTGGGAATATCCGAGGCGGTGATCGGCGGGTAGTGGATCGGGCGCAGGATCGAGTTGCCGTAGTCGGTCTCGTCGGCGAACCAGTGCTCGGGCAGGCCGATATGCAGGGCCAACGCGCTGAGCACCCGCGAGCCGAGCGTGTCCAGGGCGTCATACAGGCCCAGCGCTGCCTCGCGGAAGCCCTCGACCTCGGCGGGCCAGAGGTTGGCCGGCATCACCTCGGCATAGCGCGAGTCGCGGGGAATCTCGCGACCGACATGCCAGAATTCCTTGAGGTCGGCGTGCTTTGAATCCTTGGCGGTCTCGACGCCGAACGGCGTGTAGCCGCGCGCGCCGCCGGTGCCGGGCTGGTGATAGCGCTGCTTGAGCTCCTGCGGCAGGGTGAAGAACGCCTTGAACGCGGTATAGGCGGCGTCTATGGTCGCTTCGTCGATGCCATGGCCGCGGATGCCGCAGAAACCCCATTCGCGGTAGGCAGCGCCGATCTCGGCGACGAAGGCCTCGCGCTCGGACTCGAAGCGGCGAATGTCCAGGGTGGGGATGCGGTGGCTCACGGCAGGCTCGCGGAACGGATTGACCGGCCATTCTAGTGGACTACCACGAACAAATCGAAACGCGCTCACGCAGTTCGCGCTGCCGGTCACAGGGCCTTCAGCGCAGGCCAAGACTCAGCTTCGCAGCCAGCCCAAGCAGGCTGCTTCGATGCGCTGCCGGGCGCGAGACCGCATGCGCCGGAGCGCGACCTGCTCAGGTCGCAGCGCGCACCGCCGCGGCGAGCCGATCGAGGATCTGCTCGACAAGCTCGGCCTCGTCCGCCTCAACGGTGGCGCGCACCACAGGCTCGGTGCCTGAAGGGCGCAGAACCACCCTGCCCCGGCCCTCCAGCTGAGCCTGCGCATAAGCCAGCTCGCGCTGCACGGCATCCGCCTCCAGCGGCCGCACACCCGGCGTGACCTTTATGCTGAGGGTTTTCTGCGGCACCTTGTGCAGGCCGGCCAGCGCCTCACGCAGGCCGACGCCCTGCTCGACCAGCACCTGCAGCACCTGCAGGGCGCTGACGATGGCATCACCACTGCTTGCCCGGTCAAGACACAGGACGTGCCCGGAAGTCTCGCCGCCGAGCACCCCGCCATCGGCGACCAGGGCCTGGTGGACATAGCGGTCGCCGACCTTGACCCGGCGGAATGGAATACCGGCCTCGCCCAGCGCGCGCTCCAGGCCGAAGTTCGTCATCAGGGTACCGACCACCGGTCCCTTCAGGCGCCCGCTGCGCTGCCAGGCCAGGGCCAGGATGTAGAGCAGCTCATCGCCATCGACGATCTCGCCAAGTCCGTCGACCATCTGCACCCTGTCGCCATCGCCATCGAAGGCGATACCGAGATCGGCGCCGCTGGCGATGACATGCCGCGCAAGCGCCGCCGGAGAGGTCGAGCCGACCTCGCGGTTGATGTTCAGTCCGTCGGGCGCAACGCCGATCGCGTCGACCTCGGCGCCCAATTCGGCAAACACCCGCGGCGCTACGTGATAGGTCGCGCCGTGCGCACAATCGAGGGCGACACGCAGGCCGGCGAGGGAGAGCTCGGCCGGCACCGATGCCTTGCAGAACTCGACGTAGCGGGCCGCGGCGTCCTCGATTCGGCTGGCCTTGCCCAGGCGCTCGGAGCCCAGGGTGACCAGCTCGCCGTCGAGAGCGGCTTCGATGGCGCTTTCGGTGGCGTCGTCGAGCTTCTCACCGCGTGCCGAAAACAGCTTGATGCCGTTGTCCTGATGCGGGTTGTGCGAGGCGCTGATGACGATGCCGGCATCGGCGCGTAACGAGCGGGTCAGCTGGGCCACAGCCGGCGTCGGCATCGGGCCGAGCAGACGCACGTGGGCGCCGGCGGCAACCAGGCCAGCCTCAAGTGCAGCCTCGAACATGTAGCCGGAGATCCGCGTGTCCTTGCCGATCAGCACGCTGGGATGCTCGCGGCCCGCGGCACCAAGCACGCGGCCCAGAGCGTTGCCGAGGCGCAGCATGAATTCAGGGTTGATCACCCCATCCCCGACCCGGCCGCGAATGCCGTCGGTGCCGAAATACCTGCGGCTCATGGCTACTCCGCGGCGCTGATCGGCTGCGCGGCGCGGGTCAGCATCGCCAGCAGGCTGGCCAGCCGGTCGCGCAGCTGGCGACGGTCGACGATCTGGTCGATGGCGCCATGTTCGAGCAGGAACTCGGCACGTTGGAATCCGTCCGGCAGGGTCTCACGCACGGTCTGTTCGATGACCCGCGCACCGGCGAAACCGATCATCGCGCCAGGCTCGGCGATATTGATGTCGCCAAGCATCGCCAGACTGGCCGACACGCCACCGGTGGTGGGATGGGTCATCACCGAAATATAGGGAAGCCCCGCTGCCCGCAGACGGCCCAGCGCGGCGGCGCTCTTGCTCATCTGCATCAGCGACAGCAGGCCTTCCTGCATGCGCGCGCCGCCGGTGGCGGAAAAACAGACCAGGGACGCGCGTTCGGCCAGGGCGTGCTCGGCGGCGCGGGCGAACTTCTCGCCGACCACCGAGCCCATCGAGCCACCCATGAAGCGAAACTCGAAGGCGCAGGCGACCAGGGACAGGCCCTTGAGCCGGCCGGACATGCTGATCAGGGCATCCTTCTCGCCGGTCTGCTTTTGCGCTGCGCGAACCCGATCCGGGTACTTCTTGGAGTCGCGGAATTTCAGTGCGTCGACCGCCTCGAGACCAGCGTCGAGCTCGACCGTCGAGCCGGCGTCGAACAGGGCCTCAAGCCGCTCGCGGGCGCCGATCTGCATGTGATGGCCACACTTCGGACACACATGCAGGTTGCGCTCCATCTCCGGCCGATAAAGCACCGCGGTACAGGCATCGCATTTTTCCCACAGCCCTTCCGGCACCTGACGTTTGTTGCCGCCTTCGGTGCGGATTCGCGACGGCATCAGTTTCTGCAGCCAGCTCAAAGGCATTCCCCCGGTGAAAGCAGGCGCCAGAGGGCGCCATGACCCTGAAGTTTAGCGTTTTGCGTCATCCAGCGCTGCGCGGATCGGGGCAAGGAAGGCGGTCGCGGTGGCCACCGCTGCGTCGATGGAGCCGGCCTCGGCAAGCTTGGCCACCAGGGCGCTGCCGATGACCACGCCGTCGGCATCCTTGGCCACGCGGGTGGCGGAATCCGCGTCCCTGACCCCGAAACCGACTGCGATCGGGCTGCGGAAGTGGCGCCGCAGGGACCGCACGCGGCCGCCTACCTCATCGGTGTTGAGGCTGCTGGCACCGGTGACCCCGGCGAAGGAGACGTAGTACAGATAGCCCTCGGCCAGCTCGCCGATCAGGTCGAGGCGCTCGTCGGTGGTGGTCGGCGAGGCCAGCAGGATGAGCTGGACCGAGGCCGCGTTGAGGGTCGACTTCAGCAGCCCGGCTTCTTCCGGCGGGCAGTCGACGATCAGCACACCATCCACGCCGGCCTCGCGGGCGGCCTCAGCGAAACGCTCCAGGCCGTAGATCTCCAGCGGGTTCAGGTAACCCATCAGCACCAGCGGGGTGCTGGTATCGGTCCGGCGGAACTCACGGCAGCAGTCGAGCACCGCGCGCAGACCCACCTTGCGCGCCAGGGCCCGCTCACTGCTGCGCTGGATTACCGGGCCGTCGGCCTGCGGATCGGAGAACGGAACACCCAGCTCAATGACGTCGGCACCCGCCGCGACCAGGGCATGCATGGTCGGTACCGCGGCCTCCAACGAGGGGTCGCCGCAGGTGATGAAGGGAATCAGGGCCTTGCGGCGGGCCGCGGACAGATGCTGGAAACGCTGGTCGATACGGTTCATGTGGGGCCAATTGATGAGGAATCGGGTTCAGCCGCGGCCGGGCTGGCGCCACGGGCGCCGCAGCCGCGGCGCAGGCGGCTGCAGGGTATCGCCGGGGCGGCGTCAGCTACAGGCTGATGCCTTCGCGCTGGGCGATGGTGTAGACATCCTTGTCACCGCGGCCGGACAGATTGCACAGGATCAGCGCTTCCGGCGGCATCTCGCGCGCCAGCTTGATCGCCTGGGCGATCGCATGGCTGGATTCCAGCGCCGCGATGATGCCTTCGGTGCGCGCCAGAAGATGGAAGGCTTCCATCGCCTCGACGTCGGTGATGCCCACGTACTCGGCGCGTCCGGCATCCTTGAGGAAGGCATGCTCGGGACCGACGCCCGGGTAGTCCAGGCCCGCCGACACCGAGTGGGTCTCGATGATCTGCCCGTCGTCGTCGCACAGCAGATAGGTTCGGTTGCCGTGCAGCACGCCGGGGCGGCCAGCGACCAGGGAGGCCGCATGCATGCCGCTGCCGATGCCTTCGCCCGCTGCCTCGGCGCCGACGATGCGCACCGATGCATCATTGAGGAAGGCATGGAACAGGCCGATCGCGTTGGAACCGCCGCCGACACAGGCGACCAGCGCGTCGGGCAGCTGCCCATAGTCCTGCAGCATCTGCGCACGCGCCTCGCGACCGACCACGGCATTGAAATCACGGACCAGGGTCGGATACGGATGCGGCCCGGCCACCGTGCCGATGATGTAGAAGGTGTCCTGCACATTGCTGACCCAGTCGCGCATGGCCTCGTTGAGCGCGTCCTTCAGGGTCTTGGAGCCAGACTGCACCGGTATCACCTCGGCGCCGAGCAGCTTCATGCGGTACACGTTGATCGCCTGCCGCTCAACATCGACCGCGCCCATGTAGACCACGCACTTCAGGCCGAGCCGCGCGGCGACCGTGGCGCTGGCAACGCCGTGCTGGCCGGCACCGGTTTCGGCGATGATCCGGGTCTTGCCCATGCGCTTGGCCAGCATGGCCTGGCCGATGGTGTTGTTGATCTTGTGCGCGCCGGTGTGGTTCAGATCCTCGCGCTTGAGCAGGATCTTCGCGCCACCAACGTGCCGGGTCAGGCCCTCGGCAAGGTAGATCGGGCTCGGGCGACCGACGTAGTGCTTGAGATCGCGCTCCAGCTCGGCCAAGAACTCTGGGTCGCTGGCGTAGCGGCGGTAGGCCGCCTCAAGCTCTTTCAGCGGACCGATCAGGGTTTCCGGCACGAAGGTGCCGCCATAGCGGCCAAAATGGCCGCGCGCGTCGGGAAAGGCGTGGAAATCGGTCTTGTCGATGGCTACCGCGCTCACTGTCCTGCTCCTTGATCTGAATCCATGTATTCGGCCGCGCGCAGTGCAGCGACGAAGTCGCGCATCCTGCGCTCGGACTTGCATCCGGGGGAGGCCTCGATGCCGCTGGCCACGTCCACCGCATAGGGTCGCACAGCTTGCACGGCAAGACCGACATTGTCGGGATCAAGGCCACCGGCCAGGATCGCCCTGCCGCGCGCGGCGGCGGGGATGCTCTGCCAGTCGAACACCCGACCGCTGCCGCCGATGCCGTCCACTGCGTGCGAGTCGAACACGAATCCCGCAGCGGATTCGTGATCGTCCAGCATGGCAAGACCCAGCTCCGGATCAGCCATTGGAATGGCCTTGAGGTAAGGCCTGCCAGCGGCGCGGCAGTCGCCCGCTGGCTCGCTGCCATGGAACTGCAGCAGGTCGGGGCGAAGGCGCTCGACCACCATGGCGACCAGGCTCGGATCAGGATCCCGCAGCAAGGCCACGCAGCTGACCAGGGGCGGCACGCGCCGGCGCAGGGCAACCGCCTGTTCCAGCTGCAGGCAGCGCGGGCTGGCCGGCACCAGGATCAGCCCGATCGCATCCACACCCAGATCCACCGCAGCGTCGATGTCCGCAGCGCGGGTCATGCCGCAGAACTTGATCCGCGTGCGTCTGCCGCTCATGCCTGCGCCTCCGGGATACCGTGCTCGGCTGGGTAGCGCGGCCCGATGAAGCACAGTCCGCGCGCGGGGGCGGTGGGACCGGCAAGGCTGCGGTCCCGACCAGCCAGCAGCTGGGCCAGCCACTCGACCGGCTGCTCGCCGCGCCCGATCGGGATCAGGCTGCCGACGATATTGCGCACCATATGGTGCAGGAAGGCGTTAGCTTCGACGTCGATGATCACTTCCTCGCCTGATCGCGATACCGAAAGCGCGAGCATACGCCGGCGCGGATGAGCGGCCTGACAGGCCGCGGTGCGGAAGGCCGAGAAATCGTGTTCGCCGAGCAGCGCCCGGGCTGCTTCGTGCATGGCGCCAACATCGAGCTCCCTGCGCTCCCAAGCCAGATGCCGGAAAAGCATTCCCGGACGCGCCGCGCGATTCAGCAAGCGATAGCGGTAGCGGCGTGAGGTCGCGCTGTAGCGCGCATGGAAGTCATCGGCAGCCGGCATCACCCAGCGCACCGCCACGGCATCGGGCAGCAGGCTGTTGCAGCCCATCATCCAGCCGTATGCGCTGCGCTCGGCATCGGTTTCGAAGTGCACAACCTGCTGCAAGGCGTGCACGCCGGAGTCGGTGCGCCCTGCGCAGACCACCTCGATTGGCTGATGCGCGACGCGGCTCAATGCTGCCTCCAGCACCTGCTGCACGGTGCGGCCGTGGCGCAGGCGCTGCCAGCCGAGGAAGTCGGTGCCGTCGTACTCGATGCCAAGGGCCAGTCGCATGCAGCGGATGTTCCGTCCACGTACCGGGCGCCATTCTGTGAACGTCGCCGCGGTTCAGAAATGCCGACGCCCGGCACGTGGCCGGGCGTCGGGATGGCGGGGAACCCGGCCTCAGCGGATCTCTTCGAGCAATCGCTTGGCCTCGGAGCGCTGCCCCGCATTGCCTTCGTTCACCACTTCCTCGAGCATCCCGCGGGCGCCTTCGACGTCACCCATGTCGAGATAGGCACGGGCCAGTTCCAGCTTGGTCGCGGCAGCATCGTCGGCATCCATGCTGGCGTCGGTCAGCTCGGCATCGTCGTCGAAGTCGAGATCGGTCAGCGGTGCCGGCTCGGCGGAACCCGAGGCCGTGTCGCCACCGTCGTAGGCCATCATTTCCGAGTCGTCGAGGTCGCCCGGCACCGAGGGAATCTCCTCGGTGACCGACTGCTCGGCATCGGCCATGCGGTCGATCTCGTCCAGGCTGAAGGTCTGCGTGGTGTCGTTGTCGGCCGGCGTCTGCCAGTCGATCTCCTCACCCCGGGTGTTGCTCGACTGGCTGTCCTGCGGATCGGTGAGGTCCTCGTCGGCCAGTTCCAGGTCTTCGCGGTAGGAAGTCCCGGTATCGCCGTCATCTGCAGCGTCGGCCGAGGTGGCGAACAAGGGATGGTCGGGCAGCAGCTCACGGCCCATCGCCAGCACCTGCTTCCAGGACAGGTCTTCGGGATCGAACAGCTGGGCGTACATCGCCTCAGCCGCGCCTTCGAAGCCCGAGGCATCGCCCTGCTCGTAGTAGTGGCGAACCAGGGCGAGGTGCCGGTTGAGGTCATCCGGCTGCTCGGCAATGGCGTCGACCAGATCCTGCGCCTCGGCATCTTCCTCGGCGCCCACCGAGGCAGCGGCGGAAGACGCTGCGACCGGACCGGCCGGGAAGCTGTCGGCCACGCTGCCCGATCGTGTCGGACGCACCGGACCTTTCGACTTGCGGCCACGAAGCGAGAACCAGGCGAGCAGACCGCCCAGCAACAACAGCGCGCCACCGCCCCCACCAAGAATCATCGGGTTCTGATACCACTGTGCCGGCTGGGCGGGCTCCGATGTGTCGATCGGTGCCGGCTCTGCGGGTGCCTCTTCGGCTGCGGGCAGGGCTTCCGAGCTGGGCTCGGCAGCAGTCTGCTCCATGTCGTCGAGCGCGTCGCTGACATCGATCAGAGCGTCTTCGGCGGGCTCGGCAGCGGCCATGTCGTCGATCGCGGGATCAACCTCGGCAACCGGAGCCTCAGCCGGCGCGGCAACTTCCTCGACCGGCGCGGGGGCCGGCAAGGCGGCGTCGGCACGCAAGCTCTGCTCCAGCTCGGCGACCCGGGCCTGGGCTGCGGCCAGTTCGGAGTCCTTGAGCTCGATCAGGCGCTGGGCGTCGGTGTCCAGACGCTCAAGGTCGCTGACCCGCGAGCGCAGCTCACGGTTCTCCTGTTCAAGGGTGGTGACCTGTTCGCGGGCGCGGGTCAGGTCAGCGCGCAGCTCCGCGCCCTCGCCGCCTGCGGCGGCCCCGGACTGGGCACGCGAGGCCTGCTCGCCGGCCGGCGGAACCAGTTCCAGGCGCGAGTCGGCCTCACCGGGACCGGCTGATGCGCCGCTTCCGGTGCGCGCCTGACCAGCTGGCTGGGCAACCGTGCCGCTGCGCGAACGCCATTCGCGGGTCTGCTCGATCACCTGGGCCGCCGCGGCCTGCTCGCTCATCGCGCGCACTTCGTCGGCGGTCGGGATCCGCAGCACCGCACCGCGCTTGAGGCGATGGATGTTCTGGTCGATGAAGGCATCGGGATTGGCCGCCAGCAAGGCGACCATCACCTGGTTCATCGATGCCGCCTCATCGGGCCGGACAAACTCGGCGATCGACCACAGGGTCTCGCCGTCGCGCACCGGGCCATAGCTGTCCTGGCGCGGCGCCGCCACCGCGGGCGCTGGCTGCGGCGCCGGAACGGGTGTCGGAACTGGCGCGGGAGCCGGCGCTGGGGTCGGCGCCGGCGTGACTGCGGGTGGCGCGGGCGTGGGCGCCGGAGCCGGAGCCGGAGCCGGCTTGGCCGCCGCGGGAGGCGTCATCGGCGGTGGCGATTCCAGCGGCTCGGGGGCTGCCGGAGCCGGCGCGGCGGGCAGCACCGGCGCGGTCTGCGCCACGCTGGGAACCGCCGGAACCGGCGTCACGCGCGACATCGCGGTGGCCGGCGGGTCGAGCAGGACCGTGTACTCGCGGAGCACGCGGCCGCGGCCCCATTCGATCTCGACCAGGAAGTTCAGGAAAGGATCGCGGATCTTGCTCGGCGTGGTGACCCGGATGACCGGCGTCGCCCCGTCCTTGTCGATGGCGAATTCCAGATTGGCCGCGACGATTGCCGGGCGATCCAGGCCGATCCGGGCGAACGCGTCGGGCGAGGCCAAGCGCACCTTGAGTTCTGACAATTCTGCCGGCGAGCTTCCGATGATCGGGATCTCGGCGACCAGTGGCTCGTTGAGCTTGGTGCGTACATCAATGCTGCCAAGACCCAGCGCGAGCGCATGACTGCTCCCGAGCGCCAGGGCCAAGGCAAGCGTAAGGCGTTGATTCTTCAACATCAGGCATCTCCCCCGAGCGCCGGGCGCCACCCGCCCCGCGCGCGCAATTCGTCCGTGAAACCTAGAAACGGCTTGACAACGTGATCCTAACTATAGATGACGTTTAGGAATTCACCAATATCTCGGCAATCTGGACCGCGTTCAGCGCGGCCCCCTTGCGGATGTTGTCGGCGACCACCCACAAGTCAAGCCCGCGCGGATGCGAGATGTCCTCGCGGATCCTGCCGACAAAGACCGGGTCCTTGCCCGCGGCATGGGTAACCGGGGTCGGATAGCCGGCCGCCTTGGGCTCATCGACCAGCGCCACGCCCGGCGCCGCGCCGATCAGTTCGCGCGCCTTGGCCACGCTGATCTTCTCGCGGGTCTCCAGATGCACTGCTTCGGCATGGCCATAAAAGACCGGCACCCGCACCGCGGTGGGGTTCACCTGGATCGACTCGTCGCCGAGGATCTTGCGGGTCTCCCAGACCAGCTTCATCTCTTCCTTGGTGTAGCCGTTTTCCTGGAAGTCGTCGATGTGCGGGATCACATTGAAGGCGATCTGCACCGGGAAGCGCTCCGGCTCCGGGCTCTGGAAGCTGAGCATCGCCGCGGTCTGCCTACCGAGCTCCTCCATCGCCAGCCGGCCGGCACCGGAGACCGACTGGTAGGTCGCGATATTGATCCGCTCGATGCCGACCGCGTCGTGGATCGGCTTGAGCACGACCATCAGCTGCATCGTCGAGCAGTTGGGGTTGGCGATGATTCCGCGCGGGCGGTCGGCGATCTTCTGCGGATTGACCTCGGACACCACCAGGGGCACGTCGTCGTCGTAGCGGAACTCCGAGGTGTTGTCGATCACCACGGCGCCGGCCGCTGCAGCGCGCGGCGCGTGTTGCCTGGACACCTTGCCGCCGGCAGAAAAGAAGGCGATGTCGACACCGGAAAAATCGAAGCCTTCCAGCTCACGAACGATGTACTCGCGCTTGCCGCAGCGCACCTCGCCGCCGGCCGAGCGCTCGCTGGCCAGCGGAATCAGGTCGGAAAACGGGAAGTTCCGCTCGGCGAGGATCTCCAGCAGGGCTTCACCGACGGCGCCAGTGGCTCCGGCGATGGCAATACGTGGTCGTGCATTCATCGGTAGGTCGGTGCTCAGGCTTGGGGAGGGATTCGCGGCTCGATAGGGCCGACATCGGCGCACTGGGCGCGGTGCCGCAGGGCGTGGTCCATCAGCACCAGGGCGACCATCGCCTCGGCGATCGGCGTCGCGCGGATTCCGACGCAGGGATCATGACGGCCCTTGGTGACCACTTCCACCGGTTCGCCGGCGCGGTTCACCGAGCGACCGGGCAAGCGGGTGCTGGAGGTTGGCTTCAGGGCCAGCGAGCAGATGATGTCCTGGCCGCTGGAAATGCCGCCGAGGATGCCGCCGGCGTTGTTGCTCAGGAAGCCTTCCGGGGTGATCTCATCGCGATGCTCGGTGCCCAGCTGGTGCACGCTGTCGAAGCCGGCGCCGATCTCGACGCCCTTGACCGCATTGATGCTCATCAGCGCGGCGGCGAGGTCGCCATCGAGCTTGCCGTAGACCGGCTCGCCCCAGCCCGGCGGAACCCCCTCGGCGATCACCGTGACCCGCGCACCGACTGAATCGCCCGATTTGCGCAGGGCATCCATGTAGTGCTCCAGCTCCTCGACCATCGACGCGTCCGGCCAGAAGAACGGGTTCTGCTCGACCTCGGACCAGTCGAAGCCGCGCGGCTGCAGCTCGCCCAGCTGGGACAGATGACCGCGCACGCGGATCGCGAAGCGCTCTGCGAGCCAGCGCTTGGCGATCACCCCTGCGGCCACCCGCATGGTGGTCTCGCGCGCCGACGAGCGCCCGCCGCCGCGCGGATCACGGATGCCGTACTTCTGCCAGTAGGTGTAGTCGGCATGCGAGGGCCGGAAGCTGTCCTCGATATTCGCGTAGTCCTTGCTGCGCGCATCGACGTTGCGTATCAGCAGGGCAATCGGCGCACCCGTGCTGCGCCCCTGGTAGACGCCGGACAGGATCTCGACCTCATCCGCCTCGCGACGCTGCGAGGTGTGTCGGGAGCGACCCGTGGCGCGACGTTCCAGATCGGCGCGGAAGTCCGCGGCGTCGATGGCAATGCCCGGCGGGCAGCCGTCGATGACGCAGCCGATGGCCGGGCCATGGCTCTCGCCGAAGGTGGTGATCGCCAGCATCGTGCCGAAGGTATTGCCTGCCATGTGCTGCTCCTGCCCTGCTGCTTGCTATGCCCGCCGCGCGTCGGCCAGTTCGCGGATGTGCGCTGCGTGCTCGACCAGATCCTCGCGACGGATGGCGAAGATGCCCATCTGCCCGACCCGGAACTCGATCCAGGCAAACGGCAGCTCGGGCAGCAACTGGACCAGCGCGCGCTCGCTCTCGCCCACCTCGACGATCAGCAAGCCGTCCTCGGCCAGGTGCGCCGGGGCGTCGCGCAGAATGCGCAGGGCCAGGTCGAGCCCATCGTCACCGGCGCGCAAGCCGAGTTCGGGTTCGAAACGGTACTCGGCCGGCAAGGCGTCGACCTCGTCGTGGGTCACATAAGGCGGATTGGAGACGATCAGCTCATAGACCTCGTCCTTGAGCCCGGCGAAAAGGTCGCCCTGCAGCAGCCGCACGCGCTCTCCGACGTGCAGCCGCTCGACGTTCTCCCTGGCCAGCTCCAGCGCTTCCGGCGACAGGTCGACGCAATCGACCTGCCACTCGGGCTGGTGATGCGCCATGGCGATGCCGATGCAGCCCGAGCCGGTGCACAGGTCGAGAGCGCGCTGCACCTGAAGCTCGCCCAGCCAGGGCTCGAAACCGGCCTCGATCAGCTCGGCGATCGGCGAGCGCGGGACCAGGGCCCGGCTGTCGGTCTTGAAGCTGAGCCCTGCAAACCAGGCTTCGCCAGTGAGGTAGGCGGCCGGGATCCGCTCGGCGATGCGCCGCTCGAACAGGGCCAGCACCTTGGCCCGCTCGGCGTCGGTGACCCGTGCCTGGCCGTACATCGGATTCAGGTCGTGCGGCATGTGCAGAGCATGCAGGACCAGCTGGGTCGCCTCGTCCAGGGCGTTGTCGTAGCTATGCCCGAAGCTCAGGCCGGCCTCGTTGAAGCGGCTGCCGCCGAAGCGGATCAGGTCGATGATGCTGAGAAGTTCGGTACTCATGGGGCTGCCGCGGCTGCAAACGGCGGGAGTATAGAAGATCGGCGTGCCCGAGCTGGCTGTTGAGGCGCCGAAGACAGGGCTTGCCTATAATCTGCTCATGACCAATCCGACCTCGATCGCGGGCAGCGCCAGGCTGACCGTGCTGGCGATCCTCGCCGCTTCGCTTGCCGCCGGCCTCGGCCTGTGGCTCTCCCAACACACCTTTGCACCGAAGGCCGAGTCGCCGCGGATCGAGGGGCTGCAGGGCACCCTGCTCTATCCCCAGCCGCGCCCCGTCCCCGCCTTCAGCCTGGATGGCCCGGCCGGCACCAAGGTTGGCCCTGAGCAGCTGGCTGGACGCTGGAACCTGGTCTTCGTCGGCTTCACCCACTGTCCGGACATCTGCCCGACCACCCTCAACCTGCTCGGCCAGGCGCTCAAGCCTTTCGCCGGCGAGCCCGTGGCCGAACAGCCCCAGGTGCTCTTCGTGTCGGTCGACCCGGAGCGCGATACCCCGGACATCGCCGCCGAGTACGCGCACTTCTTCGGCCCCGACTTCCTGGTCGCGACCGCCGATCACGACCGACTGCAGCCGTTCACCCGCAGCCTTGGCATGGTCTATATGCAGACCCCGGTCGAGGGCGGCGACTACACCGTCGACCACTCCTCCTCGCTGGCGATCATCAACCCCGATGGCCTGCTGGTCGCGGTGATGCGTCCGCCGCTCGATCCGCAGCGGATCAGCGCAGACCTGCGTCGGCTGATGCAGGCCAAGGCATGAGTCCGGCGGTCCTGCTTCAATACCTGCTGCCGCATCGGCTGCTTTCCTCGCTGGCCTACCGGGTCGCGCGGATTCGCGCTGTCTGGTTCAAGCAGCGGCTGATCGACACTGTGATCCGCCGTTTCGGGGTGGACATGGACGAGGCCGCCGAGCCCGATCCGCGCGCCTATCCCAGCTTCAACGCATTCTTCACCCGGGCGCTCAAGCACGGCATTCGCTCAGCACCGGAGGACAGCCGGCGGCTGGCTCACCCCGCCGACGGCAAGGTCAGCCAGAGCGGCGCCATCGACAGCGACGGCCGGATCTTCCAGGCCAAAGGGCAATCCTTCAGCGCCGCCGAACTGCTCGGCGATGCCGAACATGCGAAGGCTTTTGCCCGCGGCAGCTTCGTCAACATCTACCTGTCGCCGCGCGACTACCACCGCGTCCACATGCCCTGGGCCGGCGAGCTGCTGGAAACCCTGCACGTGCCGGGTCGGCTGTTCAGCGTCGCACCGTTCGCGGTCGAGGCCATCCCCCGCCTGTTCGCCCGCAACGAGCGTCTGGTCTGCCATTTCCAGACCGACTTCGGGCCGATGGCCGTGGTCATGGTCGGGGCCATGCTGGTCTCGGGCGTGGAAACCGTCTGGTCCGGCGAGGAGATCCCGCCTTACGCCAGCCGCCCGTTCCGCCGCGACTGGCGCGGCCGTGGCATTCGCCTGGCCCGCTTCGACGAGATGGCGCGCTTCAACTATGGCTCGACGGTGATCCTGCTGTTCCCGCCCGGCGCGGTGGAACTCGATGCGATGCATCACCAGCAGGTCACCAGGGTGGGCGAAGGCTTTGCCACGCGCACCGCGGGCAGCGACACGACCAGCTGACCTGGCCAGCCGGGAATTACCTTGCCGAGATCGCGGTGCGGGTGCGTCGTCTCGGCAGGCTGCGAGTTGCAGGCATGGCAGCGCTATGGCGACGGTCAGACGCGCAGCCTCCGCGACGCAGGCCTAGGCAGGCAAGGCGATCCGCACGCCGGCCAGCTGCTCGGCATCCGCGGCAAACTGCCGGGCCTGGTCGGTCAGCCAGTCATGGAAAGCAATGATGCCCGGACTGTCGATCTCGGCCGGGCGGCACAGCAGGTAATGGGCGAACTCGGTCGGGCGCCAGTCGGAAAGCGCCTGGATCTGGCCACGACGCAGGGCGTCCAGGGCAAGCGACAGCCGACCGATGCACCAGCCTGCGCCGGCAAGGCAGGCCGACAGGGCCAGACCGCTGTCGGAAAAGCCCACGCGTTGTGCTTGCTCACCGCGGGATAGGCGCAGCTCGCGCATCCAGGGTGCCCAGCGCAGCCATGGCTCCGCGGGCGTGGCGCCAAGGTCCTCCAGCAGGGAATTCGCGGCGGGCAGCGCGCGGCGACGACCGGCGCCGCGACCGGGCGCCGGCGCGGTGGCCGCCAAGACGGTCAGCGCATCTCCCATCACCAGACGACTGGCCAGACCAGGGTAATCGCCAGCGCCGAAGCGCAGGGCGATGTCGGCCTCGCCCGCAAGCAAATCCACCGGCCGCGTGTCCGTCACCACCTGTAGTTCAAGCGCAGGAAAATCGCGGAGCAGTGCCGGCAGCCTCGGCGCCAGCCACCACTGCGCCGTGGACTGCGGAAGCGACAGTCGCAGCGGTCCGTCAAGGGCCGGCCGACGCAGCTGCGCCGTCGCCTCCTCCAGGCGCTGCATCACCTCGGCAATGCGCGCCTGGTAGCGCGCCCCCGCGGCGCTCACCGAAACGCCGCGCGCCTTGCGCTCGAACAGCGCAAGACCCAGCGTAGCCTCCAACTCGCGCACATGGTGGCTGACCGCCCCGGGCGTGACGTGCAGCTCGGCGGCCGCGGCTACGAAGCTGCCGGTGCGCGCGGCCGCCTCGAAGGCGCGCAGACTATTCAGCGGCGGGAGGCGCGCGGCCATGGGCAGTCAGCCTTAATATTTATGATCCTTCAGACGAATAATACTCGCTTGAGCGCAGAGTTATTCTGTCTGATCCTGCTCGCGGTTCCTGACCGGAGATCCTCAATGTCCACCCGCTCCCTGCACCGCCTGAGTGCCTTCACCGACCGTCCGGAGGGCGGCAATCGCGCCGGGGTCTGGGTCGGCGACACGCTGCCGCCGCCGGCCCAGATGCAGGCCATCGCCGCGGACGTCGGCTATTCCGAAACCGCCTTCCTGGCGCCGGCCAGCGGCGAGTCCCGACAGATCCGCTACTACAGCCCTGCGGCCGAGGTCAGCTTCTGCGGCCATGCCACCATCGCCGCCGGGGCCCTGCTCGGACGGCTGAGCGGAGCGGGCCGCTACCGACTGTCCACCCGCGCCGGCGAGGTCAGCGTCGAGGCCAAACCCGGCGACCAGCGCTGGCGAGCCAGCCTGCTGTCGGTCCCGACCCGGCATGCGCCGGCACCACCGGCCCTGCTCGACGGCGCCCTGGCCCTGCTCGGCTGGAGCGACGCCGACCTCGATCCGGACATTCCGCCGGTTATCGCCTATGCCGGGGCCTGGCATCTGGTGCTGGCCACGCCCAGCGCGGCCCGCCTTGCCGCGCTGGACTACGACTTCGATGCCCTGCAGGCGCTGATGCTGGCACATGAGCTGACCACGGTTCAGCTGCTGCGCCGGACCGGCGATGGACTGTTCGAATCGCGCAATCCGTTCCCGGTTGGCGGCGTCGTCGAAGATCCCGCGACCGGTGCTGCCGCAGCCGCGTTCGCCGGCTACCTGCGCGATGCTGGCCTGGTCGCCGCGCCCGCGCGCCTGCAGATCCGCCAGGGGCATCACATGGGACGACCCAGCCTGATCGACGTCGACATCCCGGCCACCGGCGGCGTCCTGGTTTCCGGCGAGGCAGTGGAACTCAGTGACGAGGGAGAATAGCGCCTTGGACGAGACCCGCCTGCTCGACGACGCACACCGCAGGGCTCAAGCCTACCGATCAAGCCTGGCCGGACGTACGGTATTTCCGGCCGCAGCGGCGATCCACGCGCTGGCCGCGCTGGACTCACCCCTTCCCGAAGACCCCTCGGACCCCAGCGAAACCCTGCGCCTGCTGGACGAGATCGGCTCGCCGGCGACGGTCGCATCGGCCGGGCCGCGCTACTTCGGCTACGTCATCGGCGGCACCCTACCGGTCGCCGCCGCTGCCGAGCAGCTGGCGCTGGCCTGGGATCAGTGCGCCTCGTCGCCGACCAATTCGCCCGCCGCCGCCGCGCTGGAGCGGGTCGCCGCAGGCTGGGTGCTGGAGATCCTCGATCTGCCGCGGCACAGCGCGGTCAGCTTCGGCACCTCGGCGACAGCCGGCACCCTTGCCTGCCTGGCCACGGCGCGCCGCGCGATGCTCGCCCGCTGCGGCTGGGACAGCGATGAACGCGGGCTGGCCGGAGCGCCGCCGCTGCGCATCGTGGTCTCGGACACGGTGCACATCACGGTGCTCAAGGCGCTGCGCCTGCTCGGTATTGGCAGTCAGCAGATCGAACGCGCGCCGGTCGACCAGCGCGGCCGCATCGATCCCGCCCGGCTGCCGCCGCTGGACGCGCGCAGCGTGCTCTGTCTGCAGGCCGGCGAGGTGAACACCGGCGAGTTCGATCCGTTTGCCGCCTTGATCGAGCGAGCGCGAGAGGCCGGCGCCTGGATCCATGTCGACGGCGCGTTTGGGCTGTGGGCGCGCACCCATCCAAGCACCCGTACTCTGACCGAAGGCATCGAGGGTGCCGACAGCTGGACGACGGACGGGCATAAGTGGCTTAACACGCCGTATGACGGGGCGATGGCGATCTGTCGCGACGCCACCCTGATGGCGCGAACGATGAACAGCGACGCCGCCTACGCCAGCGATGCCGCCGACAGCCAGAAGAACCTCGGTCTCGAATTCTCCCGCCGCGCCCGCGGCGTGCCGATCTGGGCCGCCCTGCGCTGCCTGGGGCGCGCTGGTGTGGGCCAGATGGTGGCCAGCCATTGCCGGCTGGCACGACGGCTGGCCGACGGACTACGCGAAGCTGGCTTTTCCATCCTCAACCAGGTGGTGCTCAACCAGGTGCTGGTCCGCTGCGCTGACGATGCCAGCACCGATCGGCTGCGCGAGGCAGCCGCTGCCAGCGGCCAGACCTGGTTCGGCCCGAGCACCTGGCAGGGCCAGCGCTGTTTTCGGCTCAGCGTCAGCAACTGGCGCACCGGCGAGGATGACATCGATCGCACAGTCGCCCTGCTCGCAGCCCTGCGCGACGGAGTCGCCGGCTGAGCGACTCAGCTGGCGAACTGCTCGTCGAGGATCCGCTCCTCCAGGTTGTGCTCGGGGTCGAAGAGCAGGGTCACGGTGCGTTCCTGGGATTCCCTGATCCGCACTTCGACCACGTCACGCACTTCGGACGAGTCCGCGGTGACGCTGACCGGGCGCTTGTAGTGATCGAGGATCTCGAACATCACCTCGGTGTCCGAGCGCAGGATGGCGCCGCGCCAGCGGCGCGGTCGAAACGGACTGATCGGGGTGAGCGCCAGGGTGCGGCTGTCGAGCGGCAGGATCGGTCCATGCGCCGACAGGTTGTAGGCGGTGCTGCCGGCCGGCGTCGAGACCAGCACGCCGTCGCAGACCAGCTCGTCGAGCCGCTTGGTGCCGTTGAGGGTGATCCGGATCTTGGCCGCCTGCTTGCTCTGTCGCAGCAGGGAGACCTCGTTGTAGGCAGCCGCGGTGACCGTGCTGCCGGCCTCGCTGACCGCCTGCATCTCCAACGGCTTGAGGATGGCCGACTGGGCGCGGGCGATGCGCTCGACCAGATCATCCGGACGATGCTGGTTCATCAGGAAGCCCACGGTGCCCGACTTCATGCCGTAGACCGGCTTGTTGAGATCGCGGTGCCGATGCAGGGTGCGCAGCATGAAGCCGTCGCCGCCGAGCGCAACGATGATGTCGCAGTCATCGATGCCGCGTGCGCCATAGCGCGACTCGTAGCGCAGCTTCTGCGCCTGTGCCTCAGGCACGCTGCTGGCAAGGAAGGCAAGGCGCGGCGGTGTCGACATCGGCGTCTCCGGAGCGAAGGGATCACGGCGCGCTGCCGCCCGCCTGGCCCAAGGGTGCCGCTTCGGGTCCGCCCTGCCAAGGGCGGACCCGCTCAGATACTCAGCGCGCCCCTGCTGCCGCCAGCTGGGCCAGCCGGCGCACCGCGACCTGCACGGTCGGGTAGTCGATGCTGCGCTGGCTGCGGATCTCGGCGAACATCTGCAGGGTGAAACGCAGCGCCTGATCGTCGCGCCGCGACCACTGCGACACCACCTGGTCAGCCGGAGCGTCGAGCTCGCCCAGCAGCTGGGCGACCAGCACGCCCTGCTGTGCCTGCATCTCATCGCGCAGGGCGCCGCGTGCCAGCGCGTGCCAGCGGCCTTCCACCGGCAGTTCCTCGATCCGCTGCAGCAGCCAGTGGGTGTGCAGTGCCTGACCCAGGTCCGAATGCACGCGGGCGACGTCGAGAACGCTGCGCCCCTGCTCGAGCGCAACCTCGATGATGTGCAGGGCCTGGCTCATGAAGCCGAGCAGAGAGAGTCGCTCGGCCAGATTGGCCGAGAAACCGGCGGCCACCCAGCGCGCGCGATCCTCGTTGCACTGTTCCAGGTCCTCGCCACCGATCGTGCGCCCGAGCATGGCGCGCAGTTCGATCATGCCCGGCAGGTAGCGGGCGACCTCGGCAGCAATATCGCCACGCTGGCCGGGCTTTTGCAGCAGCCAGCGGGTCAACGCGCGAAGCACATTCCAGATCAGCATCAGCGCGTCGATCTGCGCGGATTCCGGGACGACCCCGTCGAGCGCGTCGATCTCACTCCAAGCCGAGCGCGCATCCAGCACTTCACGGGCAATGGTGTAGGCCTTGGCGATCTCGGCCGGCGACTCACCAGTGTCCTCCTGCATGCGCAGCATGAAGGTCGCGCCCATCCGGTTGACCAGCGAATTTGTCACCGCTGTGGCGATGATCTCGCGGCGCAGGCGGTGGCCCTCCATGTGCTCCTTGAAGCGCTCGCGCAGCGGCTCCGGGAAGTAGCGCGCCAGCTCCTTGGACAGGAACGGATCCTCCGGCACCTCGGACTCGAGCAGCTGCTGGAACAACACGATCTTGTCGTAGGAAAGCAGGATCGACAGCTCGGGACGGGTCATGCCCTGGCCGCGCGCCTTGCGCTCGGAGAACTCGCTGTCGGACGGCAGGTACTCAAGGCCGCGGTCGAGCAGCCCGCGCGATTCGAGGATGCGGATGAAGTGCTGCAGCGAGCCCAGCCGCTGCGCGCTCATCCGCTCCATCATGCTGATCGCCTGGTTCTGCCGGTAGTTGTCGAACAGCACCAGCTGCTCGACCTCATCGGTCATCTGCGCCAGCAGTACGTTGCGCTCGTCGACACTCATCTCGGCCCGGGCCACGGCCTCGTTGAGCAGGATCTTGATGTTGACCTCGTGGTCCGAGGTATCGACGCCGGCCGAGTTGTCGATGAAGTCGGTGTTCAGCAGAACGCCGTGCTGGGCCGCCTCGATGCGCCCCTTCTGGGTCATGCCGAGGTTGCCGCCCTCGCCTACCACGCGGCAGCGCAGCTGCGCGCCGTCGACGCGGATCGCGTTGTTGGCACGGTCGCCGACGTCGGCGTGGGTCTCATCGCGTGACTTCACATAGGTGCCGATGCCGCCGTTCCAGAGCAGGTCCACCGGCGCCCGCAGGATGGCGGTGAGCAGCTCGTTGGGACTCATGCTGGTGACCGCTGCATCGATGCCCAGCGCCTGCTTGGCCTCGTCCGACAGGCTGATGGTCTTGGCGCTGCGCGGCCACACGCCGCCGCCGGCCGAGATCAACGACTTGTCGTAGTCCTCCCAGGACGAGCGCGGCAGGGCGAACATGCGCTCGCGCTCGACGAAGGAACGCTCGGCCTGCGGATCGGGGTCGATGAAGATGTGCCGGTGGTCGAAGGCGGCGATCAGGCGGATATGCCGCGAGAGCAGCATGCCGTTGCCGAATACGTCGCCGGACATGTCGCCGACGCCAACGCAGGTGAAGTCCTCGGTCTGCGAATTGCGGCCCATGGCGCGGAAATGCCGCTTGACCGACTCCCAGGCGCCCTTGGCGGTGATGCCCATGCCCTTGTGGTCATAGCCCACCGATCCACCGGAGGCGAAGGCGTCACCCATCCAGAATCCATGCTCGGCGGAAATCGAGTTGGCGATGTCGGAGAAGGTCGCGGTGCCCTTGTCGGCGGCGACCACCAGGTAGGGATCGTCGCCGTCGTGGCGCATGACGTCGCGCGGCGGCACCAGCTGGCCCTCGACCAGGTTGTCGGTGATATCGAGCAGGCCGTTGATGAACATCCGGTAGCAGGCGATGCCCTCCGCCAGCACGGCGTCACGGTCGTTGCTCGCCGGCGGGCGCTTGACGATGAAGCCGCCCTTGGCGCCGACCGGGACGATGACCGTGTTCTTGACCATCTGCGCCTTGACCAGGCCCAGCACCTCGGTGCGGAAGTCCTCGCGACGGTCCGACCAGCGCAGGCCGCCACGCGCGACCGGCCCGAAGCGCAGGTGCACGCCCTCGACGCGCGGGCCGTAGACGAAGATCTCGCGGTACGGGCGCGGCTTGGGCAGATCGGGAACCTTGGCCGGATCGAACTTGAACGCGATGTAGGGCGCCAGGCGCCCCTCCGGCTTCTGGTAGAAGCTGGTGCGCAGGGTCGCATTCATCACCGCGATGAAGGCGCGCAGGATGCGGTCGTCGTCCAGCGACTGCACCCGATCCATCAGCTGGTGCAGGGCGTCCTCGACCGCCTTCATCTGGGTCGGCCGGTCGGACCCGCGCACCGCGATCAGGGCGTCGATCACCGCGCCATCCACCGGGCGCTGCGCCGCCAGCGCTTCGAGCTGGGCGCGGAAGCTGGCCTGTCCTGCCTTGATCTCCTCGGCACTTTCATCGCCAGTAACCGGATGGAACTTGGCCTCGAACAGCTCGACCAGCAGGCGCGACATCAGCGGGTAGCGGCACAGCGACTCTTCCATGTACGGCTGCGAGAACGGCACGCCGGTCTGCAGCAGATACTTGCAGTAACCGCGGAGCATGGCGACCTGGCGCCAGTCCAGATTGGCATTGAGGATCAGCCGGTTGAATCCGTCGTTCTCGGCATTGCCGCGCCAGATCTGCTCGAAGGCGGCCTCGAAGGGCTCGCGCAGGGTATCGACATCAATGGCATCGAAACCGACCTGCTCCTGAGCGGTCATGATCTCGAAGTCCTGAATGAAGATCGACTCGCCGGCCACCTCGACCTCGTAGGGGTGTTCGGAAAGCACCCGCACGCCCATGTTCTCCATGATCGGCAGGGCTTCCGACAGCACCAGCGGAGTGGCGTAGCGGAACAGCTTGAAGCGCAGCCGCTCGTGCTCAGCGCGCGAAGTGCGATACAGCTTGAGCCGCAGGTCCTCCGGGCCATGCAGCGAGGCGACCTGCTCGACATCCTCGGCCGCCACATGCGGCGAGACCTGCTCTACGTAGCCAGCAGGAAGCGCCTTTCCATAGCGCTGGAACAGCTTGATGCCGCGCGGCTCGCCGTGCTGCTCTACCAACTGGTCGCGCAGCTCGTCCTGCCAGTTGCGGACGATCTGCGCCAGCTGCGCCTCCAGCGCCGGCAGGTCGACATCCACCTCGCAGCCGACCTTGGGCCGGATCAGCAGGTGCAGCTGGGCCAGTGTCGACTCGCCGACCTGCACCGTGGTGTCCAGGCGCTCGCCATGCAGGGCCTCGCGGAGCATCGCCTCGATGCGCCGACGGACCTCTGTGTTAAAGCGGTCGCGCGGAATATAGACCAGTACCGAGAAGAACCGGCCGTAGCGATCGCGGCGCAGGAACAGACGGGTGCGGGCGCGCTCCTGCAGGCCGAGGATGCCCATCGCCGTCCGGTACAGATCGTCGTCGGTGGACTGGAACAGCTCGTCGCGCGGCAGGGTCTCAAGGATGTGCCGCAGCGCCTTGCCCGAATGGCTGTTGGAGGGTAGCTCGGAACGCTCCATCACCGCCTCGAAGCGGCGCCGCACCAGGGGGATATCCCAGGGCCGGCGGTTGTAGGCGCTCGAGGTGAACAGGCCGATGAAGCGCTGCTCGCCAGTCGGCTCGCCCTGCTCGTTGAAATGCAGGATGCCGATGTAGTCCATATAGCCTGGCCGGTGCACGCTGGAGCGGGCATTGGTCTTGGTCAGGATCAGCGCCTCGGCGGCGCCCGACTGCGGCAGCTCGTGGGCAGCGAGGCTCTTTACCGCGCGCGAGCTGGCCGCGCGGGTCGCTGCGCTGAGCAGGCCAAGGCCGGAGCCCTCGACCACGCGCAGCACGTCTTCACCGTCCTGCTTGGCCACCTCGTACTCGCGATAGCCAAGGAAGGTGAAGTGGTCGTCAGCGATCCAGCGCAGGAACTCCAGCGCCTCGGCACGCCCGGCCTCGCTGATCGGCAGCTTGCGATGGGCCAGCGCCTCGGCGCATTCGCGCATCCGGTCACGCATCTTGGACCAGTCGCGCACGCAGGCGCGGACGTCGGACAGGGCGGCACTGATCGCCGCTTCGATGCGCCGCAGGTCCTCGGGCTCGGCCTGGCGGTCGATTTCGATGTGCATCAGCGACTCGGCACGGCCCTTGGGGTCGACGCCGAGCAGATGCCCGGCGGGATCGCGCTGGCAGTGCAGCACCGGGTGGATCATCGCGTGGGCCAGCGCATCGTGCTGGGTGACCGCCATGCTCACCGAGTCGACCAGGAAGGGCATGTCGTCGTTGACGATCTGGATCACCGTGTGGGAGCTCTCCCAACCGTGTTCCTCCAGCGTCGGGTTGAAGATGCGGATCTTCGGCGTCTCGGCCTTGCGGTCGCGCAGGAAGTCGAGGAAGCCGACCAGCAGGCCGGCCCAGTGCTCGGCAGTGCGGCTGCCGAAATCATCGGCGCTGGCGCGGCGGCAGAAGGCTTCGGCGAGGGCGTTGGCATCTTTCTGCCGCGGTCCGGGCAGGCGGGTGGCCAAGGCCGCAATGACGGCGTCCAGCGGATTGCTCGCAGCGGCGGGCACAGCATTCATGTGGGCAACGTTCGGGGTCGTTGAAAGTGCGTGAAGTCTACGCCCCGCTCTGCCCCTCGGCCAGACAAAACCCCGCTCGCGGCGGGGTTTTGCAGTGCAGCAAAGCCAGCATGTGTTCAGCGCCGGCGTGCTTGCGCGGGCTCCGCGGCGGCAGCGCCGCGGAGCGCCGGAACTCAGCGCAGACCGGTCTCGTTGCGGGCGATGACCAGGCGCTGGATCTCGCTGGTGCCTTCGTAGATCTCGGTGATCTTGGCGTCGCGGAAATAGCGCTCCAGCGGCATTTCCTTGGAGTAGCCCATGCCGCCATGGATCTGCAGCGCGGCGTGGGTGATGAACATCGCCGCCTCCGAAGCAGTCAGCTTGGCCACTGACGCCTCGGTGCTGAAACGCCCGCCGTTCTTCTCGGTCTGCGCCTTGACCCAGGCCGCGCGCAGGGTGAGCAGCTCGGCCGCATCCAGCCGGCACTTCATATCGGCGATCTTGGCCTGGATCATCTGGAACGAGCCGATCGGCTGGCCGAAGCTCTTGCGCTCCTTGGCGTAGGCGACCGCCGCCTTGTAGGCGGCGCGGGACAGGCCGACCGCCTGCGAGGCGATGCCGATGCGCCCGGCATCGAGCACGCCCATGGCGATCTTGAAGCCCTCGCCTTCCTTGCCGACCACTTCATCGGCGCTGGCCACGTAGTCCTGGAACTCGATCTCGCAGGTCGCCGAGGCGCGGATGCCGAGCTTGGGCTCGGTCTTGCCGCGGTGGAAGCCGGCCTTGGTGGTGTCGATCATGAAGGCGGTGATGCCTTTGGCACCCTTGGAGGCGTCGGTCATCGCGAACAGGATGATGTACTTGGCCACCGGCCCCGAGGTGATCCAGCTCTTCTTGCCGTTGATCACGTAGCTGCCGTCGTCCTGCTTGACCGCCTTGCAGCGCATCGCGGTGGCGTCCGAACCGGACTGCGGCTCGGTCAGGGCGAAGGCGCCGATTTCCTTGCCTTCGGCAATCGCGCGCACGTACTTTTGCTTTTGTTCCTCGCTACCGAACTTCAGCAGACCGTTGCAGAACAGCGAGTTGTTGACCGACACGATGGTCGAATGCGCGCAGTCGGCCTCGGCGATCTCGATCATCGCCAGCACATAGCTGACCGGGTCCATGCCGGCACCGCCGTATTCGGTCGGCACTTCGATGCCCATCAGGCCGTTCTCGCCAAGCAGGCGGATGTTCTCCAGCGGAAATTCGCCGCTCTGGTCGAAGTGCTCGGCGCTCGGCGCGATCTTCTCCTGGGCGATCCGGCGCGCCACGTCCTGGATCATCAACTGCTCTTCGGTGAACTGGAAATCCACGGTCTACCTCACTGGCTTTCGGATACGGAACTCGGGCGGTGGTGCACCGCGCAACAGGGCAATGGTAGCCGGTTTGCCCGCAGCCTCGCCGTGAATCCGCAGGCAATGGGCGCGCTGCGCGCAAGCCCGGCGCAGCGTCATACGGCCAGGTGAAGGCGGCCATCGCCGCTGCGCTGGCCGGCTTTGCTAATATCGCCTGATCAAGATGAAAGGATATATCGCGTGGATCTGACTGCCTGGTCGGCCTGCCTTCGGGTGCTGGCCGATCCGACCCGGGTGCGGCTGCTTGCCCTGCTCGACCGCGAGGAGTTGACCGTGGCTGAGCTTTCCGAGATCACCCAGCTCGCCCAGCCGCGCGTCTCCACCCATCTGGCGCGACTGCGCGATGCCGGCCTGGTTCGCGACCGGCGCTCGGGGGTGTCGGCCTACTACCGCTTCGATGCCGAGGGCCTGAACAGCAGTCAGCAGGTGCTCTGGCGCTCGCTGAGCGACTCCGCCGATGACCCCTTGCTGCGCCAGGACGCCGAGCGCCTGCCAACGGTGCTCGCCGCGCGCGCCATGGACGAGAATTGGGCCGACAGCGTCGCCGGCGATATGGAGCGCCACTATTCACCAGGACGCACCTGGGAGGCGCTGGCGCGCGCCGCCCTGCAGCTGCTCGAGCCCGGCGACGTGCTGGATGTCGCTTCCGGCGACGGCGCCCTGGCCGAACTGCTCGGCCCGCAGTCACGCCGCTATCTGTG
>CAYGMG010000051.1:0-24673 GCA_964350895.1 uncultured Lysobacter sp.
GGGGGGTCGCCGGGGCGTCATCGCGCTCGTCCGGCGGCCCCGGTCGTGAAGCGGGGGCGTCGATCCGCTCATCCGGCGGGCCGGGGCGGGTCGCCGGGGCATCGTCACGTTCGTCCGGCGGACCGGGGCGAGGCGAAGACTGCGCGTGGCTGCTCATCGGTCATTCCCCTGTCTGGATTGAGCCTAAACGCTAGCACAACATCGCCATCGTGCAAGATAAGGGCCTACACTCAAGGCGCCGCGCGCGCCGTTGCCAGGTGCCGGCCGGCGCGGCTCATGATCCGGGGAGGCAAGGGGTTGCCAGCACTGCTTCATACCTTCATTGGCGAATTGCGCCGCCGCCGCGTTCTGCGCGTGCTGGCGATCTATGCGGTGTCTGCCTGGGTCGTGCTGCAGATCGGCGAGGTGACCTTTGGGCCGCTGGGCGTATCGGATGCGGTCATGCGGGTGCTGATCGTGCTCGCCCTTGGCGGCTTCCCGCTGGCCTTCGTGCTCGCCTGGCTGATCGAGATTGGCCCGCGCGGATTGATGTTCGATCTGCCGCTGTGGCCGCGCAACGCGCCCTTGCAGCCGCGTCAACGCTACACGGACCTGGGCCTGGCACTGGGCGTGATGGTGCTGGTCGGGGCCGGAATCTACTCGGCCGTGGGCATGCTGGAGTCACCGCCACCGCTGACCGTCAGCCAGCCGGCGGACGACAAATCGATCGCCGTGCTGGCCTTCGATAACTTCGGTGGCGGGGAGCAGAGCGATTTCTTTGCCAGCGGGCTGGCCGAGGAGATTCTCGGCATACTCGCCGGTATCAGCCAGCTCAACGTCGCGGCGCGGAGTTCGTCGTTCCAGTTCCGTGGTGAGCGCATCGATGTGCGCGAGGTGGCCCGTCTGCTGGATGTCGCCCGGGTGCTCGAAGGCAGCGTCCGCCGCGATGGCCAGCGCCTGCGCGTCGCGGTGCAGCTGATCGATGGGGAAACCGGGTTCCAGTCCTGGCGCCAGGTCTATGACCGCGACCTGTCCGACGTGTTCGCGATCCAGCAGGAGATCGCCAGCGCCATCGTCAGCGAACTGAAGATCGCCCTGTCGCTCAGCGAGCAGGACCGACTGCGCCAGTCGCCGACCGGCGACCTCGATGCCTACCTGTTCTACCTGCAGGGCCTGCAGCGCCTGCGCAGCTCCTCGGATGAGGCGGCGATGCAGGCGGCCGTGGCCCTGTTCGACAGTGCGCTGGACCTGGATGCCGGCTTTGCTCGCGCCCTGGCCGGCCGCTGCGAAGCGCGCCTGCGGCTGTACGAGATCAGCAGCAAGCGCTCGCAGTTCGACGACGCCGAAGCCGATTGCGAGCGCGCGGCCGAACTCGATCCCGGACTGAACGCCGAGATCCACCTCGCGCTGGGCCGCCTGTACCGCATGCGTGGCTGGTTCCAGCGTGCCGATGCCCAGCTCGGCAAGTCGCTGGCCCTGGCGCCCAGCCTGCCCGACGTGCATATCGAGATCGGCGAGCTGCGCAAGGCCGAGGGCCGCATAGCCGAGGCGGAGGCCAGCCTGCTTCGCGCGGTCGACCTCAAGCGTAGCTACTGGCGCGCCCATGAGGCGCTGGCCAGCTTCTACTACGGCGCCGAGCGCTACGCCGAGTCGGTACAGGCCTACTCGATGGTGACCAGCCTGGCGCCTGACGTCGCGACCGGATTCGCCGGGCTGGGCGCCGCGCGTTGGATGCTTGGCGATGCCGAGGCGGCGCGCGCGGCCTGGGACCGCTCGCTGGCCCTGCAGCCTAGCCGGCAGGCCTACACCAACCTCGGCCTTCGCTACTACTACGCAGGGCGTTTCGACGATGCGGCCGCGATGCAGCGCAAGGCGCTGGAGTACGCACCGGACGATCACCGGGTCTGGGGCCGGCTCGCCGAGTCCTACCGTTTTCTCGGCGGCCACCAGGCCGACAGCGAAGGCGCCTACCAGCGCGCTGTCGAACTGGCCAAGGCCAGGCTCGAAGTGAATGCCGAGGACTGGTCGACGCGCGGCCTGCTCGGCCTTTACCTCGCCCACAGCAAGCAGGTGGAGGAGGGCGTGCGCGAGGTCGGCCGGGCCGTCGCCGACTCCGGGCGCAGCCCGGAAGCGCTGTACTACCAGGCCCTGGTCCGCCTGCGGCTAGGCGACCGCGACGGCGCGCTGGAAGCGCTTTCCGAAGCACTCGACAAGGACCCGCAATATCGCCAGTTCGTGCAAACCGACCCCGACCTTATCGCACTGGCCGGCGACCCCCGCTTCTGCCGCCTGTCCGGAGGCAGCAACTGCGGCTGAAGCGTCGCCGCGTAGTGCCGCTAACCATGCTGAGCAGCAAAGCGGGTGGGTATCCTCGCTCGATTGAACGTTCGGCCCCGCCTCGCGTACCCCCTGATGGCCAGGATCAAAGCGACCCACCCAAAGGCCGATCGCACGATTGCAGCCGATCCGGTCCGCTTGTGAACTACGAGCGCTTGGCGCTCCAGCTGCGTTGCGCGTCTTGGCCGTGGCACCCCTCGCCCTGCGACGCGCGCCTTGCCGGCCGGCTGCACAACCTCCGGCGCGGGGCGCTGGACTTGTTCAGAGTCTCCCTGGTTGACGGGGGAATGCATACACGATGGTCAGGCCCCGGACGCCCTACCCTGAGACCGTTGCAGAAACACTGCCGTCGGCCTCAGGGTGCTCTGAGATCACGCTCTCGATCCACTCTGCATAGTGACTCACGCGTACGTTGCAGCTGATCTGGCCATAGCGGCCGGGCACCCTGACCGTACTTTGTGGGTCTACCCATGACGTCAGGCCAACCAAAGACCAGTTCTCGCCGGACCGCACCATGACCGGCCCACCACTGTCACCGCTCCCTGCCCCTCCCTCAAGCGGAAGAGCCTCTGATGGCTCGTCAAGCAAGTAGCAGAGCCAGCGACCGTAAGCGCTAGTGATCTTGTTCTGTGCGCGGCGAAGGTCAGTGCGATGGGGATCACTGAATTGGTATCCCCTATCGCCTTTGCCGGTCGCTCCCTTTCCGATGATTTCGACGGTCTCGTTGAACTCGCGCTCACTCCTATTCAACGGTACCGGCGCAACATCCGTGATGGGTGTTGCCAGCTTAATCAGCGCGATGTCATCAGAAGCGGATAGCGACGCCCTGAACAGCGCCCAATCCCAGGTTGCAAGGGCTTGATCCAGAAGCTCTTGTGTCGGCTTTTTGTAGCCTGGATGTATGACGATCCTCTCCACATCCCTCGCTACCCCATTGACCGTTACCTGCTTTATCTCAGACTGCCAAGTAACTGCATGAGCAGCGGTGACGATCCACTCTGGGGCGATCAGAACGCCGTGGCCTTCGCCCGGCATATCCGCAAGAGCGGGAAACTCCGACGGAGAGATTCGGTACTTCGAATCCTCAACGTCATCGCGAATCACGATCGCGCTGGAAGGGGTTGATGCAACTAGAAGCGCAATCAGTAGAACACGGGTCACTCGGAAGGCCTTCAAAGGGGGCTAACGCCGTGGCAGGGGGCAGCGGCACGATGAAACATCAGGAAACATTGAAGTCTCTCCCCGCAGGTCCGGTTGAATGATCGAATGGACTCCTCCCGCATCGCCAAACGGCTTCGATGAGCCAGACTGAGCATGCGAATGTTCAGGACACGGAATCATGAGAGGAGTCCGATATGCATGCTACGACGGTTGCAATTGACCTGGCAAAGGATGTCTTCGAACTGGAGTTCGCCGACGCCGACCGGCAGATAACCGAGCGCAAGCGGCATCGCCGAGCGACCTTCGCCACCTGTCTCGACAATCGACCGCCCCGAGACGAACAAGCCGATAACTATGTTGGCCGCACTGGGCGATTGAACGAGTGGCCTCGTCTCGCGGATTCCATGATGGCTCGGGCACTGCCCACCGCAAAGCCGAATACACGTAAGCAAACGCTCCGACTTGCCGGGGTTGAAGCAAAAGCGTCAGCAGGAAGAGGAAAATGCCGAAAGCTGAAACAGCCGAGTGTCAGTGGTTGGCGGAGGAGTCCATACATGCATAGTTAGGTGGAAGCGCGAGCAATCTTGGGGCGAGATTTGCCACTTGGATCTTCGACCCGCACCGCGATACCCAGTCGATCGGCCACAAGCTCGACCCTAAGCGTGGGCTCGCCCCTCGGCATAGGGGCGATGCGTGTGATTGTGAATTTGCCGAGGTGATGGTTCTCGGCCGCACGCTCAGATGTGCCTCGGTAGAGACTGAGGGTGACCTCGGCTTGATTGTCTTCTGCCGTGCTGAAGTTTTGGGTAGTGCGGCAGGGAAGCTCGCAGCCGCACTCAAGGAGCGGCGTAAACACACCACCGAGTGTTTCGAGGCCAATAGACTCGGTGAGTACCCGGCCATCACGAACGGCGGGCCCACCAGACTCCACAAAAGTTGGAGCTTCAGCGCTCAAACCGCAACCGGCGAGAAGAAGTGCGATGGAACACGCAGTAAGCCTCACATCTGCCACCTAACGCCGTATTGAGCGGCCGATGGCCGACATCATCTCAGGAAACATCGAAGCCTGTCCCATCGGTGCGCCCTAATGCGTAGTTCGCTGTATGTGCCGCTACTTAACAGAAGCGACACAGACAGGCTTGAGGAGAATAATCTCTACGCCCGGAGTGCCAAACTCAATGACTCTATCGGCACCGCCAGCGGCTCCGAAGCCCTGAATGGAGTTCGCTCCCGCCCAGGTATGAGACAGCTCAAGCGGAGGGTTCTGAGACATGTCAAACAGCTGAAGCTTCACCAGCTCAGGCGTGTGTGGCGAGGCCGTTGGGTCAGACTTGCGACCCTCGTACTTGGAAGTGGGCGCGTCCGCAACCGAGACGCCAAGCTTCACACCGTTGGTAAGCTCGACTGACTTGGGAGCCTCGGAACTCACGACCCAATCTGCGACGCTCTTTCCGTTCCATGACAGGCGAACGTGCTGCTGCCTGTCACCGGTCTTTGCATCGCAAGCCACAGCGCCATGGCCAAGGACTGAACCGAAGATCGCCACCAATCCGACTGCGAAGTGCTTCATGATTCATCGCTCCATTTGGTCTCGCGACTCCACAAAGAAATACAGCTAACGCCGCATTGGGCGGCCTATGACCGACATCATTTCAGGAAACCCGAAGGCCAGCCCCATCGGGCCGCTCGCATGCACAGTTGGTCTACAGCACGGGATCACTTGCGCTGAGTCTCAGTGACCATGGCTTTGAGGTCCTTCGTTGTAAGCTTCTTGAGTTCCAAGTAGGCAGGCTCAGTAGCAGACTTCGCTCCCGTTCCCTCGCCAACTAGCTCGATACCCTCGGCCGATGGCGTGATGAAGAAGTAGAAGGGTTGAGCAGGGTTTCCCGGGCCAGCAACAACCACGACGGACTGACGATCAGTACAGCTCCAGACGATCCACTGATGCCCAGCATAGGTGCGAGACGCTGGGCCAACCGAGCAAGAAAGCGGCTCGTCAGGCAGCGGGCCTGATGTTGTCGGCACGCCGGAGATAACGGAGGCGAGACTTACGATTATCGCGAGCATGTTGGAACTGTTGGCCAATTAATACTAGCCCCCGGAAATGGGGTGATATACAGGATCTTCGTGCCCTCCTGGTGTTGCGTCAAGGTGTTTTTCTGGGCGATTTCGGGCACTTGGCGGATTGCGGTCAGCGGTGGGGTGGGGGAGTCTGACTGAATGGCAAGGCCGAAGCGGGGCATAACAAAATATCCGGGCGCAAGAGGTGTGCTATCCGGGGCATGGCCGGAGCGCTTGATGAACGCTGTTGGCTGCGCGTTGTGCGCTACAGGCCAAGCATTGCGGGCTGATCGCGGCTTTCAGGTGGGGAGTCGCTCGTCGATTCTGTTCAGCGTGCTTTGACTTGCCGCGGTGGGTCGGGCATTCGGTCAGGCGCATTTCGGGAATTGTTTGTGTGCAGCGCCGCCTTGCCGGGGAGCGCGGCGGCGCGTGGTTGGGCTGCTAAGGATCAGTCGGGTCCGCTGCGTTGGCGGCGACGACTGTGATTTCGGTCGGGGTTCTCGGCCCGATGCTGCGGATCTCTGGCCTGTACATGTCCTCGGCAAAGGGGGGCGGGACGATATAGCGGCCGGGTGATACGGCGCGGACCAGGTAGTAGAGAGTTGCGCTCTGCCCGGCCCACAGTTTCACCGCGGCGCTGTAGCGGTCGTCGCGATATTCCTCGTGCTGCTTGTCGGCGGCCCAGTGGCGTTCGGACAGGGCCTGGCCTTCAATAACCAGCTGTTCCAGCGTGCCGCGGTCGCCGAGCCCGAGGTTCTCGATCTCAAGGCCGCCGGGTACCAGGTCGGTGAGCAGGGCGTCGGGCACGTTCTCGTCGGCACTCAGGCTGACCCGGACCAGCAGGGTGTCGCCTTCGCGCAGGCGCTGGCCAGTGAAGGGCTTGCCATCCAGGGTGTACCAGCTGCGCCGGACGCGCAGTCCATGGTCGACCGGTGCCGGCGCGGCGAGCGGACTGCCGACCACGTCCTCGAGCAACCAGCCGTCGCCCGCGGCGAGGTCCAGTCGGGCCGGACCGTCGGCCGCGGCGACCTGCCACTCGTCGATGGCTGCTGCCAGGGCGCGCTGCTGCTCGCCCTGCCGCCAGCTGCCCGCCAGCGGCGAAACCGGCTGCTGGCGCAGCTGCCTGCCAAGCCGGAACAGGGACAGCTGCTCCTGGGTGCTGAGCATGCTGTTGCCGCGCTCGGGGTCGCGCACTTGGCGCGCGACCGACAGCAGCTGCGCCTCGGCCACCCGGCCATCGAGTTCGTGTTCCAGCAGCAGTGCCAGGATCAGCGCCTCGTCGCGCAGGGCGCTGCCGTAGTCGCCCAGGTAGCGCGGACGCTGGCCTTCGAAGCCGAGTGCTAGGTCCAGGGCCGCATCGCCGCGTTGCTGGTCGCCTTGCAGGGTCAGCGCCAGGGCCAGATGCAGCAGGGGCAGGGCGGTGAGCGTGTTGCTGCGCTCATGGTCGTACAGGGCGCGCAGGGTGCCGAGCGGGGCGCGGCCAGCGCGGGCCAGCACATAGCCGGCATGGGCGAGGGCGGCAAAGCGCAGATGGGCGGCGTGCTCGAAGGCGTAGTAGCCATCGCCGCCCTGCAGCAGGTCCTCGTTGAGGCGATCGAGGGCGCGGTCGAGCACTACCTGCGGATAGGCCAGGCCGGCATCGCGCGCCTGGAGCAGAAGTTCGGCAACCGGCGCGGTCATCTGCGGGTTGGGGTAGCCATCGCCGGGCCAGAAGGCGAACTGGCCGGAGCCGAGCTGCAGGCTGTTCAGCCGATCGAAGCCCTGGCTGAGCATGCTGTTGCGCCGTGCCTCGTCAAGACCGGTCAGGGCCAGCGCATCGCGGGTCGTGGCGTCGGCCCAGACCAGCGGCCAGAGACGGCTGGTGGTCTGCTCGATGCAGCCGTACGGATAGCCGATCAGGCCGGCGACGGCGCTGGAGAAGGGGATCGGCGGCTGCGCGGAAGCCGCCGCGCGCAGGGTGGTCGAGCCGCTCTGCAGGCCATCGAGCAGACCCTTGCCAAGCGCGATGCTGTCCGGTGCGGATACCCGGGTCAGGCGGCCGCGGCGCTCGGCGGGCCAGGCGGCGCGCACCGCCAGCGGATAGCTGCGCTGCTGGTCGATGCCCTGGCCGCGCACGGCGACGCTGAAACTTCCGTTGCCGGTGCCGGCATCGCGCCGTGCCGCGAGCGGCAGGCGCAGGGTGCGGCGTTCGTCATTGGCCAGCTGTAGGCGCTGGTTGCCGCCATTGATCGCGAGCAGGGCATCGCCAGTTACCTCGAGTTCCAGCGACTGCGGGCCGCCGCTGAGGTTGTGCAGGTCGATGGCCAGTTCGGCGCGGTCGCCCGGCGCCATCACCCGCGGCGTGCTGACCTCGACCACCAGGGGGGCGCGGACCAGGGTTTCAGCGCCGACGGCGCCATAGCTGTCGGCCGCGTAGGCCAGCGCGGCCAGCCGCAGCGCGCCATTGAAGGCCGGCGCCGTCAGGCTGATGCTGGCCTTGCCGTTGGCATCGAAGCGCAGCGGGCCGCTGTGCAGTGCCGCAGTCTTGGTGCGGTCGGTGGGGCGCCGGGCCTGGGGCAGGGCGGCCAGCGCCGCGTCACCACCGAAGCGCAGCCGCGCGCGATTGCCTTCCAGGCGCTCGATCAGCTTGCCGTACAGGTCGCGCGCTTCGACCGCCAGCCCGCGCTGGGCGAAGTAGTGCGCGGCGGCGTCGGGCAATGGATAGCCGGTGAGGGCCAGCACGCCCTGGTCGACCGCATCGATCTGCGCGATCGCCTCGCGGCCGGCCAGCGCTGGCGCCTGCAGTTCGATCAGCAAGGGCTCGCCCGGGGCGACCTTGTCCGGCGCGTTGATGGCAAGGCTCAGCTGGCGCTCGCTGCGGTCGAGCGGAACGTGAGCGACGCCCACTGCGCGCGGCGGGCTGGCCCGGCCCGACTGGCTGTCGGGACGGAACACCAGGGCGCTGAGGTAGAGATCATGGCGTTGCCATTCGGGGTCCAGGGTGATTTCGACCTCGCTGCCGGCGCGCACCTGGATCGGCAGCACCTTGAGCAGGCGGTCGCTTTCCAGCAGGACCAGGCCCGGCCCCTCGTAGGGCGGCGTCAGGGTTGCTTTCAGGGTGTCGCCTGCGCGGTAGCTTGGCTGGTCGAGCGCGACGCGGATCTTGTCCGGGCGCGGTTCGCTGCCGCGGTTGTCGTCGTCCCAGCGCCAGCCGGCGTGGAATGGCAGGTTAAGGGTCAGGCCGGTCTGCGGGTCTTCTAGCTGCAGGCGGTATTCGCCCCATTCGATGGGCAGCCGCTCGACCACCGCGCCGCCGGCGCTGAGACTGACTTCGCGAGTCTCGATTTCTTCCTCGCGGGTCACGAAGTCCGCGCTCCAGCCGCCTTGCGGGGTGTGCGTCCAGCGGTAGTCGCGGTGCTTGCGCAGCAGGCGCAGGGTGATGGTCGCCTCGCTCAGGCTGCCGTCCGCGGCTGAGCGCAGCAGTTCAAAGCCTGCCTCGCCATTGGCGTCGGCGCCGCCCTCCAGATCGAACAGCGGGCGCGCCCCGAGCAGCTGCTCAGCCGGCAGCAGGGTGCGCACGAGGGAGCGGCGGATGGCCCGGCCACCGGACTCGAACAGGCTGGCGGCCACCCGTACCGATATCGGCTGGCGCTGCAACCGAGGATCATCCAGCAGGTCAAGCTCGGTGTTCAGCTGGCCTGTGGCAGAGAGCTGGGCGTCGAGCACCGTCTCTTGGGTATCCGGCATTTCCGCGGACGGATCGGCAAAGTAGAAGTCGCGATGCGCGGGAATCGCATCGACGCCGGGACGGTAGATCAGGTCGGCGGTGATCCGGTTGCCGGCGGCCGGCGCGCCGTACAGGTAGGCGCCTTGCATCTGCAGCGCGATCGATTCTCCGGCGGCCAGCGGCGCTTCGGGGGCATCGAGACTGAGCTTGAGCCGCTCGGGCAGAAACTCCTCGACGCGAAACTCGAAGCGGCCCAGGGTCTGGCTGCCCTTGGGGTCGGCATTGATCAGCAGCTGCCAGCGCCCGGTGGGGGCGTCCTCGGCGATCGGATAGTCGAGGCGGAAGGCGCCCAGTTCACCCGGCTCCAGCAGCCTCGGCGCCAGCGCCCGGCCGTCGGGCAGGCGGAGCACGGCGAACACTGGCGGCAGGGTGGCCGGAAGCTGGCCGTCGTGGTCGCGCAGCAGGATCGACGCGCCCAGGCTCTCGCCGGGGCGATAAAGATCACGCCCCGACCAGACAAAGGCATCGACGGCGCGAAACGGCCTACCGGCGACCGGGAACTCGGCCAGATCAAGCGCCGGCTGGCGCAGCGAGAGCAGGGAGATCTCATCGCCGGCGCGGGCGATCAGTACCTGGTCGGGCTGCGGCGCGACGCCGAGCAGGGCGCCGCCGTCGCCGCCGGTCTCGGCCTCGGCCAGCAGCCGTCCCTTGTCATCGCGCAGTTCCAGCCGGATGCCGCTGCGCGGCGCACCGCTGGCAAGCGAGGCCGTATGTACCCACATCGATTCGGCATAGCCGCGCAGATGCAGGCCGATGTCGGTGACGAAGAAATGGGTGGTGGCGTAATCGCCGGCCAGCTCGCCGGGGCGGCGCATCACGGCAAAGAACAGGCCCGGCTCGCGCAGCTCGGCGATGCCCTGGACCGGAATGTGGCTGACCTGGCGCTCGTTGGCGGCGCCGTCGAGGGCAAAGCGGCTGGCGAACACCGAATCGGCGAGCTTGGCGATGTCCTGCAGCTCCCAGGCGCCGCGCTGGCCGGTGCCGCGCCAGCGCTGGAAGAACGCAGCGTAGCGATCCGGGCGGACGCGGAAGAACTCCAGGTCGGCCTCGCTGGCATTCACGCCGATTACCGGCAGGCCGGCCTCGTCGCGCGCGCGCAGCACGCTGCCGCTGCTGGCGAAGGTGAGCAAGGGCGGCAGGTTGCCGGAGAACACCTCGCGCTGCTGCGGGCTGCCGAGCGTCGTGCCGTCGGCGGCCTCGAGCGTTGCGCCGACGCTGATCTGGTAGCTGGTGTTCGGCTTGAGGTAGGGAAAGCGCAGCAGGTTTTCCTCGGCGTCGTACTGCCAGCTGCCCTCGGCGGCGGCGCCGCTGGCTTCGCGGATTTGCACGCGCTCATCGAAGGGCTGGGCCGAAGCCAGGGCGCGATCGAATCGCAGCTGGGCGGCTGGGCGGCCCTCGAACTCTTCGCTGCCGGCAGCCAGCAGGCTCAGCTGGGCGGCCTGCGGCGCCGGCGGCGCAACTGCAGGTTCGACGCCGGGCGCAGGGGGCGGCGGCTCGGCGCAGCCGGCCAGCAGTGCGGCGCAGCACAGGGCGATGGCGGCGCCGCGAAGCGTGCGATGCAGGGTTCGGCAGGACAACGGCATGAAGGGCTCCTGTGGGACGAGCAGATTCGGGGTCCGGCAAGCGCAAGCTGGCGGGCCTTGACTGCTCCGGGCCGCCCGCCGTGCCTCCACGCAATTGCGCGGCGAGCACGATGCGAGCGGCAGACTGAGTGGAGTATAGGCGCCACCGTAACGTCCGGATGGCGATACTCGGGCGCTACCAAGGCATGGTTCCGGCGGCTTGCCATTGAACAGCGCGCGGGGAGCCGGGCCGCACCACGCTTACTCCGCTGCACAGGAGCCCATTCAGCATGACTACCCACGCCCTCGTCTGGCTACGCCGCGATCTTCGTCTGGCCGACAATCCGGCCCTGCGCGCCGCGCTGGATGCAGGCCACGCGCCGGTACTGGTCTACATCGACGATCCGCAGGGTGAGGGCAGCTGGGCAGCGGGCGCTGCCTCGCGCGCCTGGCTGCGGCGTTCGCTCCGGGCACTCGGTGAGGACGTGGCCGACCGGGGCGGACGACTGCTGCTGCGTCGCGGCGATTCGCTTGAGGCGTTGCGCGACCTGATCAAGGAGTGCGATGCCAAGGCGGTGTACTGGAACCGCCGCTATGAGCCGGCGGTGATCAGCCGCGATCAGGAGATCAAGAAGGCGCTGCAGGGCGACGCTATCGAGGTGGCCAGCTTCAACGGCGCCCTGCTGCGCGAGCCGTGGACCATCGCCACCCAGCAGGGCGGGCCGTACAAGGTATTCACGCCCTACTGGCGCCGCCTGCAGGCCGACCTCGACCAACTGCCCCCGCCCTGCGCCTCGCCACGCGAGCTGCCCGGCAACGATCTGCAATCGCTCGCCGTGGACGAGCTGCTTCCCGTACCGGAGCCGCGCTGGGACGAGGGCTTCTGGGAGCAGCACGAGCCCGGCGAACGCGCCGCGATGGAACGTCTGGACGCGTTCTGCGCGGACATCGACGACTACCCCGAGGGTCGCGACCGGCCCGATCAACAGGCCACCTCGCGGCTGTCCGCGCATCTGGCCTTCGGCGAAATCTCGGCGCGGCAGATCCTGCATCGGCTGCGCGAACGTGAGCCGGGCAAGCCCGAGGCGCGGCAGTCCTTCATCCGTGAGCTGGGCTGGCGCGAGTTCTCCTACCACCTGCTGTTCCACTTCCCGGACTGCACCGACCAGGACCTGACGCCATCAATGCGCGGCTTCGACTGGGCAGAGCCGGACCCGGACAGCCTGGCCGCCTGGCAGCGCGGGCGGACCGGTATTCCCATCGTTGATGCGGGCATGCGCGAGCTGTGGGCCACCGGCACCATGCACAACCGGGTGCGGATGATCGTCGCCAGTCTGTTGACCAAGAACCTCCGCTACCACTGGCTGCACGGCGCGCGCTGGTTCTGGGACACCCTGGTCGATGCCGATCTGGCCAACAACACCCAAGGCTGGCAGTGGAGCGCCGGCAGCGGCGCCGACGCCGCGCCGTACTTCCGCATCTTCAATCCGGTCAGCCAGGGCGAGCGCTTCGACCCCAAAGGCGACTATGTGCGTCGCTGGGTCCCCGAGCTGCAGGCCATGCCCCTGCGCGCCCTGCATCAACCGTGGACCCAGCCCGAGCAGCTGGCGCGCTGCGGCGACTATCCACGGCAACCGCTGGTCGATCTGAAAGCCACCCGCGAGGCGGCCCTGGCCGCCTACAAGGCGATGCGCGGCGGCTGAGTTCGCGGCGTAGTGCGCGCCTGGTCCGCAGGCGAGCTCGAGGAGCGCCTGGCCGCCAGAGCGATGCCCTCAGCGCGAACGAAATGGGCAGCTAGACTCCGTGCGTTCATGCTTTTTGCCGCAGACTCTTACGCTTCCTCGTTCGGTGCCCCTCATGTCCAAACGCTTGCTGGTCGCGCTGTACCTTCTGCTCTCTGCGCCGCTGTCGGCAGCGGCGCCCGCCGTGGTGCAGCAGTTCGCCCTGGAACTGAAGACCCTGGAGGGGCGCTTCGAGCAGCGTTCGCTTGATGCCGATGGCGCGCTGCGCGAGCGCTCGGAAGGGCGGGTAGCGCTCAGCGCGCCGCGCCAGTTTCGCTGGGACTACGAGTCGCCGTTTCCGCAAACCATCATTGCCGATGGCACCAGGCTGTGGATCTACGATCCGGAGCTGGAACAGGTCAGCGTAAGAATGCAAGCGCACGAGGAGCAGAGCAGTCCGCTGGCGGCGCTCATCGACCCGAGCGAACTCGAGCGCCAGTTCCAGGTCAGCGAACAAGGCGAGCGCGGTGGGCTGGTGTGGGTGCGCCTGGTCCCGCGTCGCAGCGACGACGCGCAAATCGTGCAGGCAGAACTGGGGTTCGCCGACGGCGAGTTGCGCGCCATGCATTTGATCGACTCGCTGCAGCAACGCAGCGAGCTCAGTTTCTCCTCTTGGAAGCGTAACGCGGGTCTGGATGCGACGCTGTTCCGCTTCGTGCCTCCGGCCGGTGTCGATGTGGTGGGTGATCCGGGTCTGGATGCCGAGGTGATTCCGCTCGACGACTAGCCGCCAGGTCTCGCGCTGCGTCAGCTCCTGCGCGCCAAGCGGCGTGCCGGGTCCGCGACGGGCCCGGCAGCGGACAAGCACTCAGTCGTCGAAGCCATCGGCGAAGACCCGTGCTCCCAGCACCGGGACCTCGACGTTCAGCACATTTTCGCCGCTGGCGTCGGGCTGGTCGGAAGCGAGGCTGGCCAGGTAGGGGTGCTCTTCGGGCTCGAAGTCGCCGGGCGCGAGCATGCTGACGGTCAGGGTCACGGTCTCCCCCGGGCTCAGCGTGCCGAACTCGCAGAGGGTGAGCGGCTGCATGTGGCTGCAGGTTCCGCTGCTGGGAACCGCCGAGATCAGCTGTACGCCGACCGGCAGGCGGCCTTCGAAACGGACGTTGTTGGCATCGATGCCGGGTACGCCTTCGGGCAGCGCGCTGCCGAGCTCGAAGATCAGGGTAGCGGGCTGGCCGGGCGGGGGCAGCTGCGGGTCGGCCGGGGCGGCCTCGATCGTGAGGTTCACCTTGTCGACCACGCTGACCGTGGCCTGGACCTCGCCCATCGCACCGGCTGCGTCGAACACGTTGACGGTAAGGGTGTGTGGACCATCCGTCGTGTAGATATGTTCGCCGACCACCTGACCGGTGCCGTTGAAGGTGGTGGTGATGACCGGCGGGCGCGGGCTGGCGTTGGGGTCGGTCGGCGTGGTCTGGTTGTTGGTCTGCACGCTGCCGTCACCCCAGGCGATTTGCACGAACTGCGCCTGGCCGAGATCCGGATCGTCGAACTCGACCAGCAGGGGCAGCGGGAAGCCTCGCGGTGCCTCGGTCGTGCCGCTGGCAACCTTGCCCTCGAGGATCGGCCACAGTTTGCGCGGGACGATCTTGGAGGTCTCGTCGGTGAAGCGCACCACCGGCGGATCGTTCACCGCCATCACCTCGAATTCCACCGTAGCGATCTCGGAGAGATCGCGGCCGTCGTTGACCCGGAACTGCAGCGCGTCGAGGCCATGGAAGTCGGCGTTGGGCGTGTAGGTGCGGCTGGCGTCGCTGCCGCTGAGCGAGCCGTTCAACGGCGGCATGACGATCTCGTAGCTCAGGGTGTCGAGGCCGTTGAAGTCGACACCGGCGATGCCATCGGGGTCGCTGGCGCCCAGGGTGAAGGCCAGGCTGCTGTCCTCGTCGAGGCTGAGCTGGGCGTCCTCGGCCAGCGGCGGGCGGAAATTGCGCGCGACGCTAATGGTGGCAGTGCCCAGGCCGCTGTCGGCGAGGCCGTCGCTGGCGCGGTAGCGGAACTGGTCGCTGCCCTGGAAGCCGTTGTCCGAGGCGTAGCTCACGGTGACGCTGTTCTCGGTGATGTCCTTGAACGGCGCGGTCTCGAACACATGCATCAGGCTGCGGTCGCGATCCAGCACGTGGAAGGAGGTCGCGTTGACGCTGATGTCCTCAGGCCGGCCCATGTCGCCGAGCACGAAGCAGCTGCCGTCGCAGGTCGACTTGGCCTCGCCGGCGAAGTCGCCGAGCGGAGTGAAGCGCTGTACCCGAGAGTTGTCGTAGTCGGTGACGTAGAGCATGTCCTTGTCATCGAGTGCGATGCCGAGCGGGACGTTGAACTGGCCGGGCAGGGCGCCGCTCTTGACCGCCACGCTGCAGGTGGCGTCGGTGCAGCTGTAGCCGAAGCTGCGGCCGTTCTCGTCATCGCAGTTGGGGCCGCTGTCGCAGCGTCCCATCCAGCCGATCAGCGCGCCGGGGGTGAAGGTCATCCCGTCATAGGTGGACGGCGCGAACTTGTAGATGCGGTGGTCGCCCGGGTCGGGCACGTACAGTGCGCCGGTGCTGTCCAGCTCCATGATGAAACCGCGTGTGTTGTTTCCGGCGGCGCTGGGCACCTGCGACAGGAACGGCTGGCCGCCGCCCAGCGCGCCGATGTAGGCCGGACTGAACTGACCATCATTGCCATCGTAGGCGAACAGGTAATTCTTGTCGGTGGCGTAGATGATCCCGGTCTCGGCGTCGTAAAGAGCACTGATGTGCGCAGGACGCCGGTTGAGCGGCTGGGTCGAGCGCAGCTGCCAGCTCTGGAAGTCGCTGAGGTCGGGCAGGTAGCGGCGCAGGACCAGGCCTTCGGACTGGTTGCCCGGCCCCACCGCCTGCACGCCGCCCTGGCTGTCGACGGTGACCCGGTTGACCTCGCGCGGGCCGAACTCGGCAAGAGTTTCCGCGACCAACTCGCCGCTGGCGCTCCACAGGCCGATGCGGCGTTCGAAGTCGGCGAAGCTCGCCTGGCAGAACCAGCCGGTGTCCAGCACGTAGGCGCTATCGTCGTCACGCAGGTGGACGAACTCGGCGTCATAGACGAAGTCGCGTGGTATGGGCCGCTGCGGCTGGTCCTGGCAGAAGGTGCTGTACAGGTCGCTGGATGGGTTGATGCTGGTGGCGAGCAGGGCGCCGACCTCGTCGTCCGGGCGTACCCGGTAGTCCTCGATGAAGTAGGGCAGGAGCGGGGCGACGAAGAAGCCGTTCGCCGGCGGTTCGACGATGCGGAAGCTGAGCGGATCGAAGCGCCCGGAGAGGAAGTCACCGTCACTGCCCTGCAGCAGCAGGTCGACCGGCTGGCTGGTCAGCGTGCTGGCAGACACGTTCTGCACCGAGGGTGGCGTGTTGCTGCCCGGGGTCTTCACCGTTACCCACTGCGACTTCGACGCGCTGTTTCCGGCGCCGTCGGTGGCGGTCCAACGCACCTCGGTGCGGCTGTTCGGCGCGAAGCTGCCGGGCGCGGTGGAAGTCAGTGTAGGGTTGGCGTCGGCGAGGTCGAAGACCACAGCTGTGCCGAGGTCGACATCGGCGGGCGTTGCGGGCGCTGTGGACTCGATCACCCGGCTGGGCGGGGCGAGCAGGATCGGCGCCAGGGTGTCCTGAACCACCACGTTCTGCTGAACGCTGGCGATCCCAGGGTTCCCCGGACCCAGCGCACCGGTGTCACGCGCGGTCCAGGTGACCACGGTGGTGCCGATGGGCAGGAAGTCGGGCGCGTCGTGACCGACCAGCGGGGTGATGTTGCAGGGATCGTTGGCGGCGATCGTCGCGCGCAGGTCGGCGCTGTGGTCGCGCCAGAACTCACCGCCGAAGCGGGTGGCCTCGATCGGCGGCGGATTCGGCTGGCTGGTGCTGATGGTGGGCGGGCGCATGTCGAGCACGCTGAGCAGCCGGGTCTGGCTGTGAGTGGCCGCATCGATGCCGAGGTTGGAGATCTCGCCCCCCGCGACCACGCCGGTCTCGATGGCGGCGTTGAGCAGGAACTCCTTGCCGATGGCAAAGGCGCGCGCGGCGCTGCGAGGCTCGGTCGAGGTGATCGCCTTGCCGTACTTCAGCTCGGCATTGATCACGAACAGCGCGGTCGGGATGGCGATATCGAAGAGGGGATCGAGCTGAGTGGCTGCGCGCCAGTCGAGCCGATGGCTGCCGGAGGGGAAGTTCAGCTCGCGATTGGTCGGTGACCAGTCACGAAGGCTGGGCCCATCCACGCTGACCGTGACCTCGCTGTTGCCATGGCCCACCTGGGGCAGGCCGAAGGGACCCCAATTGGAGGGCAGGGTGCGGACGTCGAACAGGGTGAGCAGGTTGCTGTAGCTCGCCTCGCGCTGCGGCAGGGTGAAACGGAAGGTGCAAAGGCTGTCCGCGTTGGGCGTGACCGGCGTCGGCGTCGGCGCAACGAATCGCGCGGGCAGGTAGCGCAGACGGATATCGATACCGAGGGTGGCAAGATCCGCCACGGTGCCGAACGGTCCGGGTAGGAATGAAGTCGGCAGCAGGGCCAGATGGGCGCTGGCCCAGTCGGTGTAGGCCTGCTGGAATGCCGGATTGTCCTCGACCTCGGCATGGGCGTAAGGCGCGGCACACAGCGCGCAGGCAAGGGCAACGGCGGTCTGCTTCGGGCGGGGGCGATTCATGCGGACTCCAAAACGGGATTGCTCACACCGATAAGCGGGAGTTGATGCAGAATCGGGTCACCATGCCGCGAGGCCAGAAGCAAGTTGGTGATGCCAGATCAGCACATGCCGCCGGCCGAGGGCGCCGTCTGGGAGGCGCTTTACGGGGAGTTGCGCGCTCTGGCCGTGCGTCGGCTGCGGACCGAATCAATTCCGGATCTGCTGCAGCCGACTGCCTTGGTCAATGAGGCCTGGCTACGCCTGTCCGGGGCGCAGGGCCAGGTGCTGGACCGCGCGCACTTTCTGCGTTTGGCGGCGCGCGCGATGCGTCAGGTGCTGATCGACCAGGCGCGAGCACTGCGTGGTCCGATGCGCGATCCCGGCGGGCTGCGGGTGACCCTGGATTCGCGGCTGCCGGAAGCAGCGGACGGCCGCGCCATCGAGCTGCTGGATATCGATGCCGCGCTGGAGCGCCTGGCAGCGGAGGACGCCCGCTGCGCCCAGGTGCTTGAGCTGCACTACTTCGGCGGCTTCGGCTATGCCGAGATGGCCGAAGTGCTGGAGGTCTCCGAGGCCACGGTGAAGCGCGAGCTGCGCGCCGGACGCGCCTGGCTGCTTGTGGAGCTGGACGCACCGTGACCGGCGGTGGCTTCTCGCGCCTGAACGAGCTGTTCCAGCGGGCGATCGAGCTGCCGGCGGCCGACCTCGACAGTTTCGTAAACCAGGCCTGCGGCGAGGATGCCGCCCTGCGCGATCGGCTGCTGGCCATGCTGGCCCGGGATGCGCGCTCCGATGCGGCGGCGCCCGATGTACTGGTCGGCGCCATCGCGGCCGGGCGTCGAGCCTTTGCCGGCAGCGACAGCGAGCCTGAGCGGATCGGCCCGTTCCGCATCCTCCGCCGGCTGGGGCAGGGCGGCATGGGCACGGTCTATCTCGGCGAGCGCGAGGGCGCCGACTTTCGCCAGCGGGTCGCGATCAAGCTGCTGCGCGGCGCCAGCGGACAGGATCCGGATACCGCGCGCCTGCGTCGTGAGCGCCGCCTGCTGGCGCGCCTTGAGCATCCGCATATCGCCCGCCTGGTCGACGGCGGCGAGCTGGACGACGGCACGCCCTTCGTGGCCATGGAGTACATCGAGGGCGAGACCCTGCTACGCCATGCCGAGAGTCGCGGGCTCGGCATCGCCGAGCGGCTGCGCCTGTTCGATCAACTGCTGGAAGCGGTGGCCTACGCGCATCGGCATCTGATCGTGCATCGCGATATCAAGCCGGAGAACGTGCTGGTGGACGGCGATGGCCAGCTCAAGCTGCTCGATTTCGGCATCGCCAAGCTGCTCGATGACCAAGATGGCGAGGCCAGCGGTGCCACCCAGACCATCGCCGGAGCCATGACGCCGTGCTACGCCTCGCCCGAACAGCTGCTCGGCGAGGCGGTATCGACCCAGTCCGACCTCTACTCGCTCGGCGTGGTGCTGTACGAGTTGCTGACCGGGCAGCTCCCGTTCCCGCCGGATGCGTCGATCTCGCCGCTGGCCCTGCAGCAGCGCATCTGCACCACACAACCGGTTGCGCCGAGTCGGGTCGTGCAGGGCGCTGCGCCGCGGCGCCGGCTGCATGGGGATCTCGACAACATCGTGCTCAAGGCGCTGCGCAAGGAACCGCAGCGGCGCTACGTCAGCGTCGATGCGCTGGCCGAGGATCTGCGTCGACATCGCGAAGGCAGACCGGTCAGCGCAAGGCCGGATTCGCTGTGGTATCGCAGCGCCAAGTTCGTGGGGCGCAATCCCTTGGCCGTGGTCACCACGCTGGCCTTGTTCGGCACCGTGCTGGCGTTTGCCTTGGTCAGCCGCTGGCAGGCGGAGCAGCTGGCAGTCGAGCGCGACCGCGCCGAGGGCGAGGCGGCCGCCGCCAATCAGGTGGCCCAGTACATGGTCGGGCTGTTCAAGGTGGCCGATCCGCTGGAGTCGGCCAATACCGAGGTCAGTGCGCGTGAGCTGCTTGACCGCGCCGCCGCAAGCCTGCCGCAGGAGCTTCCCGAGGCGCGGCAGCTGCGCGCGCGCCTCATGCACGTGATCGGTCTGTCCTACGCCAGCAATGGCGCCTATCAGCCGGCGGTGACGATGATGCAGGCCGCCCTGGCCGTCCGCGAAGGCGAGTTCGGCGCTGGCAGCTTCGAGGTTTCGGACACCCTCAACCGGCTCGGCAATATCCACCGCATGTACGGTCGTCTGGACCTTGCCGAGCCGCCGCTGCGCGAAGCGCTGCGTATCCGCGAGGCGCTGCAGAGGCCCCCCGATACCGATCTTGCCGACAGCTACAACAACGTCGGTCTGCTGCAGTACGAGCTGGGGCGTTTCGAGGCCGCGCTCGCAACCCTGCAGCGTTCCATCGACCTGCATCGTGAAGTATCCGGCGGCGATACCGTTCCGGTTGCCATCGCCCTGCACAACAAGGCCCTGGCGCTGAACCGGCTGGGCCGCTTTGTCGAGGCCGAGACCGCGGTGCGCGAGTCGATTGCGATCAAGCTGGCGCAAGGGCTGGAGGGGCGTTCCACCACGGTGAACACCGAAGCCCTGCTGGCCCTGCTGCTGTTCAACGAGGGGCGGCTTGATGAGGCCGGCGAGATCCGTGATCGCACGCTGGCGCGGCGCCGTGAGCTGTATCCGGACGGGCATCCGGCCCTGGTCAGCGGGCTGGTCAATGCCGGCGATTTGCAGCGAGTTCTCGGCGATGCCAAGGGCGCGCGCCTACTGCTGGATGAGGGCGGGCAATGGGCGGCGCGGATCGATTCCGAGTCCGGCCTGCTTCAGTCCCGAGTCGATGCCGCGCTCGCGCGCTGGGCACTGGCCGCGGGCGATGCCGAAATGGCCACGGCGCGCGCCAATGCCTCGCTTTTGCCGCGCATTGCGGCCTACCAGGAGGGGCATCCCGAACGGCTGGAAAGCCTGCGCTTGCTGGGCCTTGCCGAACTGGCTTCCGGACGGCTGGACGCTGCGCGCGAGGCGATCGAAGCGGTGCATCGATTGCGAGCTGACACCCTGCCGGCGGGTCATCCTGATCGCCTGGATTCGGAGCTCGACCTGGCGGCAGTATTGCTCGCTTCAGGGCGTACCGCCGAGGCGCACGCGCGCTTGCAGGCGCTCATCGCAAGCGCGGGCGATGTCGATAGCCTGGCTGTCGATATGCCGCGCGCACTGGCTGCTCGCTGTCTCGCCTCGCAGTCAGTTGCAAGCAAGGCTCCGGTCCATTGGCAGCAGGCAGGCCAGCTGCTCGCGCCCTACCTCGACCGCACGCATCCGCTGCGCCAGCCCGGCGCTGACCGCTGCCCGGGCATCGGCTGGCTCACCGAGTCAGCGACGCCCGCACAGTAGGGCAGCCCGGTCCGCGACTACGGCGGCGCGGAGCTTCGACAGTGCGAGGCAGGGCGCGGATCCTACGCGCACAGAAAACCACTGCGCATTCCCTGAGCTGGCCTGAAGGCGACCGGACTTGCGCGGCGCTGATCCCCAGCAAGCTGGCTCCTGCGGTGAACAGGTTGCGCCAGCACTACAATCCCCCGATGTCCAAAGCCGCCAATCCCGATCTGTTCGCCGCCGATGCGCCTGCGCCGCTTGCCGAGCGCATGCGGCCAAGGCGCCTGGAAGAGATCGTCGGCCAGCAGCGCCTGCTGGATTCGACCGCGCCGCTGCGCCGGGCTATCGAAGCCGGCAAACCCTACTCGATGGTGCTCTGGGGGCCGCCTGGCTGCGGCAAGACCACCCTTGCGCGGATGCTCGCCGACTACGCGAAGTTTCCGTTCCGCTCGCTGTCGGCGGTCATGTCCGGCCTGCCAGAAGTACGCAAGGTGCTGGCCGAGGCCGAGACGCGGGTCGGCAGCGAGGGGCCGACCGTGCTGTTCGTCGACGAGGTGCACCGCTTCAACAAGGTGCAGCAGGATGCCTTCCTGCCGTGGATCGAGAATGGCACGGTGATCTTCGTCGGTGCGACCACCGAGAACCCCAGCTTCGAACTGAATGCCGCGCTGCTGTCGCGCTGTCGCGTCCACGTGCTGGATGCGCTCGATGAAGCGGCGATCGCCGAGGCCCTGCAGCGCGCGCTGGATGCGCCGCGCGGACTGGGCGAGCGCGGGCTGAGTCTTTCCGCTGAGGCGCTTGAAGCACTCGCGCGTGCCGCCGACGGCGACGTGCGCCGCGCCCTGACCCTGCTCGAGATCGCCGCCGAACAGAGCGCCGACGGCGCCTGCATCGAGCTGGCGGCGCTGGCTCCGGTGCTGGCCGATCGAACACGTCGTTTCGACAAGGGTGGCGAGCAGTTCTATGACCAGATCTCGGCCCTGCACAAATGCGTGCGCAGTTCGAACCCGGACGCCGCCCTGTACTGGCTGGTGCGCATGCTGGACGGCGGCTGCGACCCGGCCTATCTGGCGCGCAGGATCACCCGGATGGCGGTCGAGGACATCGGCCTTGCCGATCCGCGCGCGCTGGCGATGGCGATGCAGGCCTGGGAAGCCTACGACCGGATCGGCTCGCCGGAGGGCGAGCTGGCGCTGGCCCAGGTCGTGCTCTATCTGGCCAGTACGGCGAAGTCGAATGCCGGCTATGTCGCCTACAAGGCGGCCCGGGCCGACGTTGCCAGCGGCGGCAGCGAAGCGGTGCCCCTGCACCTGCGCAATGCGCCGACCGGGCTGATGAAATCGCTCGGCTACGGAAAGGACTACCAGTACGATCATGACGCTGAGGGCGGCGTCGCGCTGGCCCAGACCGGCTTCCCCGACGCGCTCGGCGAGCGCCTCTACTACCAGCCCAGCGAACGCGGCCTGGAAGCCAAACTCAAGGATAAGCTTGACCGGCTGCGCGCGGCGCGCGCCGCGGCGCGTGGCAAGCATGACGAGGGCCGTCGATGAGCCTGTGGTGGCAGCAGCTGGGGCTGGTGATGGCCGGCGGCGCACTGGGCGCCGCGGGTCGCTTCCTGATCGGTGGCTGGGTGTTCCGCCATGTCGGCAACGGGCTGCCCTGGGGCACCCTCGCAGCCAACCTGCTGGGCAGCCTGCTGGCCGGTTTCCTGCTGGTCTGGCTGGAAGGCCGCGGACCGGTCGGCCTGATGTGGCGGGCCTTCCTGATGGTCGGCGTGCTCGGTTCACTGACCACCTGGTCAGCGCTGATGATCGAGCTATACCTGCTGCATCGCGGCCAGGGCTGGGGCAGCGCCGCGGGTTATCTGGCGCTCAGCCTGTTCGGCGGGCTGGCGGCGCTGCTGTTGGGCATCGCCACCGCGCGCTGGCTGTGGACGGACGGAACCTGAGGCCATCCATCCACGCCTTCTCCGGATTCAGTCACCGAGCTGGGCCAGTACGTGCTCGGCCGATGACACCTTGAATTCGCCCGGCGCCTCGACCCACAGCCCCTTGACCACCCCGTCGTCGGCGTACAGCGCGAAGCGCTTGGAGCGGATGCCCATGCCGAAGGCGGTGGCGTCCATCTCAAGGCCCAGGGCCTGACTGAACACGCCGTTTCCATCGGCCAGCATCAGCATGCCTTCGGGGACGTTCTGTGACTTGCCCCAGGCATCCATGACAAAGGCGTCGTTGACCGCCATGCAGACCGGCTGCACGCCGCGCTTGCGAAAGCCCTCGATGTTCTCGACAAAGCCCGGCAGGTGGCGGGCCGAGCAAGTCGGGGTAAATGCGCCGGGCACGGCGAACAGCACGACCTTGCGGCCGCCGAAAACGTCTTGGGTGTTGAGCGTCTGGACGCCGTCGCGAACAACATTGAACTGGGCGTCGGGAAGGTGCTCGCCAATCTGGATGGGCATGCTCTGACTCCGTGGGAAGGGCGTCGATGGTAGCGCGCCGGACTGCATCGGGGGTGTCGATGTTGCCTCTTGAAAGCCTTCGGGTCGCGCCCAGATTGGGAACATCCGGGCGGCGTGGCCGCCCTTCTCACGCAGATGGAGGCAAGACCATGAGCATCACCCGCTATTCCCCCTATCTCGGGCAGAACGGCCTGCAGGACGAACTCAAGCAGGTTTTCGACAAGTTCTTCGGCGAGTCCGAATCCGACCAGTCCAACGTGGTGACCAGCCAGTGGGCGCCGCGCGTCGATATCCGCGAGGAATCCGACCGCTTCGTGATCCTGGCCGACATTCCGGGCGTTGATCCGGCCGCCATCGAGGTGCATATGGACAAGGGCATCCTGTCGATCAAGGGTGAGCGCAAGACCGAGTCGCGCGAGCAGACCGAGCGCTACTCGCGGATCGAGCGTAGCCACGGCACCTTTTACCGGCGTTTCGCCCTGCCGGACAGCGCCAATCCCGATGGCATCACCGCCAGCGGCTCGCACGGCGTGCTGGAGATCGCGATTCCCAAGCGCCCGGAAAGCACGCCGCGGCGGATCGAGGTCAATCGCACCAGCCACTGACGGCCTGGCCTCGCGGTGTCCCTTGTCGGGGCACCGCGAGGCGCTCGCGCTGAAGTACCCTGTATGGCCCGCCTGCCGGGCGCCAGCTTTGCCAAGACCGAATGCAGTTCAAGGATTACTACCAGACCCTGGGTGTCAGCCCTGACGCCAGCGATGCGGACATCAAGTCGGCCTATCGCCGCCTGGCCCGGCGCTATCACCCGGACGTCAGCAAGGAAGCCGGAGCAGAGGACAAGTTCAAGGCCGTGAACGAGGCCTACGAGGCGCTGCGCGACAAGGAAAAGCGCACGACCTATGACCAGCTGCGCGCCCGCGGCTTCCGTCCGGGCGAGGAGTTCCGGCCGCCGCCGGACTTCGGCCACGGCTTCGACTTCGGCGATGGCGCCGGAGGACCGCGCGGCGGTTTCAGCGATTTCTTCGAATCCCTGTTCGGACGCGGCGGCCGTCGCGACGACCCGTTCGCAGGTGCAGCCGGCGGAGCTGGTGCGCCGCGCGGCGGCCATGAGCAGGCGCGGATCGAGGTCGACCTGGAAACCGTCTACAGCGGCGGCAAGCAGCGCATCTCGGTGCACGGTCGGGTGCTTGAGGTGCGCATTCCCAAGGGCATTCTGCCCGGCCAGCAGATCCGTCTTGCCGGCCAGTCAAGCAGCGGGGCAGGGGATCTCCTGCTGGAGGTGGTGTATCGACCGCACTACCAGTTCTCGACCGAGGGCCGCGAAGTGCGGGTGACGCTTCCGCTACAGCCCTGGGAAGCGGCATTGGGGGCGGAAATGAGCGTGCCGACCCTGGGCGGGCCGGTGCAGCTCAAGGTGCCGGCGGGCTCGGACAGCGGCAAGCGGCTGCGGCTGCGTGGCCGCGGGCTGCCCTCGACCTTGCCGGCCGACCCGGCTGGCGATCAGATCGTGATTCTCGAGGTGCGTGCACCGGCAGCCCGCGAGCAAAAGCAGCGCGATGCCTACGAGGCGCTTAAGCGCAGCTTC
>CAYGMG010000052.1:0-24487 GCA_964350895.1 uncultured Lysobacter sp.
TCATCAACAGCGCCGGCTTTCTGTGGGAGCGGATCGTATCCGCGCCCGCGGGGCCTCGATCTGGCCGCAGTCAGTGGCAAGTCTGTCGCGCTGCGGTCGCGGATACGATCCGCTCCCACAACAGCTCGCCGGCATCCCCTGCGAACGACAACAATGCGCCCGAACAGGACCTCTCTGCTCGCCCGCACCCCGCTCCCGGAGCCTGATCACTCCAGCAGGGAGCGCAGCATCCAGGCGTTCTTCTCGTGGATCTGCAGGCGCTGGGTGAGCAGGTCGGCGCTGGGCTGGTCGTTGGCCTCGCTGGCGGAGTCGAAGATCTTGCGCGCGGTCTTGCACACCGCCTCGTTGCCCAGGACCAGCATGCTGACCATCTGTCGCCAGTCGCCGGGTTCGACGCTGCTCGCGTCATCTTCGATGATGCTCAGCTTGCTGAACTCGCGGTACGAACCCGGGGCGCGATGCCCGAGGGCGCGGATGCGCTCGGCGATCTGATCCAGCGCGGTCCACTGCTCGGTGTAGTGGGTCTCGAACATCAGGTGCAGGGTGTTGAACATCGGACCGGTGACGTTCCAGTGAAAGTTGTGGGTCTTCAGGTACAGGCCGTAGCTGTCGGCCAGCAGCCGGGAGAGCCCATCAGCGATCTTGCGCCGCTGCTTGTCGTTCATGCCGATATCGATCTTCATGCGAACAGTCTCCTCTTGAAGGACAACACTCGATAAGCTTACTGCCCCTTCCTGAGGGCCGGCGTGATCAGAATCAATGGCCGGGTCGCCGGCGCCGTCGCTGCGCCGCTGCCTGCTGCCCGGCCCGCCCTGCGAGCATGTCCCAGACTTTCCGACCCCATTTGCGCGGCATCGCCAGCCGCGACCACGGCCGACTGCGCCGGCGGCTGAGCCAGCTGCAGAACAAGCCCGACGCCGAGGGTCAGGCGCGGCTGCTCGCCGATATCGAGGCCTCAAGGGCAGCGGTCGCCGCACGCGCCGCGCGGCTGCCGACGCCGAGCTTTCCCGAAGATCTGCCGGTCGCGCGCGAGGCCGAGCGCATCGTCGAGCTGATCGGCAAGCACCAGGTGCTGGTCATTGCCGGCGAAACCGGCTCCGGCAAGACCACCCAGCTGCCCAAGCTGTGCCTTGCCGCCGGGCGCGGCGCGGCGGGGATGATCGGCTGCACCCAGCCGCGACGGATTGCCGCGCGCTCGGTGGCGCGGCGGGTGGCCGAGGAGCTGCAGGTGGAGCTGGGTGGCGTGGTCGGCTACCAGGTGCGCTTTACCGAGCAGGTGGGCGAGGACACCGCGATCAAGTTCATGACCGACGGCATCCTGCTTGCGGAAATCCAGTCCGACCGCTTCCTGTCGCGCTACGACACCCTGATCCTCGACGAGGCCCACGAGCGCAGCCTGAACATCGATTTCCTGCTCGGCTACCTGAAAGGACTGCTTCGCAAGCGCCGTGACCTGAAGCTGATCGTCACCTCGGCGACCATCGACACCGACCGCTTCGCCCGCCACTTCGATGACGCCCCGGTGCTCAGCGTCGAGGGCCGCAGCTATCCGGTCGAGGTCCGCTACCGGCCAGCGCACGGCGGGGTCGATATCGAGGACGAATCCGGCGAGGCGGTCCGCGAGGCGCGCTCGCCGACAGAACATATCGTTGCCACGGTGGACGAGATCACCCGCGGCGACCGGCTTGGCGACATCCTCATCTTCCTGCCCGGCGAGCGCGAAATCCACGAGCTGCATCGCGCGCTTGAGCAGCGCAAGTACCGCGAGACCGAGGTGCTGCCGCTGTATGCGCGGCTCTCCTCGCGTGATCAGGACCGCGTGTTCCGCCCCGGCCCCAAGCGGCGCATCGTGCTCTCGACCAATGTCGCCGAGACATCGCTGACTGTGCCGCGGATCCGCTATGTGGTCGATCCGGGAACGGCGCGGGTCAAGCGCTACAGCCCGCGGCAGAAGCTCGACCGTCTGCATATCGAGCCGATCTCCCGCGCCGCCGCCGACCAGCGCAAGGGCCGCTGCGGGCGGGTTGCCGAAGGCATCTGCTACCGGCTGTACGAGGAGTCCGACTACCTCGCACGGCCGGCCTACACCGACCCCGAGATCCGCCGCGCCGCGCTCGCCGGGGTGATCCTGCGCATGCTCTCGCTGGGCCTGGGTCAGGTCGATGCGTTTCCGTTCATCGACCCGCCTGATCCGCGCGCGGTGGCGGAGGGCTGGCAGCAGCTGGTGGAACTGAGTGCTGTGGATCGCGAGCGTCGCCTGTCGCCGACCGGCCGGCAGATGTCGCGCTGGCCGGTCGACGTCAAGCTGTCGCGGATGCTGATCGCCGCCAACGAGCTGGCCGCGCTGCGCGAGCTGCTGGTGATCGCTGCCTTCCTGAGCATCCAGGATCCGCGTGAGCGGCCGGCCGACGCCAAGGCCGCCGCGGACACCGCGCACGCGCAGTTTGCCGATGCCAAGTCCGAGTTCGTCGGCATCCTCAACCTGTGGCAGGCCTATCAGGACGAGCACGAGGCGCGCACCCAGAGCAAGCTGCGTGACTGGTGCGGCAAGCAGTTCCTGAGCTTCCTGCGCATGCGCGAGTGGCGTGAGCTGCACCGCCAGCTGCTGGTGCTGGCCCGCGATGCTGGCTGGAGCCTCAACGAATCGGCGGCCGACTACGGCGCCCTGCATCGGGCGCTGATCGCCGGCATGCCGATGCAGGTCGGCAACAAGATCGAGAAGGGCGTGTTCGAGGCGCCGCGTCAGCGCCGCTTTGCGATCTTTCCCGGATCCCGTCTGGCCCGCCAGCCGCCCAACTGGCTACTCTCCGCCGTGCTGCTGGATACCCAGCGTGTATACGCTCTGACCTGCGCCAGGATCGAGCCGGAATGGGTGGTCGAGCAGGCCGCCCACCTGGTCTCGCGCAAGCATTTCGATCCGCACTGGTCGCGGGCCCAGGGGCGGGTGATCGGCTCCGAACAGATAAGCCTGTTCGGCCTGGTCCTGGCGCCGAAGAAGCCGGTGCACTACGGCGGGCTGTACCCGGATGAGGCGCGCGACATTTTCGTCCGCCAGGCCCTGCTGCCCGGCGAGATCAATACCCGCTGTCCGTTCGTCGAGCGCAATCTCAAGACCCTCGACAAGGCCCGCGAGGAAGAGGCCAAGCTACGCCGCGCCGGGCTGGTGGCGGACGAGGACTGGCAGGCGCGCTGGTACCTGGACCGCCTGCCGGCCGAGATCAACAGCGTCAGCGCACTGGATTCCTGGTTCAAGCGCGCGTCCAAGGCCGAGCAGACGGCGCTGGAATGGAGCGTGGTCGATCTGATGCCCGGCGAGGGCGGCGAAGTCGACCGTTTCCCCAAGTACCTGCCGCTGGGCGAGACACGACTGGCCCTGAACTACCTGTTCGAGCCCGGCAGCGACGACGATGGGGTGAGCGTCGACGTGCCCCTGCATTTGCTCAACGCGCTGGATCCGGTGCGCTTGTCCTGGCTGGTGCCGGGCTTTGCCGCCGAGCGCGCCACCGAACTGATCCGCGGCCTGCCCAAGGCGCTGCGGCGCAACTTCGTCCCGGCGCCGGATTTCGCCCGGGCTTTCTTCGAGGCCTATCCGCAGCCGAGCGCCGATGTCTTCGAGGGCGAACTTGCCCGCTTCCTCAAGCGCGCCACTGGTGCCGAGATCAGCGGCGCTGACTTTGCGCCCGAGGCATTGCCCGAGCATCTGCGCTTCCGGCTGCGCCTGCTGGATCGCGATGGGCAGAAGGAACTTGCCGCGTCGCGCGACCTTGATGCCCTGCGTCGGCAGTTCGGCAGCAAGTCGGAATCGGCCTTCGCCGCGCGGGTGTCGCGGGGCATGGCCAAGGCCGGACTGAGCGAGTTTCCGGACTCCCCGGTGCCGGCGCAGATCGAAGGCGAGGCCGGGGTGCCGGCCTTCCCCGCCCTGGTTGATCGTGGCGACAGCGTGGCGCTGGAGATTCGCGCCGACCGCGGTGAAGCCGAGCGCGAACACCCCCGAGGCGTTCGCCGGCTGCTGCGGATTGGCCTGCAGGACGCCGCCAAGCAGGCGCGCAAGCAGCTGCCGGTCAGTCCGAAGCTGGGCCTGCTGTACGCCGCGATCGAATCACAAGAGCGCCTGCGCGGCGATATAGTCGAGTCCGCCTTCCTGGCAGCCAGCGAGCGTCCGCTGGGCGGCATCCGCGATGCCGAGGCCTTCGCCGCGCTGCGCGAGGAGATCCGCCGCGGCCTGTTCCCGGCGGCGATGGAGCGGCTCAGGCTGGCCGAGCAGATCCTCGCCCTGTATGCCGAACTGAGGCCGGCCCTGGCCCCGCCCCTGGTCGGCTTCGCCACCGCCAACTACGACGATCTCTCAGCCCAGCTGCAGGGCCTGGTGCACCCGGGCTTCCTGCGTGAAACCCCCGCCGAGCGGCTGCAGCACTTCCCGCGCTACCTCAAGGCCATGCAGCGCCGCGCCGAGCGCCTGGCCCGCGACCCGACTCGCGACCAGGCGCGCATGCTCGAACTGCTGCCCTTCGTCGAGCGCCTGGCCAGCTACCCGGCCGAGCGCCGGCCCGAGGCCTGGCAGGCGCTGCGCTGGGCCCTGGAGGAGCTGCGGGTGTCGCTGTTCGCCCAGGAGCTGGGCACCGCCGAGCCGGTATCGCCGAAGCGACTGGCCCGGCTGCTGGAGGAGCTGCCGGCGCCTACTTGATCCGCTTGACCCGGACCTTGGCGTTGTAGCCATCGACCTGCAGGAACCAGGCGCCCATGAAGCCAGGAGTCAGGCGGACCACCGGGTCTTGCAGATTGACCGCCAGCTTGGCGGCCGGGTCGGTCGACTTCCAGACCATGCCGTTCTCCAGCTCGAAGACGGTCTGGCTGCCCTTCCAGCCGCGGAACTCGCCGCGGATGCGCGACTCGATGTAGTCGTCCGAACTGACCCCGTCGGACAGGCCGCGGCGATCAATCTCGGCGACGTTCTGCGGCGCCTGCTGGCCAGCGTTGGCCGCCGGGATCAGCGAGCGCTCGCCGCGGATCCAGCCGTTCAGGGCGGCCAGCTCCTCGGCGCTCAGCTTGTCAAGGCCAGCGGCCTTGAATTCGGCCGCGCTCATGCGCTCCTCAAGAGACGAGAACTCCTGCGCGGAAGCGGCAAGGGCAAATAGCGCGAGGAGCATCAAGACGGCGAAACGGCGCACGGGCAGACTCACTCTGGACAGGACCAAGGGCGCCGATTGTACCGGTCATGCCGTGGATGTGCGCCGGCAGTCGGAGGGGTTAACGGTGATTCAGAACTGGCCGCACGCTTGCCCTACACTCGGCTCAGCCGTTCGGCATCCGCCTGGACGGCCCCTGCGTAGTCTGGTGGGATGGGATCAATAGTGACTCTCCGAGCCGGCGGCCTGCCGGACCAGCCTGAACCCGCGGTTCCCGCGGCGTCGCTTTCGTGACCCAGGCGGCAGGCCCGCCTTCAGCTGTGGCCGGTATACTCGGCGGGTCTCTTTGCGCGGTGATTTGCCGGGCAATGGGCCCGCAGGATCTGTTTCTGATGAGGAGTGTGTGCGAGTGACTCAGCGTGTTTCCCGTCGGCGCATTGCCGAGGCCGTGACCTTCGCCCTGGCGTCGATGTCCTGCGGCGTCCTCGTGGCCGGGCCGAGCCCGGCGTCCAAGCCCTCCTCTGCGACCTTCGAAGCGCCAATGCTGTGCGCTGCGGGGGCCCAGCAAAAGTCCGACACCCAGCCAGGCATGGCCCTGCGCCCGGGTCTCCACGGTTGGACCCTGACCGAGGTCGATGCCAAGAACGCCGATGCCTGCCAGCTCAAGGCCACCAGCGCCAATCTGAACGTGCTCTTCGAGGGCAATGGCAGCAATGCGGTCCTGCTGCGCTCGGCGCCGATGTTCGCCTATGCCGCTGGCGGCGGCCTGCCGGCCCGCCGGTTGGAGATCGACGCCATCGAGCCGCTGCTTTGCGAGAGCTTCTATCCGCTTGCATCGCCTGACCTGCTCGCGCTGACCATCACCGACCCCAATGGCCGGGTGCAGTCGCTGCGCGGCGTGCAGAGCTTCAGTTACCGGCCGCCGGTGGCTGGCGATGCGACCTCGGCCCGCTTCAGCCCGGTCAGCGCACAAGCCTCCTACGGTCCCCAGCTGCAGTGCTTTGGCGTGTCCTATTCGACGCTCAGCGCCGGTGCGGCCGACGTGCCGGCGCCGGGCATCGCGCTTGCCGATGCGATCTTCGGCAGCGGCTTCGAGATCCAGGGCCCGCCAAGTCAGCGGGCCGACCTGCGGGTCGAGATTCTCGACGGCGATCCGGGCAACCCCGCGGCCTACCTGACCCGCAACCTGGCAGCGACGATCAACTCGCCGGTCAACTATTCGATCCGGGTGCGCAATGCTGGGCCGGTGGCCGCCTCCGGCCTGCGGCTCAAGGAGTTCCTGGTCGATACCGCGGCGCCTGCGCCGCAGCTGACCCCGCGCGTCGAGGCCCTGGGCTGGACCTGTCGCGACCGTGGTCCGGGCGTCGCCCAGTCCGACCCGGGCACCGATTGCGGTACCGGCAGCGGCGTGCTGAATGTTGGCGGGGCTGGATTCAGCCTGCAGGGCGGCGCTTCGCGCACCTACACCCTGACCCGCAACTTCCCGGCCACTCTGGGTGGCGGTGCGCCCAATGCCGAGGACGGCGACCGCTCGGTACTTGCCGCGGCGGTGTTCTTCGACCCGTCCGATGCCACCGGGCAGGGCGACGTTAGCGTCGCCGAGAACCTTGCCTCGGCGCTGTTCACCCTGACCGAGAACCCGGGTCCGACCATCGCCTGCAGCGCGGACTCCGGCAATGCATCGCCGCACGACGTCGGCGCGATCCAGAGCCCGATCACCCTTCAGGAAGATGCCGCCGCGCTCAACTACGACTGCCTGATCAGTGATCCTGATGGCGTGGCCAGCTTCACCGCCGGCAGCAGCAACGGTGACCTGATCGACAGCGCCGGCCTGCTCGGCGCCCGAGCCGGTGACAGCTGGCCGCTGTCGATCAGCATCGAGCCCGACGTGTCCGGTAGCAGCATCCTCAGCTTCACTGCCACCGACAGCCTCGGCGCGACCCGGCCGCTGGCGGTCACGGTCAACGTTGCCGAGGTCAATGACGAGCCGAGTTTCGACATCCTCGGCGTCGACACATCTGAACCGCTGGACGGCGTCGTTGATCGGCGCATTGCGCGGATCGGCCTGCTCGGCTCCGGCGGCGTGCCGCGCCTGTATGACCAGTCCGGCGGCGAGATCGATCTGTTCTCGCTGCCGCCGGGCAACAGCATCGTCGTGCAGCGCGATCCGAACTGCGGCAGCGGCTCGGCCTGCTCGATCCGCATCGTCGACTTCTTCCGCTTCGTCGATGCCGGCCCGCCGGCAGAAGCAGCCGTCCAGCAGGTCCAAGCGCAGGCGACGGCCTGTGACCCGGCGGCAACCGCCTCGCTGTTCTTCACCGATCCGCGAAGCAGCGTCGCACTGCCCTCGCCGCACTCGCCGGCAGGCGTGCTGCGGCCCTCGGGCAGCAACTTCGACCTGGTCTTCACCTACGACAAGTCGCTGGTCGGCTCGCTCAACGGCAATTGCAACTTCCGCTTTGGCGACAACGGCTCGCCGGCGCGTACCTCGATCGACAGCCTGAGCCGTGAGGTGCTTTTCCAGGGCTTCGCCGGTTCCTGATCCGCAGATCGGTCGGCGAGCGTTCGACGCCGGAGCCTGTGCTCCGGCGTCGTCGTTTGCAGACCCCGAAAGACCTGCGCCATGCTCATGCGGACAGCTGCAGGTGCTGAGGGCGCCCGCTCGCACCGTCTTGCACTGACCGTTTCCCCGAGGAATCCGTGAAGCGCGCCGAAGCCCCACCGCTGAGCTTTTCCGAGTGGCTGCAGCTGCGCGGCGAGGCTTTGCCGGCACTGCCGGAGCCGCTATCGCAGTGGCTGCAGCAGCGGCTCTCCGCGCATCCGCCGCTGGAGAACGAGCTGGTCCAGACCCTGGCCATGCTGGATACCCTCGGCGCGGACCGCGAAACCCTGATTGCGGCGGCGCTCTATCCGCTCGAGCGCGAAGGCCAGACCGGCCTGTCGGAGCTGGATGCCAGCGAAGCGGTTGCGCTCCTGCTGCAGGGCCAGCGCGAGGCCGAGAAAGTCTGGTCGATCTATGTCAGCCGGCACGCCCAGGGCGGCGCCGAAGGCCTGCGCAGGCTGCTGCTGGCTATCATCCGCGACCTGCGGGTTGTGCTGATCCTGCTGGCCCGGCAGCTGGTCCGGATGCGCCTTGCATCGACCCGGCCCGAGGCGGAGCGCGAGGCCCTGGCCCAGCTGACCGCGGACATCCACTCGCCGCTGGCCAATCGTCTGGGCATCTGGCAGGTCAAATGGGAGCTGGAGGATCTGGCCTTCCGCTATCTGCAGCCCGACACCTACAAGCGGATTGCCAAGCTGCTCGACGAGCGCCGCGCCGACCGCGAGCGCTTTATCGACATGTTCAAGCAGCGCCTGCGCGAGGCCCTGCGCGAGGCAGGCGTCGATGCCGAAGTGGCCGGACGGCCCAAGCACATCTACAGCATCTGGAAGAAGATGCAGCGCAAGGGCCTGCCGTTCTCCGAGCTCTACGACATCCGCGCGGTGCGCGTGCTGGTCGGCGATGTCGGCCAGTGCTACGCGGCATTGGGCGTCGTGCACGGACTGTGGACGCCGGTGGCCAAGGAGTTCGACGACTACATCGCCAATCCCAAGGGCAACAACTATCGCTCCCTGCACACCGCGGTGGTCGGCGAGCAGGGCAAGACGGTCGAGGTGCAGATCCGCTCGCGCGAAATGCACGACCACGCCGAGTTGGGAGTGGCCGCGCATTGGCGCTACAAGGAGGGCGGCGGCGCGGATGCCGGCTTCGAGCGCAAGATCGCCTGGATGCGCCAGCTGCTGGACAGCGCCCAGGGCGACGAGGACGGCGCCCTGGCCGCTGGCCTGTCGACCGAGCTGGTCGAGGACCGCATCTATCTGCTCACGCCGCAGGGCCAGGTGATCGACCTGCCGCGCGGCGGGACTGTGCTGGACTTCGCCTATCACGTGCATACCGAGGTCGGGCATCGCTGCCGAGGGGCCAAGGTCAATGGCCGGATCGTCCCGTTGACCCACCAGCCGCGCAGCGGCGACCGCGTCGAGATCCTCACCGGCAAGACCTCGGAACCGCGCCGCGACTGGCTGCTGCCGCACAACGCCTACCTCGGCAGCGCTCGCGCGCGGGACAAGGTGCGTGCCTGGTTCCACAAGCTCGATCTGGCGCACAACCTGGCGGAGGGACGCGAGGTGCTGGAGCGCGAGCTCAAGCGTCTCGGCCTGCATCAGCAGGACCTGGCCCTGGCCCTGCCCAAGCTGCGCCTGCAGAAAATCGAGGACCTGTACGTCGCCGTGGCCTTGGGCGACGTCGGTCCGACCCAGGTGGCGCGCGCCCTGCACGAGCTGCAGCAGCCGGAGAACGAGCCGGCGCACTCCCAACGCACGGTTTCACCGACCTCTCGGCCGCCCAAGCCGCACAGCGGATTCACCGTTGAAGGCGTGGGCAACCTGCTGACCCAGATTGCGCGCTGCTGCCAGCCGGTGGCCGGCGATGCCATCGTCGGCTATCTGACCCAGGGCCGCGGGGTGAGCGTCCACCGCGAGGGCTGCGCCAGCCTTGAGCGCCTGCTGGCCCGCCATCCGGAGCGGATGATGCCGGTTGAATGGGGCCGTCGCGGTGGGCAGAGCTTCAGCGTCGGGGTGCAGATTCGCGCCTACGATCGCAAGTCCCTGCTCAAGGACCTGACCAATGTGATCGGCACCAGCAGCGTGCACATCCTGTCGCTGGACAGCCGGGTCGACGAGGCCAACGGCTCGGCCGATCTTCGCTTCACCCTCAAGGTGCAGGATTACGACCAGCTGGGCACCCTGCTGGCCAGGCTCTCCGGGGTGGCAGGCGTGCTCGAGGCGCGACGGGCGGGATAGTCCGCGGTGCCCGGCTACCGGGCGCTGCCGCTGGAAATGCGCCGGGCGATGTCTGCGTCTTGAGGGCCCTGCCCGGTCGGTGGGCGAACGCCGGCGCTGTTCTGCGACGCCCGCGCTGGCTATGCTCGGCGATCAGGCGGCCGGGTAGGGCGTCGAAGGGGGCACCAGGCGGCGTGATCGAGATTCCCGGATACCGCATCCTGCGACCGCTGGGGCACGGCGGCATGGCCAGCGTGCACCTGGCCCTGCAGGAGTCGGTCCAGCGCGAGGTCGCGCTGAAGATCATGTCGCCCACCCTGGCCGGCGATGGCCAGTTTGGCGAGCGCTTCCTGCGCGAAGCGCGGATTGCCGCACGCCTGCGCCATCCGCACGTGGTCCAGGTGCATGACGTCGGCCAGGCAGCCGGCCATCACTACATGGCCATGGAGCACCTGCCCGGCGGCGCCGTGGTCACCAGCAACCGCCCGCCGCGCGGCCTGCGCTTTGCGCTCCGGGTAACCCGCGAGATCGCCTCGGCGCTGGGCTACGCCCACGGCCGCGGGGTGATCCACCGCGACATCAAGCCGGACAACATCCTGCTTCGCGAGGATGGCGCCGCCGTGCTCACCGACTTCGGCATCGCCCGCGCCAACGACAACGTGCGGATGACCGTGACCGGCTCGATCATGGGCACGCCCAGCTACATGAGTCCGGAGCAGGCGCGCGGCGAAGAGCTCGACGGACGCTCGGACCTGTACAGCCTGGGCATCGTGTTCTTCGAGTTGCTGACCGGTCGCGTGCCGTACAGCGCCGAGGATCAGATCTCGGTCGGCATCATGCATCTCTCCGCGCCCCTGCCCAACCTGCCCGCCGAACTCGGCTGGCTCGACCCCTTGCTGCATCGGCTGCTGGCCAAGCAGCGAGATGCGCGACTTGGCAGCGGCGGCGAACTGGCCCAGGAGCTAGCCGAGATCGAGCAGCGCTTCACGCCGACGCCGATGCGCTCGACCATTCCGCAGCAGACGCCCTTGCCGGCGCCGTCTCAACCCAGCGCCAGCCATGTCGACGACAACGCGGGTCGCGAGCCGACCCTCGGTCAGGTCGACGCCGGGCTGATCGCCGATCGCAGCCGGCGGCGCCGACCGGCCAAGGCTGCGGTGGCTCGCTGGCCCTGGATCCTGCTGCTGCTGCTCGTCGCTGGCGGCGCTGCGGTGTGGCAGTTCCAGGATCGTCTGCGCGAGCTGCTGCCGCAAAGCCAGACCTCGGGCGTTCTGGACCGCGCCGAGCAGGCGCTCGCCCAGGGCCGGCTGCAGGATGACGCCACCGGCGGCGGCGCGCGCGAGCTGTTTGCCGCGGTGCTGGCAATCGATCCCGACAATCTGCGCGCTCGCGATGGACTCGCCCGGGTGGGCGAGCGATGGCTGCTGCGCGCTGAACAGGCGGTTTCGGCGGGCGATGCAAGCGGCGCCGAGTCGGCGCTGGAGCAGGCCCGCCAGCTGGCCGTTCCGGCGTCGCGCATCGACGCCATCGCCGTGCGTTTGCGCGAGGGCGCCATGCGCGAGGACGACCTCGCCGGCTGGCTTGATGCCGCCCGCGAGGCCCGCGAAGCGGATCGCCTGGAGGAGGGCGAGGACAGCGCCATGGCGCTGTATCGCAAGGTGCTGGAACAGGATCCCGGCAATGCCCTGGCCCGCGACGGGATGGGCCAGGTACTCGCAGTACTGGTCGAGCGTGCGCGGCGACAGATCGATGCGACGGAGTTCGATGCCGCGCAGGCGCAGATCGAACGGATCGCCGCCCACGAGCCGGCCTTCCCCGAACTGCCGGCGCTGCGCGGCCGTCTGGCCGAGGCGCAACAGCAGCAGGGCGCGCAGCGCGAGGGCCTGATCGAACGGGCCGAGGCCCTGCTCGGCCGCGGACGGCTGACGGCTCCGCGTGACGACAATGCGCTGACGCTGTTCCGCGCGGTGCTCGCCGAAACACCGCAGGAGCCCCGCGCCCTGCGCGGCATCGAGCGCATCGCTGCTGCGCTCTCTGCCCAGTTCGACCGCGCCGCCGCCGACTACGAGGTTGATCGCGCAAGCGATCTGCTAGCCACCCTGCGCGCCAACCAGCTGCTCTCCGACAGCGCCCTGCGCCGCGCCACTGAACGGCTGGACAGCGCGCGCCAGCGCGCCGAAGCCTTGAGCGCCCAGCGCAGTCGCGAGGCTGATCCGGCACGGCTGCGCAGCCTGCTCGACGAGGCATCGCAGGCGGTCGCTGCCGGCAATCTGTGGGGTCCGCCCGGCGAGAGCGCTTACGACAAGTACCGTCAGGTGCAGCGCGCCGAGCCGGACAACGCTGCTGCCCGGCAAGGCCTGCTGCAGCTGCCGCTGCGCGCCGCCGAGCATTTCGAGACGGCGCTCGGCACAGGACGGCTTGGGCGCGCGCGCGGCTACGTCGAGGGCCTGGAGAGCACCAGCGGCAACCCGCCAGGCCTTGCCGCGATGAAGCGCCGCCTCAGCCAGGCCTACGCCGGATACGCCACCGAGCGGCTCGGCGCCGGCGAGCTACAGCGCGCCCGCGACGGGTTCCAGCAAGCGCTTGAACTGGACCCCGACAACCCCGACCTGGTCACCCTGCGCGCTCGGCTCGAGGCGGCCGGCGCCTAGTGTCCTGTCCCGGACATCTCTGTCCGGGCCAGCGGACTGCGGCGGAACGGTCGACGGCGGTCCGCACATCCGAACACGCAGCGCCTGCTTCGCGATACCTCTCCAGCGTCCGCTACAGGCCGGGTCGCCAATCGACGGATAGCCTCGAAATCCTGCTCGCGATCCATCTGCTACAGCCCGTGGTGCTGCCTCGAGACGGGCCGCAACGACCGCAACCGATAGGTCAGCGGTCGCCCGTTGCTGCCGATCGCGCTGTCTGTCTTGCGATTCCCTTGCGGGCTGTCCGCGACCAGCATGCAGCGGCGGCCGCGCACAGTGCAGGCCAAGCGGAGCTAAACGTTCAGCTAAGAGCCTCGTTCATCGGGGAGTCCCCTGCGGCGCAGGCTGGTGGGTTAGGGTAGACCGGTGCGTGTCGGTCTGATCGACGCCACACCGCAGCCGGCGCCGCAGAGCGCCGGCGCTGGGCTCGCCTGGGGCCGCTGCGGCTTGCAGCCGCCAGCGCCCCTGGCCCAGTCCACGGCCCGCAAAGGGCCGCTCCATTCGCCTACGACAGGAGGCCCCCATGGCTCACAACGACACCTACAAGCTATTCATGGACGCGCTGGACGTGGTCAACCGCTCGATCGAGGCCAATCGCGATGAAGGCGTCTACGGCAAGCTGATCGAAGGCTTCGACAAGTTTGCCGACCGGCACGTCTCCGCCGTCGCCCTGTACGGCGAGGATCCCGCGCATCCGTACGACTACTTCACCATCAAATACACCGCCGGCCGCTTCGAGCTGGTCGAGCGTGGCAAGGGCGATCATGACACCGAGTGGAAGGTGTCCAAGGAATACCTGGTCGACGTGGTGGAGAACCCGCAGAAGTACATCGACCACCCGGCCAAGCTCGACCTCGAGTGGATGAAGCACGCTTTGCCGGATACGGTCTCCAGCCTGTTCAAGAAGGTCGCCTGAGCCTGCGTGGCAGCTGCGGACGGGCTGACGATGTTCCACCAGCCCGCCTGCGCCGCCTCGATGTCAACGTCCCCCTGTTTGCCCTGTTCGGCCCTGTCGTTTGCGGACTCATCAGCCGTCGGTTTCTTCGACGGCTCGCCGCAATCTTTGGACTCAGCGGCGTCGTGGGGCGCGCAGCATGCGCTGGACCGCGCGCTGCGCCGAGGCGAAGCCGAAGTGTTCGCTGACGTTGGCAAGGCCAGCCCGGGACAGCTGCTGCCAGAGCGCTTCGTCGTCGTAAAGGCGCAGGATGGCGGCCGCGAGTTCGGCGGGTGATTCGCCCACCAGCACGTCGCGTCCGGGCTCCAGATGCATGCCCTCGACGGCGATCGGCGTGGCGACCACCGGCTGGCCGTAGCTCATGCTCATGTTGACCTTGCCCTTGACCCCGGCGCCGTAGCGCAGTGGGGCGACGGCGATCCGGCAGCCATCCATGAACGGCGCGATGTCCGGGACGAAGCCGTGGAAGACCACGCCGTCGCGCTGGCCGAGCGCGGCGAGCTGATCCGGGGCCTTGCTGCCGATGATATGGAAGCGGATCGCTGGATTGTCCTCGCGCACCCGTGGCATCACCTCGTCGCAGAACCAGTTCACCGCGTCGATGTTTGGCGGATGCTGGAAGCCGCCGACGAACATCAGGTCGGCGCGCTCGGCGAAGGCCTTGCGACAGCCGTAGACCTCATGCACGTTGGACAGTATCTCCACGGTGCTGGCCGGCGCTTCGCGCGACAGCAGTTCCTTCTCGACCGGGCTGACCACCAGGGTCAGGTCGACGGCGCGGATCAGGGCCAGCTCCTTGTCGCGGGTCCGCGCGGCGCCGCGGCGCAGTTCCTGGCTGCCGGACAGCTCGGCCTCGCGCTGCTCGCGCAGGTAGTGCAGATCGACGGTGTCGAACACGATGCGCGCTCCCGGCGCGTGCTGGCGCAGCGGCTCCAGGTAGTTGGACAGGATGTAGTGCCGGCTGACGATGATGGTGTCGAAGCGGCGGCCGTGCTCGGCCAGCCACGCCAGCGGGTCGCTGATGAAGGGATGCCACCAGACCTCGACGCCAAGCTGCTGCAGGTCGGAGGAGTAGCGTTCCACCCAGGCCCGGTTGTCGGCAAAGAAACTCACCGCGCAGCCCTCGGCACGCAGCAGGCGGAACAGGTTGCTCAGGCGCACCGATCCGGAATCCTGGTCCGGCTGCGGCGTGGTGGCATCGATCACCAGCACCTGACGGCGCTGGCGGTGCTGGCGGGCGATCAGGATGTCGGTACCCGGCGCGGCGTGGCTGGCCAGCGTGTCGCGCCAGCGGGCGAGGAACTTCTCCTGATTGATCACCTGGTAGCGCTTGGTGCCGCTGCTGGTATCGGTGCCCGAGCTGATGCCCTCGAAGTGGATCACCACCGAGCGCGGCTGGTAATAGACCCGCCGGCCAGCGGCACGCACCTTCATCGCCAGGTCGGTGTCCTCGTAGTAGGCCGGCGCGTAATGTGCATCGAAGCCGCCGAACTCGTTGAACAGGGCGGCGGGAATGGCTATTGCCGCGCCGGAGCAGTAGTCAGCCTCGCGCAGGTAGTTGTAGCGTGGATCGGCCGGGTCATCGAAGCGGCCGTAGTTCCAGCCGGAGCCGTCGCTGAACACGATTCCGCCGGCTTCCTGCAGACGGCCGTCGGGATAGACCAGCTTGGCGCCGACCAGGCCGGCATCGGGCTGCTCGGCGAAGGTGTCGATCAGCGCGTCCAGCCAGCCGGCCTGCACCGCGGTGTCGTTGTTGAGGAAGACCAGATACTCGCCGCGAGCAAGGCTGGCACCCTGGTTGCAGGCGCCGATGAAGCCGAGGTTCCCGGCATTGCGGTGGAACACCAGGTTGGGGATTCCGGGGAGCAGCTCGGCGGTGCGGTCCTGGCCGCAGTCGTCGACCACGATCACCTCGAACGACGTGCGCTGCGGATGCTCGACCAAGGAGCGCAGGCAGGTCAGGGTGTGGTCGAGATGGTTGTAGGCCGGAATCACGATGCTGGCGCGCGGGGAGTCGGCCTGCGCGAAGGCAATGCCGTCGATGTCCAGCCGGTCGCTGACCGTGGGCGCGACGGCCAGCGGCGGCGGCGCGGGCGCGGGGGCGAACTCGCGCTGCAGGCGGGTCAGGGTGCCCCTCAATCCGCGGGTGACCAGGCTGCGCCGTCCGCGTTGGGCGAGATTAGCGCTGCGCCGGGCGCTGAAGCGGAGGCGGGCAAGCAGCGCGACGAGCAGTCGCCGGCTCACCCGCAGCGGTGCGGTCAGCTTCCAGCTGGTGCTGGCGAGGATGGCATTGCGCTCGCGCTCGAACTCATCGCGCTGGGCAGTGAGCGCGGAAACCCACTGCTCCAGCTGCTGGGCCCTTGCTTGCGTGGCGGCGAGCGCGGTCTCTGCGCTGGCGCGGCCGGCGCGTTCCACCGCGTGCGACTCCTGCAGCGCCGCGAACTGACCACGTTCGGTGGCCAGGATGGCTTCGAGGCTGCGCGCCCAGTCCAGCCGTTCGGCGGCCAGTCGGGTTTCCTGCTGGGCCCAGGTTGCGCGACGGTCGGACTCCTCGCGCAGGGCTTCAAGCGTCAACCGCAGCCTGCGCTGCTCGCGCTCGGCGCGGGCAAGCGCCAGCCGGGCGGCGTCGCGCTGGCCGGCTTCCGGCGGCGCCGGCAGGGGCGCGGCGGGCGCGGTCGAACGCGTGCTCAGCAGCGCTTGGTAGTCGGCGGCCATCGCCGTGAGATCGCGCTGCGGAGTGGCCGATAGCGGCTGCGGCGGCGCGCTCTGCAGGGTCCGGATCGCCGCCAGCAGCGCCTCCGCATTCGCCTCGATGAGCTGGTGGCCGGGCAGGTCCTGCAGCCGTTCGATGAAGCTGCCGCGGCGGGTGGCCAGCACCGGAACGCCAAGACTGAGCATTTCGCTCAGGGTGTAGCTGAAGGTCTCGGCCACGCTCGACAGCAGCAGGGCGGCATGCGGGCGCAGGCTGGCGACCCGCTGCGGCAGTTCCTCGCGCCGGTAATCGAGCAGCACGTGCACGCCGCGCGCGCCGAAAAAGCGCATGCCGGCGGCGCCGGCGCCGAGCAGGATCAGCTCGACGCCTTGTGGAAGGCGCGGAACGATCTGTTCAAGCAGCCATTCGCCCTTGCCGCCCTTGATCCGGCCCGGCACCAGCAGGCGCAGCCGATCGGAAGGCGGCGTCCAGCGCGGCAGCTCGCCGGACCAGACAGGCATCCCGTGCGGCACCAGCGCCCAGCGCAGCGTCTTGAGTGCGGGCTCGATGCGACACAGGTTGTCCTGCACAGACTGGCTGGGCGCGATCAGGGTGGCGTTGGCGGCGCGCAGCGACTGCAGCCAGACCCGGCGCAGCCCCTGCCACCAGGCCGGATGCCGCTCGACGAAGCCGAGATCCGCGCCGGCGGCGGCGATCGCGTCCGGAATCGCCCCCTCGCGGAAGTCGATGCGCGGATCGCCGAAATCCGCATGCAGCACCGGCCAGGCCGGGAAGTAGTCGTGGCAGACGAGGTGGGTCGGCAGCCCGGTGCGCAGCGCGTCCATGGCGTGGCCGACCAAGGATGAGACCATCACCGCAGCGACCCCGAACTCGCTGCAAACGGTATCGAGGATGGTTCGGTACTCGGCGTGCTGGGCGGCACTGCTGCGGATTGGCTGGTTAAGTGGCCAGCAGCGCAGGGCCGGCTCGTCGAAGCGCGACAGCAGGCTCAGGCTGCGCGCCGCCTGGCCGCGTTGTGGGTCGCTGTCGGCGCGCAGGACCAGGTGGGCATGGGCGTCATCGGCATCGATCAGGTCGCTGACGAAGCGCTCGACGCCGCCGCCCCAGCCGTGCACCAGATGCAGCAGAACCGGACGGCCGTCCAATCCGGGCCACTGAGCGCGCCGCGCCTGGCCCAAGGCAGGACCGAGCGCCTTGACCGCCAGAGCGGCCTGACCCGATGACTCGGCTCCGGCGCCGACCCGCAGGCTGCTGAGCAGCAGGCAGGCCTGGTCGGCGGGCAGATCGCCGCGCTCATCGAGCGCTGCCAACGCCTTCGCCGGCCAGTAGCTGAGCTGCGGCGACCAGTCGGCCACCGCCAGCAGGCGGTGCTCGGCCACCCTCCAGGCATTGGCGTCCTGCACAGCGCCGTCGACCTCGGGCAGGCCGGGGTTGAGCGATTCCGGCCGCCCGGAGAGCGGAGAGATCAGCGCCTCCGGCGCGGCGTCGATGGCGGCCTTGATACGTGGCCACCAGTGCGGCGGCAGTTCGCAGCCGGCATCGATCCACAGCAACGGGCAGTCGGAGTGCTCAGCCGCGGCGCTGCGCAGCGCCGAGACGACGCTGAGTGGCGCCGGTGCTTCGATCAGTTCCCAGCCGCCGGGGAGTTCGGCGCGCGCGCTGCCGATCACGCTGACCGGGTGCCCCGCAGGCAGGCTGTCGCGCAGGGCGGCGAGGCGCGATGCGGGGGCGTCGCTGGCGAAAAGGCAAATCCGGAGCGGGGCCGGCGCGGCGGTCGGGTCAGTCACGTGAACGCTTGGACCTTGCAGAAAGGGCGGGTGCCGCGGCCGGCAGGAAAGCAGATCACACGCTCGCCAGGACCGCCGCATCGGGCTCGGAGCAGGGCGGCCAACCCGCTACACTGGCCGATTATCGCCCGTGGCTGGCCAGTGCTGCCAGCTGCCGCCTTGCCCCCAGGTTGCCGTGCCCGCTCGCCGCTCATCCCGTAGCTCCCAATCCAAGCCGCCAGGAGCGTCCAGCGCGCAGCGCGAGCCGTCGCGCTGGCGCGCGCCGCTGATTGCCGCCGGGCTGTTTCTCGGCGGCGCCCTGTTCGGCTTTCTGGCCCTGTACTTCTGGGCTGTGGACCGCTGGCTGCAAGGCGAGTTCGGCCGGCTTAGCTGGCGCGAGCCGACCCGGGTCTACGCCCGGCCGCTGCAGCTGCAGCCGGGCATGCCGCTGAGCCCGCAGGCGCTGCAGGTTGAACTGGATGCAGCCGGCTATCGCGAGGGCGGCCGCGGCCCCGGCAGCTTCCGCCGCGAAGGCGGGGGCTTTGGCCTGTACACCCGCGAGTTCACCGATCTCGATGGCCGCCAACCCGCGCGCCGCCTGCAGCTGAGCATCGAAGGCGGACGCCTGCGCAGCCTGAGCGACGGCGAAGGTCAGCGGCTGGAGGCGGCGCGCATCGATCCGGCGCGGATCGCCACCCTGTACGGCAGCGAGCGCGCCGAGCGCCGGCTGGTCGCACTCAACGAGGTCCCGCCGCTGCTGATCGCCGCGCTGCAGGCGGTCGAGGACCGTAGCTTCAAGGACCACGCCGGGATCGACTTCCGCGGCATCCTGCGCGCGCTGTTCAGCAACCTGCGCGCCGGTGAAGTGCGAGAGGGCGCAAGCACCCTGACCCAGCAGCTGGTGCGCAACCTGTACCTGAGCCGCGAGCAAAGCTGGACCCGCAAGCTGCGCGAGGCGGCCTATGCGCTGTGCATCGAGGCGCGCTTCGACAAGGGGCGGATCCTCGAGGTCTACCTCAATCAGGTCTATCTCGGCCAGCAGGGCAGCCAGGCCGTGCACGGGGTCGGCGCCGGCGCCGAGTTCTGGTTCGGTCGCGAGCTGGCCGACCTTGAAGCGCAGGAGATCGCCCTGCTGGTCGGGCTGATCCAAGGCCCTTCCCTGCATGATCCGCGGCGCCATCCCGAGCGCGCCCGGGCGCGTCGTGACCGGGTGCTCGAGCAGCTGGTCGAGACCGGCGTGATCAGCGCGCAGCAGGGGACCAGCTATCGCGCCGAGCCGCTCGGTGTAACGGCAAGTTCAGGGCTGCGGGTCAACCGCTTCCCGGCCTTTCTCGATGTCATGCAGCAACAGCTGGCGCGGGACTACCCGGCCGATAGGCTCAACGGCCAGGGTCTGGCGGTGCTGAGTACGCTGGCGCCGATGGCCCAGCAGGCCGCCGAAGCCAGCGTGGCGACGCAGCTTCCGGAGCTGGCCAAAAGTACAAGCAAGGTGCCGCTGCAGGCGGCGGTGGTGGTCAGCGATACCCGCAGCGGCGAACTGCTGGCCGTGGTCGGCGGCCGCGAGGGCGGGGCCGGATTCAATCGCGCCCTGAGCGCGCGACGGCCGGTCGGTTCCCTGCTCAAGCCCTTCGTCTACCTGCTTGCCCTGGCCCAGCCGCAGCGCTTCTCGTTGGCGACGCCAGTCGAGGACGCGCCGCTCAACCTGCGCGTCTCGGCCAGCCAGACCTGGTCGCCGGAGAACGCCGACCGGCAAAGTCATGGCTGGGTCAACCTGCACCAGGCGCTGATCCAGTCCTACAACCAGGCCGCCGTGCGGATTGGTATGGCGGTGGGCGTGGAGCGTCTGTCGCAGCTGATCGGCGTGCTGAGCGGGGATGCTCCGGATGCCCATCCTTCGCTGCTGCTCGGGGCGGTCGACCTGTCGCCCCTGCTGATGACCCAGCTCTACCAGTTCATTGCCGCCGGCGGCCAGGTGCAGCCCCTGCTGGCAGTGCGCGGGGTGCTGGCCGCCGACGGCCGGCCGCTCAGCCGCTATGCGCAAGAGCTGCCGGCGGCCTACCCGGAGGACGCCACCGCGGCGCGCCTGGTCACCTGGTCACTGCAGGACGCCGCGCGCAGCGGCACGGCGCGACGGCTGCAGTCCGACGGTCTGGGCTGGTTGCAGCCGGCCGGCAAGACCGGCACCAGCAACGATGGCCGCGACAGCTGGTTTGCCGGCTGGACCGGCGATCGCCTCGCCCTGATCTGGGTCGGCAACGATCAGAACCAGCCCACCGGCCTGTACGGCGCGACCGGCGCGATGCGGCTGTGGTCGGCACTGTTCCGCGGCCTGCCCACCGAGCCGCTGGCGATCGACGAGCGTGGCCTTGAGCGGCAATGGGTGGCGGCCGACGAGGAAGTCCTCACCGATGCTGAATGCGAAGGCGCGGTCGAGCTGGTTTTCGTTGCCGGCTTCTCGCCGTCCGCACGGCGCGGCTGTACCCTTGCGCGGCTTCGAGACTGGTTCGAGCGGAGAACCGACTGACATGCGCGTGCGCTGCCCCTTGCTTGCCCTCTTCTGCGTCCTGCTGGCTGCCTGCAGCAGCGTGCCGGTTGCACCGCTGCCGGTGGCCGAGGTGGCCCCGCCGCCGCCGCCGCGCGACCTGCTGGCCGAGGTGCGCGCTGCCGCAGGCGATCCGGTCGACGTGATCGAGGTCGCACCGCTGCGCGATGGCACGGTCGTCGACCTGCTGGCCGCGGCCGAGGCGGCCGAGCGGGGCGGTGATCTGGTTGCGGCCGAGCAGGCGGTGCGCCGCGCGGTCGAGCTGGTGCCACACGATCCCGACCTGATGCAGCGGCATGCCGAGCTGCTGCTGGCGCAGCGCCTGCTGGACGAGGCCGAGCAGCTGGCCGCGCTGTCCTTCGAGCGCGGCCCGCGGCTGGGCTCGCTGTGCCGGCGCAACTGGACCACGGTGCGTCTTGCCCGCGAGGAACGCGGCGATGCCGGAGGTGCCGCCACCGCGGCCCGCCAGGTCGCGCGCTGCCTGACCGAGCCGCCGGTGCGGATGTGATCCGCGCGCCGCGCCGATGACCGGACTCGCCGCGCGCAGCGGCGAAGCACTCGGCGAGGACGGTGCGCTGGCCACGGCGATCCCGGGCTTTCGCCCGCGACCCGCGCAGCAGCGCATGGCCGAAGCAGTGGCCGAGGCGATCGAAGCTCGCGAACCGCTGATCGCCGAGGCTGGCACCGGCACCGGCAAAACGTATGGATATCTGGTTCCGGCCCTGCTTTCCGGGCTGCGGGTGATCGTCTCCACCGGGACCAAGGCGCTGCAGGATCAGCTCTTCGAGCGCGACCTGCCGCGGGTGCGCAACGCGCTGGGCCTGCCGGTCAAGACCGCCCTGCTCAAGGGTCGCGCAAACTATCTGTGCTGGTACCGCCTGGAGCAGGCGCGCACCGAGGGCCGCTTCGCCTCGCGCGAGATCGCCGCCCAGCTGGTCGACGTGCATCGCTGGGCAGGCGGCAGCGCGCGCGGCGACATCGCCGAGCTGGACGGCGTGCCCGAGGACTCACCGCTCTGGCCGCAGGTCACCTCGACCACCGAGAACTGCCTTGGCGCCGAGTGTCCGTTCTTCGACGACTGCTTCGTGGTCCGCGCCCGGCGCGCCGCGCAGGAGGCCGACCTGGTGGTGGTCAATCACCACCTGCTGCTGGCCGATATGGCCCTGCGCCAGGAGGGCTTCGGCGAGATCCTGCCCGGTGCCCATGCCTTCATTCTCGATGAGGCGCATCAGGTCCCCGAGCTGGCCTCGCAGTTCTTCAGCGTTGGCATCTCCGCGCGCCAGCTGCAGGAGCTGGCCCGCGATGCGCTGGCCGAGTGCGCCAACGTCACCGGTGCGCTGGCCGAGCTGCAGCTGCCGGTGCGTGCCCTTGAGCAGGGCCTGCGCGAGGCCCGGCTGGTGATCGACGCGCTACCCTCCCGCGGCGCCCTGTCGCGGCTGCTGGAAGCGCCTGGCGCCGCCGAACAGATCGATCTTCTGGTCGAGCAGCTGGGCGAGCTGAATCAGCAGCTTGGCCTGCTGGAGGAGCGCAGCCCCGGCTTCAAGGCGCTGGCCGAGCGCGGTGCCGATTTCCATGAGCGACTGGTTGACCTGCGCGGCGAGGGTAAGGCCGGCGAGGTGCGCTGGTACGAGATCAGCAAGTACGGATTCACCCTGTCGCAGACCCCGCTCGACGTTGCCGCCCCGCTGCGTGCCTTCCGCGAGAAGAGCGGTGCGGCCTGGATCTTTACCTCGGCCACGCTCTCGGTAAACAAGCAGTTCCACCACTACGCCATCCAGCTCGGCCTGTTCGAGCCGCGCACCCTGCTTGAGCCAAGTCCGTTCGACTATCCGACCCAGGCCCTGGCCTACCTTCCCAAGGGTCTTGCCGAGCCCTCGCATCGGGAGTTCATTCCGAAACTGCTGGAGCGCACCCTGCCGGTACTGCGCGCCTCGCGCGGACGTGCTTTCTTGTTGTTCACCTCGCACCGCGCGCTGCGCCTGGCTGCCGAGCATCTGGAAGCGCTGGGCGAGTTCCCGCTGTTCGTCCAGGGCAGTCAGCCGCGAACCCGGCTGCTTGAAGAGTTCCGCGCCTCGGGCAATGGCGTGCTGCTTGGCGCGGCCAGCTTTTGGGAAGGCGTCGACGTGGCCGGCGATGCGCTGTGTGTGGTGGTCATCGATAAGCTGCCCTTCGCCGCACCCGATGACCCGGTACTTGAAGCGCGCCTCGACGCGCTGCGCCAGCGCGGCGGCCAGCCGTTCCGCGACTGGCAGCTGCCAAACGCGGTGATCGCGCTCAAACAGGGCGCCGGTCGGCTGATCCGCACCCATGCCGATCGCGGCGTGCTCCTGCTCGGCGACACGCGACTGGTGACCAAGCCCTATGGCAGGCTGTTCATCGACAGCCTGCCGCCGTTCGCCCGCACCCGCGAGGAAAGCGAGGTGCTGGACTTCCTGGAGGCGATGGCACCGGCCAGCGAAGAGGAGGAGTTGCCATGAGCGAGCCCAAGGCCAAGGTCACCGGACTGGGTGGTGTGTTCTTCAAGTCCCGCGACCCGCAGGCGATGAGCCGCTGGTACGCCGATCACCTGGGCGTCCCGGTGGCGGAGTGGGGCGGCGCGGTATTCGAATGGAACGAGGCCGGCAGCGGGCGCCCGGCCTACTCGGTGTGGAGTCCGTTCAAGGAGGACACCGACTACTTCAAGCCCGGCGACCGGCCGTTCATGGTCAATTTCCGGGTCGACAATCTGGAGCTGCTGCTGACCCAGCTGCGCAGCGAGGGCTGTCAGGTGCTGGAGCGCCGCGAGGACGGCGAGTTCGGGCGCTTCGGCTACGTGCTCGACCCGGAAGGCCAGCTGGTCGAGCTGTGGCAGCCGCCGGACAGCGCCCCCGGCGCAGCGGACGAGACCAGCGGGTGATCCTGCTCGCCCTGGATACCGCCACCGAATGCTGCAGCGTGGCGCTCGCCATTGATGGCGAGATCCGCCAGCGCAGCGAGCTTGCACCGCGCCGGCACGCCGAGCTGCTGCTGCCGTGGATCGCAGAGATGCTCGACGAGGCCGGCATTGCGCGCTCGGCGATCGACGCGATTGCTGTCGGCCGCGGTCCCGGCGGCTTTACCGGCGTGCGTTTGGCGGTGGCCGCGGCCCAGGGACTGGCCTATGGCCTGGATCGCCCGCTGCTGCCGGTTTCCAGCCTGGCCGCGCTGGCCATGCAGGCCGATGCCCCGGCACAGGCGCAGGTGTTGGCGGCGATCGATGCGCGCATGGGTGAGGTCTACCTGGGTGCATTCCGCGTCGACGTAGAGGGCCTGGTCGAGGCGCTCGATCAGGAATGGATGGCGGCGCCCGGTGCGGTGAGCCTGCCCGCCGGAGACTGGTGGGGCGCGGGCAGCGGCTTTGCCGCCGCGGACGGCGCACTGGTTGCGCGCCTCGCCGGCCAGCTCAATGGCTTCCAGGCGCAGCGCTATCCGCAGGCGCAGGCGATAGCTCGGCTGGGCCAACGCCAGCTCGCCATGGGCATCGTCGCAACACCGCATTCCATCGAGCCCGCCTACCTGCGCGACAAGGTCGCCCAGACCCTGGCCGAACGCGGTGTTTCGCGCTGAAGCAGCGACTTGGCCGATGAACAACGCGCAGTGTCGGCCAGGAGCTGATTTGTCAGGGACGGGTTCGGGCGCAGATTTGCCGGTCGTCGAGGTTCCTCAATTGCGCCGGCCTTATGTGGGAGCGGATCGAATCCGCGACCGCGGAGCTTCGAGTTAACCGCAGTCAGTGGCAAGCCTGTCGCGCTGCGGTCGCGGATACGATCCGCTCCCACAACAGATGGGCGCCCCAACGTGCGATACGGGCGTTCGGACGGTACGCCCGGTGCGCCCAAGGCGCACCCTACGGATG